>JBBISV010000045.1:0-19012 GCA_037441085.1 Gammaproteobacteria bacterium | reverse complement strand
GAGATCGCGAAGCTGAGGATTCCTTGGTTTGCATACGCGCGCGCGATGGTTTTATGCAATGCGATCATGCCGCCCTTGGCGGCGGCGTAGTGCCAGTGGTCCGGACTGTCGCCGCGGTGCGCGGCGCGACTGGCGATATGCACGATCCGTCCCGGACTGCGCCTCGCCTGCCAGTGCAGCACCGCAAGGCGGGACAGTTCCGCCGCCGCGGTCAGATTGACGCGCAAAGTCACCTCCCAGGCCGCGCGCCAAGCTTCCTCCGTGTCGCGGAGCGGGTTCGCCGCGAACAGACCCGCGTTGTTGATCAGGACGTCGATTCGTCCGTCGGCCCGGGCCAATGCGCGTTCCCACAGTCGACACGCCGAGGCGCGCTCGGCGAGATCGGCATCGATGAGGTTCACGGTCGGCCGCCGGCCGTGGCCGATCACCCGGGCTCCTCGTTCGACCAACAAGGCCGCGGTGGCCGCGCCGATACCCCGCGAGGCTCCGGTGATCAGTACCAGCGGTGAATTCGGGAAGTCGGTGGTTTCGCTGTTCATGTTCGCCTTCCGTCCAGATTAGGTCGCGTGGGCATATAATGCCTGTCAGGCAGGCGGATCGAGGAATCAAGCCCGGATGAATGCGCAACGGGTCGAGTGGCGTCCGAAGGGACGCATGCCGCGCCAATATTGGCTGCGACTCATCGCGCTGCTGACAATGGGCTCGTTCGCCGCCATGGCCAGTGCAATCGAAGAGCCGGATTACGTCGTTCTGCACCGATATGCAGGATTCGAGGTGCGCCAGTATGCGCCCTATCTCGTCGCGGAAGTGCGCGTGCCGGGCCCGCCGAATCGCGCGGGCAGCCAGGGGTTCAGGATCCTGGCGGCCTACATTTTCGGCAAGAATCAGGGTGACCGACGGATCTCGATGGCCGCCCCGGTCACGCAAATCGAGGCGCAAGGGCAGTACGTGGTGCAATTCACGATCCCCCGGCAATTCACCCTTTCCAGCGTTCCCGAGCCCAAGGATCCCCGCATCCGGTTGGAGCGGTTTCCCGGCGGACGTTATGCCGTGATCCGATACTCGGGGATGTGGACCGAGCGCAATTACCAGGAACACCTCGCGGACTTGACGCGCGATGTGCGCGCGGCCGGTTTGCGGTCGGCCGGTAGTCCGATCTATGCGCGATACAACGCGCCGTTCGTGCCGTGGTTCATGCGGCGCAACGAAATTTGGCTCAAATTGCCCTGATCGGAGCGACCGCGCTCCCGGCCGAAGGGTCCTGCGGACACGGCGAGGCCTGCGGTGTGGCGACGCTTGACGTTTGGGTAGGTTTTGACTTACCGTAAGTCATGGCTAACTTAAAATCCGCGCTCGCCGGACTCTCCGCCCTCGGTGACCCGACGCGCCGCGAGATCTTCGAGCGCGTCGCCGAACGACCCAGGGCGGTCGTTGACCTCGCGCGCGGCCTGCCGGTGAGCCGCCCGGCGGTGTCGCAACACCTCAAGGTGCTGAAGGAAGCCGGTCTGGTGCGGGAAGTCGCCGACGGCACGCGGCGCATCTATCACATCGACCCTCGGGGGGTGGGAGCCATGCGTGAGTGGCTGGACAGGCATTGGCGCGGCGCACTGGCCGCATTCCAGAAATTCGCGGACGACGAACACGAGAAGGAACGGTCCAAATGAGCATCGCCCCCGTCAAATGCAGCATCGATGTGAAAGCGTCGACGGCGCGAGCCTTCGAGCTTTTCACTTCCCACATGGGCGCGTGGTGGCCCCGCGGCAAGACGCCGGCGGACAAGCCGCACGTCGAACTGGTCATCGAGCCGAAGAGGGGCGGACGCTGGTTCGAACGCGACTCCGACGGCAATGAGACCCTGTGGGGCAGGGTGCTTGCCTGGGATCCGCCCGGCCGCCTGTTGCTCGGGTGGCAGCTCAATCCCCAATTCCGCTTCGACCCGAAGATCCTGATGGAAGTGGAAATCCGCTTTGAGGAACTCGCCGCCGGCGGAACGCGGGTAAGTCTCGAGCACCGCGACTTGGAGCAGCTCGGCACCGAAGCCGAAGTGTTCGCCGGGAAGGTGGGGTCGGGATGGCCGGCGCGCCTGGTGAACTTCGAGCAGTACTCCGTCAATCAGTCCTGAGGTGTCGGTCATGTCGCCATTCATCGTTCACACCATTCCCGGGAGCCCGGCCGCCCGCGCCGTGCTGGCCGCACTGATCGAGAAAAGTGCCGCGTTTCGGGTCGCGGGTTTGGCGCCGGGCGCCCACAAGCTGGAACCGCACCTGTCCCGGCACCCGTTCGGCAAGATGCCCGTCCTCGAACAAGGCGGCTTCACGTTGTACGAGACGCAGGCCATCCTGCGCCACCTGGAGCGGGTGCTGCCATCGCCGTCCTTGATCCCGCGCGAGCCGAGCGAGGCGGCCCGCATGGACCAAATCATGGGCATCTCGGACTGGTATCTGTTCAGAGGCGTGAACGACGTCATCGGCTTCCACCGTGTCGTCGGGCCGCGGCTATTGGGTCTGGTCCCTGATGAGGCGGCGATCGCCGAGGCGATGCCCCGTGCCCAGGTCGTGTTCGGGGAACTCGGCCGCTTGTTGGGAGACAAGGCCTACCTCGCCTCGGACCGGCCGTCTCTTGCCGACCTCATGGTCGCGCCGCAAATGGACTTTCTGGCGCAGACGCCCGAATGGATTCCGCTGACACGCGGCCGCTCCAACCTCGTCGAATGGCTCGGGCGGATGAACGAGCGCGACTGCATGCGCTTGACCACCTGGGAGGCGGTCGCGCGGCTGGCCGAATCCGGCTGAGGAGCGGCGCCGCGGACCGTTCGTGATGTGCGTGGTGTTATCGTGCAAACTGACGGGCCCTCGCTCCGCCGGGGGTCCGCAGAGGAACGATGCACCATGCCGCAGCTGCCTGAATTTCGTCTCGAAACCTACCTGGGCAAATGGGAGTTCGCCGCCCGGCACCACATGACGGCATCCGATGCCGAATCTTTGTCGATCGGCGGGCTGCTGGCGCTCGCGGGCCCGGCTGCGATGGACCGGTTCATGGCTCAGCCGCTCAGCTATACCGAACCGTATGGGGCGCCGGATTTGCGCGAGGCCATCGCCGCCACCTACGACGCGTGTGCCTCCGGGGACATTCTGTGTTTCGCGGGTGCGGAGGAGGGCGTTTACACCTTCTACCGGACCCTGCTCGATGAAGGCTCGCATGTGATCGTGGTCACCCCCAATTACCAGTCCGCCGAGTCGGTGCCGGCCGCCATCTGCGATGTCACCGGTGTCGCGCTCGAGGAAAACGAGGGCTGGACGCTGGACATCGAGCGGGTCGCGGCCGCCGTTCGACCGAACACGCGCGCCATCTACATCAATTTCCCACACAATCCGACCGGCAAAATACTCGAGCGTCCGCGCTACGATGACTTGATCGCGCTGTGCCGCGCACACGGCATCTACTTGTTGTCCGACGAGGTCTATCGACTGATCGAGCGTGAGCCCGCCACGAGACTGCCGCAGGCCGCGGACCTCTATGAACGCGGCGTGTCGCTCAACGTGATGTCCAAGGCCTATGGCCTGCCCGGCCTGCGGATCGGTTGGATCGCCTGCCGCGATCGGGACTTGTTGGAGCGCATGGTGCGCTACAAGCACTATTTGTCGATCTGCAACAGTGCCCCGAGCGAAAGGCTGGCCGTCGTCGCGCTGTCGGCCGCCGACGCGATCCTGGCGCGAACCCGTGAATTCGCGCGCACCGGCCTTGCCAAAACCCAGGCGTTCCTCGCCGATTACGAGCACCTGTTCGAGTCATATACGCCCGACGGCGGTGTGGTGATGTATCCGCGGTACAAAGGGGCCGACGGCGTGGAGGCGTTCGCGAAGCGCCTCGTCGAAGAATCCGGCGTGGTCGTGCTGCCGCCATCGGTGTATCGCTCGGCCCTGACGCCGACGCCCGCCGACCGGTTTCGTATCGGCTATGGCCGGGCGACCATCGATGCCGGATTGGCCGCATTCCGCGCGCACCTCGCGCGGACGCATCACTCGAACGGATAAGCGACCCCGATCCGGCGGCGGATCTCGTCCATCCAACCAATGACCGCGCAGCTGTCTTCGTGCCGGATCCGTTCGCTTTGCAGGGCGCCGCGGCCGATGCAGGCCATCGCCTCTTCGAGCTGATATTCGAATCCGTTGACGCGAAACGGCAGTCTGCGCGCCTCGGGTTCGCGGCCCGGCCGCTGTAGCACGGCGTCCCGGGCCTCCCAAAACCGGTTTGGGATCGCGATCCGCCCCGCATCCCCGCAGATGTGCATCGCGTTGTCCGCTTCGCTGTCGTATCCGCACGTGAATTGGAGGCCGACGTCGCCCGGAAACCAGAGCGTCCCCATCACCCGCATATCGACTCCGCTCGGGGCGAGCAGCGCGCGCGCGTCGATCGACGAGGGCTCGGGGCAGGACCGCCGGGTCGCGCGCGCAATGGCCCAATGCGCCATGGAAAGGTTGTAAATGCCGGTGTCGAGCAGCGCGCCGCCGGCGAGGGCCGGTGCGAACAGTCGACTCGCGGCATCGAACGGCGTGGGAAAACAAAAGCTCGACTGGATGTAGCGCAGCCGTCCGATCGCGCCTTCGTCGAGCCACGACCCGATGACCTCGTAAATCGGCAGGAACCGCGTCCACAGGGCTTCCATCAGGAAGACCCGCCGCGCGCGCGCGAGCGCCACCAGGCGCTCGGCCGTCGGCCGGTTGACGACGAGCGGCTTTTCACACAGCACCGGCTTGCCCGCCCGCAAACAGGCTTCGATGAAGACGTCGTGGTGCGAATGGGGTGTCGCAATGTAGACGCCGTCCACCCGGTCGAGCCCAAGCAGCGCATCGACGTCCGTGACGGCGCGCGGCGGCGCGCCGTCCGGCGGCGCCCAGCGCGCCGCGAAGGCGGCGGATCGCGCTTCATCGCGGCCGCATACGCCCCCGAGTCGGGCGCCCGGGGTGTGGCGAACGGCCTCGGCGAATCGATTCGCGATGGAGCCCGGGCCGACGATCGTCCATGAAAAATCCACTTCAGACTCCGGCGGTTTCAAGATAAGGGAACCAATCCGTCCGCAGGATCTCCCCGGCGCGCATGCCGTGGCCGGGAAAAGGCGGTGACGTGCGGCCGGGCCGCTCGACGTAGCGCGCGTCGTCGCCGAGCAGGCGCAGTGAAAAGGCGCGGCGGCGCAGCGCCGTGTCGTTGCCGCGTGCGCCGTGCAGCGTGCGGAAGTGGAACGCGACCGCATCGCCCGGCTCCATCGCCCACTCGAGCACGCGCATACCCTCGGCATCCGGATCGGGCACCGGCATGTAATCGTCAGAGTCGGCGTAGAAGCGTTGGTCGGACAGCCAGCGCACCGGCAGCACGAGCTTCGGCCAGCGGTGCGAGCCGGCGACGCAGCGCAAGCCGGCCTCGCGGACCGGGTCGAGCGGCGTCCAGAAGCTCACCGTCTGCGAACCGTCGACGAAGTAGTAGGGCGCATCTTGATGCCAGGGCGTCGGCTTCGAGGTGCCCGGCTCCTTGACGAGCACGTGATCGTGGAACATCTGCACCGACGCCGAACGCATCAGCGCCGCGGCGGCGGCGGCGATCTGCGGCGCGCGCACGACGCGCTCGAACTCCGCAATCCGCGTCCAGTTGCAGTAATCGTCGAAAAATCGGCCGCTTTCGCCGGGCTTCAGGTTCTCGGCGGCCGAAGGCCCGGGCGCGGCCATGTTGCGCTCGATTCCCCGCCGCAATTCCTCGACCCACGGGGCGAACAGGCCCTTGATGAGCACGGCGCCGTCGCGCTCATAGGCTGCCGCGGCGGCGGCGTCGATACAATGGGCGTTCATGGCTCTCCGGGGTCTCGCGGCGGGCGGGTCGTGCAGAGACATTGGCAGCGTTCGCCGTGCACTGTCAAACTAGGCGTCATGAACACGACGCACCGGGCGGCACGGCGGCACGAGCATGGGCGCGGGGCACCCACCACGATGGGCCGCAGCCTCTTTCTCTGGTCCGCGACCTCGGCGCTCGCCGGCTTCCTGTTCGGCTTCGACACGGTCGTGATTTCGGGCGCGGAACAGAAAATCCAGACGCTCTGGGGGCTCAGCGCCGCGATGCACGGCATCGCGATCGCCTCGGCGCTGTACGGCACCGTGCTTGGCGCGCTGCTCGGCGCCTGGCCCACCGACAAGATCGGCCGGCGCGCGACCCTCATCCTGATCGGTGCGCTGTATCTGATTGGCGCGCTGTGGTCGGGACTTGCGACCGACGTTCAGTCGTTCATCGCGGCGCGCCTGATCGGCGGATTCGGCATCGGTGTGTCCACGGTGGCCGCGCCGCTGTACATCTCGGAGATCGCGCCGCCCGAACACCGCGGGCGGCTCGCCGGCATGTTCCAGTTCAACATCGTATTCGGCATCCTGGTCGCGTTCCTGTCGAACGCCTTGTTGAGCGGGGTCGGCCCCAACGCCTGGCGCTGGATGCTCGGCGTCGCCGCCGTGCCCTCGCTCCTCTATACGGCGCTGTGCTTTCCGCTGCCGGAGAGTCCGCGCTGGCTGCTGAGCCGGCCCGGCGGTGCCGCGGCGGGTCTGGCCGTGTTGAAACGCATCCGACCCGGGGCCTCCGCCGCCGCGATCGACGCCGAGGCCGCGGCGATCACCGCGGCGGCGCTGGATCAGGATCCCGCCGCGCGCTTTTGGACGCGGCGGCTGCGGCGGCCGATCCTGCTGGCGATGGTGATCGCCTTTTTCAACCAAATGTCCGGCATCAACGCGATCCTCTATTTTGCGCCGCGGATCTTCCAGTTGACCGGCCTCGGCGCCAAGGCGGCCCTGCTCGACTCGGTCGGAATCGGGGTCACGAATCTCGTGTTCACGTTCATCGGACTGTGGCTCATCGACCGGATCGGCCGGCGCACCCTGCTGTTCATCGGTTCGCTCGGTTACATCGCCTCCCTCGGCCTCATCGCCTGGGCCTTCCGCTCCGGGCAGTATGCAATCGTCCCGGCCTGCGTGTTCGCGTTCATCGCGGCGCACGCGATCGGGCAGGGCGCCGTGATCTGGGTCTACATCGCGGAGGTCTTCCCGAACCGCCATCGGGCCAGGGGCCAGACGCTCGGGAGCTTCACCCACTGGACCTTCGCCGCGCTGTTGACCACCTTCTTTCCGCAGCTCGTCAGCGTGTTCCCGCCCTACTACGTGTTCACCTTCTTCGCCGCGATGATGGTGATTCAGCTGCTGTGGGTGGTGACGGTCGTCATCGAAACCAAGGGCGTGCCCCTGGAGGAGATACAGATGCGTCTGGTCGAGGGATGTCCCGATGTCACCTGAACCGGCCGCGGACAACCGCGCGCAACGGGAATACTGGAACACGGCCGCGGGACTGACCTGGGCCAAGTGGCAGAGGGCGCTCGACCGCCAGATCGATCCGTTGGGGCGCGAGGCGATGCGCCTGCTCGATCCGCGGCCCGGCGAACGCATACTCGACATCGGCTGCGGTTGCGGCCAGTCGTCGCTCGAACTCGCGCAATGCGTGACGCCGGATGGCGCGGTGGTCGCCGCCGACCTGTCGCAGCCGATGCTCGCGGTGGCGCGCGAGCGACTCGCTGACATGCCGGGACTGCCGCTGGAATTCCGGGAGCTCGACGCACAGGTCGACTCCTTCGGTCCCGTCGCGTTCGATGCCGCATTTTCCCGGTTCGGCGTGATGTTCTTCGGCGATCCGGTCGCCGCGTTCGCGAACGTCCGGCGCGCGCTGCGGCCCGCCGCGCGCCTCGCATTCGTCTGTTGGCGGCCGCTTGCGGAGAACCTGTGGATGCGCGTGCCGCTGGAGGCGGCACGGCAATTGTTGCCGCCGCCGGCGCCTTCCGAGCCGGACGCACCCGGGCCGTTCGCGTTCGCCGACCCGGAACGCGTGCGCCGTATCCTGGCCGCTGCCGGCTACGCCGGCATTCGGATCGATGCGTTCGATGCCGGCATCGGCGGCGCCGATCTCGAGGATTCGGTGACGCTCGCGTGCCGAATCGGCCCGCTCGGCGCCGCGCTGAGGGAGAATCCTGAGTGCATCGATGCCGTCAGTGATGCCGTGCGGTCGGCGCTCCGGCCCCACGTGACGGCGACCGGTGTGCAGTTGCCGGCCGCGGTCTGGATGGTCCGCGCCGCGAACGTTCCAGGCTGAGCCGCGGTGCGCCGCGACGACGCCACGTTCATGCGGCTCGCGATCGAATTGGCGCGCCGCGCCCGGCAGATCGACGAGGTTCCGGTCGGCGCGCTCATCGTCGTCGGCGATGCAATCGTCGGCGAGGGCTGGAATCAGCCGATCTTGGCGTGCGATCCGACCGCGCACGCCGAGATCATCGCGCTGCGCGCCTGCGCACAGCGTCTGGGCAACTACCGTCTCGAGGACGCGACCATGTACGTGACGCTGGAGCCGTGCGCGATGTGCGCCGGGGCGCTGCTGAACGCGCGCGTGGCGCGCGTCGTGTTCGGCGCCTGGGATGCGAAGGCGGGCGCCTGCGGCAGCGTCTTCGACCTGCCGCGTGAACCGCGTCTGACCCACCGCCTGGACGTTCACGGCGGGGTTTGCAGCGAGGAGTGCGGCGGCTTGTTGCGCGACTTTTTCGCGAGCCGGCGCAAGCCCGCGGCGCCGGGTTAATTCAACGACGCGGTATTCGGGCCCCAGGCCCACTCGAGCATGTCGCGGTAGCCGCGCACGTTGTCCACGTAGCGCACCGGCTCCCAGCCCTGCGCGTAGCCGTTCTGGGTCTGCGCGTACCAGCGCTCCTGGGCGAGCAGCGGCAAAAATTCACGCACGTCCTGCCAGGAGTCCGGGTTGCGGCCCGCCTTCTGCGCGAGGACGCGCGCATCTTCGAGATGACCGAAGCCGATGTTGTACGCCGCGAGCGCGAACCAGGTTCGATCCGGCTCCGGCACGTGCGCCGGGATCTTGTCCATGACCCGCTTGAAATAGCGCGCGCCGCCGAAAATGCTCTGGCGCGGATCGTCCGGATTCTGCACGTCGGACTCATGCGCCGTTTCGCGGGTCAGTTGCATCAGGCCCTTCGCCCCGGTGGGCGAGGCGGCGCGCGGGTCCCACTTGGATTCCTGGTATGCGATCGCCGCGAGCAGACGCCAATCCTCATGGCTCGCCGTCGCCGCCTCCTCGAACCACTTGCGGTACAGGGGCAGACGGCTCTGCATCTCGCGCAGGAATCCGCGCGGACCGACGAAGGCCACGTCCTCGGCGCGGTTGTAGTAGCGCTGCACGATCGAGCCGAGCTCGCCGTCGGCGCGAATCTGCGAGAAATAATCCGCGACGGCGCCCAGGAAATCGGGGTGTCGCGCGCTGACAGCCCAGGCGAGGGATCGCGCGTCGGGCAGGTCGAAGGCCACCCGCAGATCCGGATGCAGCGCGTGCGCGAGCGCGAATTCGGCCGAATCGGCGAGCGTGTAGTCGATCGTGCCGTCGGCCACCTGGTCGAGCATGACCTGCGTGTCGGTGCTGGCGTTTTCTATCCAGACCAGGTCCGGAATCGACTGGCCCGCCGAATAGAGCGTGTGGGCATGCGTGCTGTCGGCGGCCACCTGCAGGTCGGCATTGCCGATGTCGGCGAGCGATTGCGGGCGGCGTTCGCCGCGCAAGTAGACCAGGTGTTCGCGCACGCGTTCATAGGGCGGTGCGAACAGGATTCCGGGGATCGGTGTCGCCGGAACCTTCAGCGCCGCCGCCGCCAGGTGCGCGCGGCCGCTCTGCAGCGCCGCGTAGATCTCGGCAAAGCTGTTCACGGGCGTGATTTTCAGTCGTACACCGAGCTGGTTCGCGAAGCGCTGCGCCAGATCGAACTCCGGCCCCTCCGGCATGCCGTCGGCGCTGCGATGAAACGCCAGCGGGCCGTTGCGGGTGACCACGCGCAATTCCCCCAGCGCCTTGATCTGGCCGACAAGACCCGGGACCGGCGCATAGGTGCCGAGCAGCGTCACGGCGGACACTGCGATGGCGGCCTTTGCCCAGGGCGATACGGATTTTGGCGTTCTGGATGTTTGCACGGTATTAGTGGGTTCGAGTCCCGCGTGGCTGGGCCGGTTCCTTGAGCATTTGTAAGGAGGCGGGCCGCGTGTCGATGCGCTAGAATAAACTGTTCCAGCGTAGAGCGACACTTGACAAATGGTTTTGTGCGTCGGCTGCACACTGGATCACAATGACGATGTCTTTAAGTTAAACGGAGAGGTACCGAAGTGGTCATAACGGCGCCGACTCGAAATCGGATGGTCGGGTAATTCCGGCACGTGGGTTCGAATCCCACCCTCTCCGCCATGTAAAAACAAAAAGCCCCGTCCCGGGGCTTTTTGTTTTTACGGAGCAGGGTGTGTGGACGAACCCGCTGGTTCGACAAAATCGCGGCGCGATTTTGGACGTTGCAGCCCGGCCGGCGCCCGGGAACCTCGCTTGCGCGGCGCGGTCCAATCGCATGAGCCGTACCGGCTGAGGAGGCGATGATGTCTTCGGCGACTTCGTATTTTGCGCGGATCCGTCCTGCGGCGGCGCTGCTCGTGTCGGTGGCGGCGCTCGTCGCCACGAGGCCGGCCGCCGCGGCTCTCGGAGACACGGTGGCCTCGGTCGCGAAAGATCAGGTCGCGGTGCGTGGCACCTTGACGGTGACCCCGATGCAGTCCTTCGACGTGCACCAACTGGTGGATGCGCACGGACAGACGGTGCGGGAGTACGCGGACCGCGCCGGCACCATTTTCGCGGTCACCTGGAATGGCCCGCGCAGCCCCGATTTGAAACAATTGCTCGGCGCCTATTATGGACGCTACGTCGCCGCTGCGGCGCTGCATAAGACCGGTCACCATGTTCTTTCGATCCGTTCGCCGACACTGGATTTGAGCATCGTGCGCGTGCAGCGCCGCGCCTTTGGCCGCGCCTACCTGCCCACCCGGTTGCCCGGCGGCGTGACGCGAGCCGAACTGCGCTGACACTGCTTGAGGACCATGCCCATGTCGAAGACCCTGCGCCGCGCGAGCCGCGGTGTGTTGACCGCCGCCGTGCTCACCGGATGCGGTCTGCTCGCTGCCTGCGGCGGCGGTTCATCCGGCGGCTTTGCGGGTGTCGGCGGCGGTTCGGGACCGTCCGGCGGCGGTACCGGCTCGAGCGGCGGGACCGGCCTGAACACGGTGGCCGTGACGGTCGATTCCGGCCCCGCAGGTGTGGGTGCGGTCAACACCATGTACACCACCGTGACGGTGTGCGCGCCGGGCAGCGCCACGATCTGCCAGACGATCGATCATGTTCAGGTGGACACGGGGTCCACGGGTTTGCGGATTCTCGCATCGGCGCTCGGAGGCGGCGTCCAGCCCGCCGATCTGCCGCAGGCGAACGACGCCTATGGCAATCCACTGGACGAGTGCGTGCAGTTCGCCGACGGCTACGCCTGGGGAGCCGTCCGCAGCGCCGACCTTCGCATCGGCAGCGAACAGGCCGCGGCGGTGCCGGTCCAAGTCGTCGCTGATCCGGCGGCGGGGGCGACGCCCGCGTCCTGCGTGCAGGGGCCGCAGGAGAACACCCTGCAGGCGTTCGGCGCCAACGCGATCCTCGGCGTCGGCAACTTTGTGTCCGACTGCGGCATCGACTGCGCCACCGGCGCGATCCCCGGGACCTACTACGACTGCCCGGCGGGCGGTGCTTGCGTGCCGGTCGCCGTGCCAGTGGCCGCGCAGCTGCAGAATCCGGTCGCGCTGTTCCCCTCCGACAACAACGGCGTGGTCATCGATCTGCCGCCGGTTTCCTCTCCGGCCGCGACCGTCGACGGCTCGATGATCTTCGGCATCGGCACGCAGGCGGATAACGCGTTTCCGGCCGGCGCCAACCTGTACACGCTGGACCCCGCTTACGGCACCCTGACGACCTTCTACGCGGGCATTGGATACCCGTCGAGTTTCATCGACTCGGGCTCGAACGGCTATTTCTTCACCGACGACGCCTTGACCACCTGTGCCGATCAGCCGACCTTCTATTGTCCTCCTACGTCGCAATCGCTTCAGGCCTCGGTCGAGGGGCTGAACGGCGTGACCGCGAACATCGCATTCTCGGTCGACAACGCCGACGCGGATTTCGCCACCAACGGCGCGGCGCTGCCGAACCTGGCCGGTCCCGCCGGCACGAATCTTCAGGGCTCATTCGACTGGGGCCTGCCGTTTTTCTATGGCCGGCCCGTCTATGTGGCATTCGAGGCCGACTCCGCCGCCGGCGTGGCGGGGCCCTGGGTCGGATTCTGACAACCGCGCGAGGAGCGTTGCGATGATCAAGTCACTGGTGGTTTCGATCCTGGCGCTCGGCGCGGCCGGCGCGGCCTGCGCGGCCGATCCGTTCCCGGATTCGGCGGGCCTGCACTGGGATTTGATGGGCGGGCTCAGCGAACCGGTCGGCACGAGCGCCGATTACCTGCAGGGCGGCTACTCGATGGGCGGCGGCGTGACGGTCGTGCCGTCGGAGACGAGTCCGCTCGACTGGCGGTTCGACCTGCACTATGCCGATCACACCGCGTCGAGCCGATTGCTCGCGCTCGGCCAGCAGAACACGAACGTCGCGATCGACGGGGGCAACGGCCAGGTCTGGTCCTTGACCGGAAACGCCATCTACCACGTGCCGATCACCTACGGCGTGCGCGCCTACGCGCTCGCCGGTGTCGGCATCACGCACACGCGCATCGAACTGACCCAAACCGTGCCGTTCTACGGCGCCTACGCCTATTGCGATCCTTTCTGGGGAGTCTGTTACAGCGGCTTCGGGTACGGAGATGCGGTGGTCACGTCGCACGACTTGACGAAATTCGGCTGGAACGCGGGCGCCGGGTTGGAGTTCGCGCTGCCGTCGGGGCATTCCTGGTTCCTCGAGGCGCGCTACCAGCGCATCAGCGCATCGTCCCCGATCGAGTTTGTTCCGGTCGAAGTCGGTTATCGATTCTGACGGCAGGCGTCCCCCGCCAGGCCGATCCCCGACGCCGCACGGAGAATCCTGCGCGGCGGATCCCGCAAGCGTGATTGCGGGGTAAAGATGAATCGCGGCTCATGGTGAACCGGAACCGAACCTCATGGGACTAACGAAGGCATTCAGCCCGGTTCCGGTGTCTCCAGGCAGACGCTGCTAATTTTGCTTGGTTTTCCGGGATTTGCAAGTGCCGGCGCGAGGCCGGGAGCTTGCGCCCGGCTCCCCCCGATGCGTCTGTCGGCGCGCCAATCGGCCGTTTTGCGTCCGCACAAAAGTGAGAACTGCTCGCCTCAAGCGATTGCCACCGTCGTCGATAGTCCCGCTTACGAAAATGAAAACCATCGACAAATTGGAGACGGCAGATGAGCGTTAGCGCTTCAACGGATTCCGCTTCTACGGTCGAGGAGGCACCGTCCCAGGTGCTTACCTTCTCGCTCGGCGACGAGAACTTCGGCGTCGACATCCTCCGCGTCAAGGAGATCCGCGGCTGGACTCCGGTCACGAAGATTCCGCAGGTGCCGGCACACGTGCTCGGCGTGCTGAACCTGCGCGGGTCGATCGTGCCGATCATCGATCTGCGCGTGCGCTTCGGGCTCGCGCAGGCGGAGTTCACCCCGCTCACGGTGATCATCGTGCTGTCGGTGAAATCGTCCCAGGGGCACCGCGAGTTCGGGCTCGTCGTCGACGGCGTGTCCGATGTGGTCAACATCGGCGCCGAGAACCTCAAGGAAACGCCGAATCTGGGCAGCACGTCGACGGTCGAGTTCATCCAGGGACTCGCGATCGTCGCGGAAAGAATGCTGATTTTGCTGGACGTCGACGAACTCATCCACCGCGACATGGAGCAGGTGGGCTTTTCGGAACTGGCGGGTGCCGCCTGAGGGAACGCTCCGGTTCCCACCCGCACTCAACATCAATTGACAGATCATCGAGGTAATTGAGATGGCAACAGCCAAGAAGAAAAATCCGAAAGGTCGCGCGGCAACGGCGCGGGTGTCCGACATGGAAATGCGCGGCGAAGTGGCCGCGATCAACCGCTCCCAGGCCGTCATCCAGTTCGAGCTGGACGGAACGGTGGTCAGCGCGAACGAGAATTTCCTCAAGACGCTCGGCTACACGCTTGACGAAATCAAGGGCCGGCACCACAGCATGTTCGTCGATCCGGCGTACCGGGAGTCGCCCGAGTACCGCGCCTTCTGGGACAAGCTGCAGCGCGGCGAGTTCGAGGCCGGCCAGTTCAAGCGCATCGGCAAGGCCGGCCGCGAGGTCTGGCTGCAGGCGAGCTACAACCCGATCCTCGATCTCAAGGGAAAGCCGATCAAGGTGGTCAAGTTCGCGACCGACATCACCGAACAGAAGCTGCGTTTCGCGGACTACGAAGGCCAGCTGAACGCCGTCAGCAAGGCCCAGGGCGTCATCGAGTTCAACCTCGACGGCACCGTGATCACCGCGAACGAGAATTTCCTCAAGGTGCTGGGCTACTCGCTCGACGAGATCAAGGGCAAGCACCACGGCATGCTGGTGGAACCGGCGTATCGAGAAAGCGCCGAGTACCGGGGCTTCTGGGACAAGCTGCGCCGCGGCGAATTCGAAGCCGCTGAATTCAAGCGCGTCGGCAAGGGCGGTCGCGAGGTGTGGATCCAGGCGAGCTACAACCCGATCATGGACACGAACGGCAAGCCGTTCAAGGTCGTCAAGTATGCGACCGACATCACCGAGCAGAAGCGCCAGGCGCAGCTGAACGCGGCCTTCAAAGGCGCGCTCGACAACCTCGGGTCGAATGTGATGGTCGCCGACATGGACTTGAACATCATCTACCTGAACAACACGGTGCGCGAGATGATGACCCGCAACCAGGCGGATTTCCGCAAGGATCTGCCGAACTTCGACGCGAGCCGGCTGTTGGGCGCGAACATCGACGCCTTCCACAAGAATCCGACGCACCAGCGCGCGATGCTCGCCGCCCTGTCCAAGACCCATGTGTCGGAGATGAAAATCGGCGGGCGCAGCATGCGCATCACCGCCAATCCGATGGTCGACGGCGGCGGCAAACGCCTCGGGACCGTCGTCGAGTGGGCCGACCGCACGGTGGAACTCGCGGTCGAAAGCGAGATCCGCGAGCTCGTGCAGCGCGCCAACGACGGCAATCTGCAGGAGCGCATGGACCTGAAGGGCAAGAGCGGTGTGTTCGCCGAGATCGGCAGCGGCATCAATCAGCTGATCGATAAGATGACCGAGGTCGTCAGCCGTGCCCAGGTGGCCGCGACCGAGGTCAACCGCGGCGCCGACGAGATCTCCCAGGGCAACACCAACTTGAGCCAGCGCACCGAGGAGCAGGCCTCGAGCCTCGAGGAGACCGCCTCGTCGATGGAGGAGATGACCTCGACGGTGAAACAGAACGCGGACAATGCGAGCAAGGCAAGCCAGCTCGCCACCGCGGCGCGCGATCAAGCCGACAAGGGCGGCGCGGTCGTCTCCCAGGCGATCCGCGCGATGACCGAGATCAACGACTCGTCGCGCAAGATCGTCGACATCATCGGCGTCATCGACGAGATCGCGTTCCAGACCAACCTCCTTGCGCTGAACGCGGCGGTCGAGGCCGCGCGCGCCGGCGAGCAGGGCCGCGGCTTCGCGGTGGTCGCGAGCGAGGTGCGCAACCTCGCCGGACGCAGCGCGACGGCCGCCAAGGAGATCAAGGGCCTGATCCAGGACAGCGTGAAGAAGGTCGAGGAAGGCTCGACACTGGTCACGCAGTCGGGGCAGACGCTCGATCACATCGTGCTGGCAGTCAAGAAGGTCAGCGACATCATCGGCGAGATCGCCGGCGCGAGCCAGGAGCAGTCGGCGGGCATCGAGCAGGTCAACAAGGCGGTCATGCAGCTCGACGAGATGACGCAGCAAAACGCGGCGCTGGTCGAGGAGGCCTCGGCCGCGAGCCAGTCGATGGCCGGACAGGCGAACACCCTGATGGAGATGCTGTCCCGTTACCAGGTGACCCAGGAAGCCGCCGCGGCTGCCGCCGCGGCCATGGCCTCGGCGGGGCAGGACGCCCCGCGACACCAGCAGGCGAAGCCGGCGCGCAGCGGTGCGGCTTCGGCGGCGCCGGCGAACGGCGCGGAGCGGCGCGGCGGCGCGCGGCCGTGGTCGGCGAAGGACAAGGCCGCGCCGGCGGCCGCCAAACCGCGCGTGGCACGGGATGCGGTGGCCAACGGCGCCGACACCGAATGGCAGGAGTTCTAGCGGCCGGGGAATCGGGCGGGCTGGGGGCGGAGGCGGCAATGGCGGCGGGATTGAACGGAGATCTGTGACTCATGTCGATGCTGCCGCCGAACCCCGCCGCCAAGACCCCGAAGCCTGCCGCCGCGCCCGGCTTTGCGAAGATTCAGCGGTTCTGGGATTCACACACCGGGCGCTGGACCGCGCGGATCCTGCCCGGCGAGTTCTACGTGACCCGCAGCGACGAGGCGGTCTCCACGGTGCTCGGTTCCTGCATCTCCGCGTGCATCCGCGACACGGTGAATGGAGTCGGCGGCATGAATCACTTCATGCTGCCCGAGGATAACTCGGTCGGGAGGGATTCTTGGAGCATGGCCGACGGGACTCCGTCGACGCGCTACGGGACGAATGCAATGGAAAGCCTGATCAACGAAGCCTTGAAGCTCGGCGCACGGCGCGAACGGCTCGAGCTGAAGCTGTTCGGCGGCGGCCGCATCCTGCCATCGATGACCGATATCGGCGCGCGCAACATCGCGTTCGCGCGCAGCTTCGTGCAGGTCGAGGGCATCGCCGTCGCGGCCGAGGACCTCGGCGACACGGTGCCGCGGCACGTGGTGTATTTCCCCGCCACCGGACGCGTGCGGCTGAAGCGGCTGCGCGCGATCGAGACCCAGGTCATCGCCGCGGGCGAGTTCACCTACCGTGATCGGCTGGCGACGCAGCCGGCCGAGAGCGACGTCGAACTGTTCGAATAGCGCGCCATGATGCCGGACAACAACAAGAAAGCCAGGCGTATACGCGTATTGATCGTCGACGATTCGGCGCTCGTGCGGCGCCTGCTCACCGGCATGCTGGAGAGCGACCGGCAGATCGAGGTGCTGGGGGCGGCGAGCGACGCCTACATGGCGCGCGAGAAGATCAAGGCGCTCAATCCCGACGTGCTGACGCTCGACGTCGAGATGCCCAAGATGGACGGGGTCACGTTTTTGCGCAATTTGATGCGGCTGCGGCCGATGCCGGTCATCATGGTTTCCTCCCTGACCGAGCACGGCGCCGACATCACCCTCGATGCGCTGTCCGCCGGCGCGGTGGACTATCTGCCGAAGCCGAAGATCGACATCGCGGCGACGTTCGCCGACTATCGCGACGAGCTCATCGCGAAGGTCAAGGCGGCCGCCTCGGCGCGGGTGCGGCCGCCGAGCCCGCTCGAGAGCATCGGTGTGCAGGTCCAAGCGCGCTACGGCGTGGAGGCGGTGCTTCCCAAGGCGGCGCCGCGCCATTTCCGCACCACCGACCGGATCATCGCGATCGGCGCGTCCACCGGCGGCACCGAGGCGATCAAGGAGGTCCTGATGGGCTTCGCGCCCGATACGCCGGGAATCATGATCGCGCAGCACATCCCGAAGGCGTTCAGCACGCCGTTCGCCAAGCGCATGAATGCCTGTTGCCGCATGGCGGTCTGCGAGGCCGAGGACGGGCAGCAGGTCCTGCCGGGTCACGTGTACATCGCGCCCGGCGACCGGCATCTGCTGTTGGTGCGGGACGGCGCCCGCTACGTGTGCCGCCTCGACGACGGCACGCCGGTCAACCGCCACAAGCCCTCGGTCGACGTGCTGTTCCGCTCGGTCGCCCAGCAGGCGGGAAGCAATGCCATCGGCGTGATCCTGACCGGGATGGGCAAGGACGGCGCGGTCGGGCTCCGCGACATGCGCGAGGCCGGCGCGCCGACGATCGCCCAGGACGAGGCGACCAGCGTCGTCTGGGGCATGCCCGGCGAGGCGGTCGCGGTCGGCGCGGTGGAGCAGGTGCTCGCGCTCGATTCGATCAGCGATGCCGTTTCCCGTCTGGCGGCCGCGGAAGCCGCGGCGGTGACTTCATGAGGGCCGTGCCGCGGAAGCGCATGGATGCGCTAAATATCGCGGCGCGACAGCCGATAGACGGTATGTGGGCGAGGATTTCGCCGACCGCCGCCGGCGCGCGCCGCCGGAAAAATCAACAGGTCGATCGGATAATTCTTCGCGAAAGGACATGCAAATGACACGAACCATTCTCGCGGTGGACGACTCGGCGTCGATGCGCCAGATGGTCGGATTCACGCTGCGCCGCGCCGGTTACGAAGTCGTCGAGGCGATCGACGGCGTCGAGGCGCTGGAGTACGCGCGCGGCAACGCCGTCGACCTTGTCCTCACCGACGTCAACATGCCGCGCATGGACGGTATCACGCTGGTTCGGGAATTGAGACAGCTCAGTCCGTACAAATTCGTGCCGATGTTGGTGCTCACCACCGAGGCCGGTCCCGAGAAGAAGCTCCAGGGCAAACAGGCGGGAGCCACGGGCTGGCTGGTCAAGCCATTCAACCCAGAAAAGCTGTTGGCGACGATCGCCAGGGTTTTGTAGCCGCATGTCCATCGACTTCGAAATGGAAGAGATCCTCAAAGTCTTCTTCGAGGAAGGCTCCGAGTGTCTCGGCGCGATGGAGTCCGGTCTGCTGACGCTCGATGCGAACGCCGACCGGGAAACCATCAACACGATCTTTCGCGCGGCGCATTCGATCAAGGGCGGCGCCGGCACGTTCGGCTTCATGGAGATCTCGCACTTCACCCACGCGGTCGAAACCCTGCTCGACCAGATGCGCAACGGGGCGCGCGTCGTCTCGCCGGAGGCGGTGCAGATATTGCTTCAGTCCGTGGACGTGATTCGCGAAATGCTGGACGCTGCGGGCGCCAAGCGGCCGATTCCGACGGCATCGGCCGCCGTTGTCACCGCGCAGTTGGAACAGCTTCTCGCCAGCGAGGCGCCGCCGGCAGCCGCGCCCGCGGTC
>JBBISV010000044.1:0-19027 GCA_037441085.1 Gammaproteobacteria bacterium | reverse complement strand
CTACGCCGCGAAGCTCGCGGCGGTGCGGTCGCTGTTCAGCGAGGCCGGATTGATGCGCGAGCGCACGCGGGTCGAGTGCGCCTGGCTGCTCGCGCTCGCCGCGGGGCCCGCCCGCGCGGCGCTCGCGGCGCTGCCCGCGGCGTGCCGCGAGTGGCTGCAGTCGCTCGCCGTCGATCCGGCCGGCACCGACGTCGGCGCGATCAAGCGCATCGAGGCGCGGACCAACCACGACGTCAAGGCGGTCGAAATCTGGCTGCGAACCGAGCTTGCGGCGCGCGGCGCGAGCCCCGCGCACCTGGAGTGGGTTCACTTCGGCTGCACGTCCGAGGATATCAACAACCTTGCGTATGCGCTGATGCTGAAGACGGCGAGGACGCGGATCCTGGAGCCGATGCTGGGCGAGATCGAGACGATGCTCGATGCCCTCGCCGAACGGCACGCCGCCACCGGGATGATCGGCCGCACCCATGGACAGACCGCGACGCCGACGACGATGGGCAAGGAAATGGCGAATTTCGCCGCGCGGCTGCAGTCCCAGCGCGGCGGCCTGGAGCGGGTCGCGGTGCTCGGCAAGTGGAACGGGGCCGTCGGCAATTTCAACGCCCACGTGGCCGCCCTACCCGACGTCGACTGGCCCGCGGTGAGCGCCGCGTTCATCGAGTCGCTCGACCTGCGGCCGAACGCCTACACCACGCAGATCGAGCCGCACGACTGGATCGCCGAATATGCCCACGCCCTGATCCGCGCCGACACGGTGCTGCTGGATCTGGCCCGCGACATGTGGAGCTACATCTCGCTCGGCTACTTCAAGCAGAGGCTCGTCGAGGGCGAGGTCGGCTCGTCGACGATGCCGCACAAGGTCAATCCGATCGATTTCGAGAACGCCGAGGGAAATCTCGGCATCGCCAACGCGCTGCTCGCGCACTTCGCCGAGAAACTGCCGATCTCGCGCTGGCAGCGCGACCTGACGGATTCGACGGTGCTGCGGAACTTCGGCGTCGCCGTGGGCCACGCCGCGCTCGCCTATGACTCCTTGCGGGCCGGGCTGCGCAAGCTGCAGCTGGACGAGGCGCGCGTTCGCGCCGACCTCGACGCGGCCTGGGAGGTGCTGGCGGAGGCGGTACAGACCGTGATGCGCGCGCACGGAATCCCGGACGCGTACGACCGGCTCAAGTCCTTCACGCGCGGCCGGCCGGTTGACCGGGCCTCGATGCGTGAATTCGTCGCCGCGCTGGAATTGCCGGAGCCGGAGAAGCTGCGGCTGCTCGCGCTGGAACCGGCCGCCTACGTCGGCCTGGCGCCGCGACTTGCGCGCCGGGCCGCCGGAAATACCCGCGAAACGTGATGGAGTTGGCACGTCCGCTGCGGCGCAGTCTGTAGGATTGCCCTCATTCGCTTGCAGAATCGGGTGCCGGCCGCCCGTGCATCGCCAATGAGGCTCTGGACATGTCGGAACGCGCGAACGGGAAATCAGGCTCACTCGACCCAGGATCGGCGGCTGCCAAGCCGGCCGGCGCGCCGAGCACCCGCATGATCCTCGGGACCATGCCGGAAGTGCGTGAAGCGAGCCTCAAAGTCGCCAAGTCCGCGCAGCGGCTGCTGTCGATCTTCACACATGACCTGGAGCCGATGATCTACGGCGAGGAGCCCTTCCTCGAGGCGATCAAGCGTCTCGTGCTCGCCCGCTCGTACGCCAAGGTGCGCGTGCTGCTGTCCGACCCGTCGCGCGCGATGGTGGACAACAACCGCTTCCTCGCGCTCGCGCGCCGCCTGACCAGCTGCATCGATCTGCGGACCATGGGCCAGGAATATGCGGCCAGCGCCGGCGCGTTCATCATCGCCGACGACAAGGCCCTCGTGTACCGGCTGCAGGCCGACCGCTGGGATGGCATCTCGGACATGAACGACCCCGCGGTGGTCCGGCGCTACCTCAACTTCTTCGACGAAGCGTGGAACATGAGCATGCAAGAGTCGCAGATGCGCCAGATGCTGATGTGATCGGCCGGCGGCACGCCCGTATAATCGCGGGATGCCGGATTTCCTGACAGATTCCAGACCCCGGGGCACCGTCATCGTCGGCATGTCCGGCGGCGTCGATTCCGCGGTCGCGGCACTGCGGCTGCGCGACGCGGGCTGCGAAGTCCAGGCCTTGTTCATGTCCAATTGGGACGATGACGCGGCCTATTGCACCGCCGCCGCCGACTACCAGGATGCGCGACGGGTGTGCGAACTGCTCGGCATCCCGCTGCACCGCGCGAATTTCGCCGCCGAATACCGCGGGCGCGTGTTCGATCATTTTCTGGCGGAAATCGCCGCGGGGCGGACCCCGAATCCCGACGTGCTCTGCAACCGCGAAATCAAATTCGGCGTCGCGCTCGACTACATGCACCGGCTCGGCGCCGAATGGGTCGCGACCGGACATTACGCCCGCGTCACGCACGGCGCCGACGGCGCGCGCCTGTTGAAGGCTGTCGATTCCTCGAAGGATCAGAGCTACTTCCTGCACGCGATCGCTCCCGCGGCGCTCGCCCGAACACTGTTCCCGCTCGGGGACCTGCGCAAGCCCGAAGTCAGGCGCCTCGCGCACGCCGCCGGACTCCCGGTCCACGACAAGCCCGACAGCACCGGAATCTGCTTCATCGGCGAGCGCCCGTTCGCCGAGTTCCTGAGCGCCTACGTCGACGATGCGCCCGGGCCGATCGAGACCGAGCGTGGCGTCGTCATCGGCAGCCACCGCGGCCTGGCGTTCTATACGCTCGGCCAGCGCGGCGGCCTCGGCCTCGGTGGGCGCGCCGACTCGCGGCCCGCGCCCTGGTATGTCGCCGCGAAGGACGCCGCGCGGCGCGCGCTGATCGTCGTCCAATCCCCGGATCACCCGCTGTTGTTGACCGGCGAGTTCGAGGCGACCGACGCGCACTGGCTCGTTCCGGCGCCCGTCGGCGGGGAGTTCGACTGCGCGGTCAAGACGCGCTACCGGCAGCGCGACTTGAAATGCCGCGTCGCGGTGCGGGCGGACGGCCGCCTGCGGGTGCGGCTCGAGGAACCCGCGCGAGCGGTGACACCCGGACAATATGCGGTTTTCTACGATGGCGACGTCTGCCTGGGCGGCGCGGTGATCCGGCGTCTCGGCGCGGGCGCCGCCACCCCCGGACCGGGGTCGATCGCGTATAATGAAACGTTTGTGGCGGAGGGATCATGACGGACAGCTTCAAATCGCGCACCACGCTTGCGGTCGGGTCACATCAATACGAAATTTTCAGCCTGGCCGCGCTCGACGCGCGCAAGGTCGGCCGCCTGCCATTCGCGCTGAAGATCCTGCTGGAGAACCTGCTGCGCTTCGAGGACGGCGTGAACGTCACGAAGCGCGACATCGACGCGCTGCTCGACTGGAATCCGAAGGCGCAGCCGGACTCGGAGATCGCGTTCACGCCGGCGCGCGTGATCATGCAGGATTTCACCGGTGTTCCCTGCGTGGTCGATCTGGCCGCGATGCGCGAGGCGATCGTGCGCCTCGGCGGCGACCCGGAACGGGTCAACCCGCTCGCCCCCGCGGAAATGGTGATCGACCATTCCGTGCAGGTCGACGAATACGGCGCGGCGGATTCGCTCCGTCACAACAATGAAATCGAATTCTCGCGCAATGGCGAGCGCTACATGTTTCTGCGCTGGGGCCAGACCGCGTTCAGCAATTTCCAGGTCGTGCCGCCGAACACGGGCATCGTCCACCAGGTCAACATCGAGCGGCTCGCGCGCGTGGTGTTCAGCGACCATGCGGGCGGCGCGGCGCGGGCGTATCCCGACACGCTCGTCGGCACCGACTCGCACACGACGATGGTCAACGGCCTGGGCGTGCTCGGCTGGGGGGTCGGCGGCATCGAGGCCGAGGCCGCGATGCTCGGCCAGCCGGTGACGATGCTGATCCCGCAGGTCATCGGCTTCAAGCTGAGCGGCGCGCTGCCCGCGGGCACCACCGCGACCGATCTCGTGCTCACCGTCACCGAGATCCTGCGCAAGAAGGGCGTCGTCGACAAATTCGTCGAGTTCTTCGGCGACGGGTTGAAGAGCCTGCCGCTCGCGGATCGCGCCACCATCGCCAACATGTCGCCGGAGTTCGGCTCCACCTGCGCGATCTTCCCGATCGACGAGGAGACGATCCGTTACCTGCACCTCACCGGCCGGCCGGCCGAACAGATCGCGTTGGTCGAGGCCTACGCGCGCGCCCAGGGACTGTGGCGCCTGGACGGCGCCGCGGCGTCGGATTACACCGACGTCGTCGAACTCGACCTCGCCACCGTCGAACCGTCGCTCGCCGGCCCGAAACGCCCCCAGGACCGGGTGCCGCTGCGTTCGGCGAAGAACATCTCGCTGGCGAGCGTCGCCAAGCTCGCCGATGAGCGCGCGTCCAGGAACCCCGCCGCCGCGGGCCGCGCGACGGCGACTCTCGGCGGCACCGCCGTCGAACTCAAGGACGGCGCGGTGCTGATCGCGGCGATCACCAGCTGCACCAACACCTCGAACCCGGCCGTGCTGGTCGCGGCGGGCCTGCTCGCCCGCAACGCGGTCGCCCGCGGCCTGCGCTCCAAGCCCTGGGTCAAGACCTCGCTCGCGCCCGGCTCGCGCGTCGTCACCGAGTACTTGAAGAAGGCCGGCCTGCAGGGCGATCTCGAGACGCTCGGCTTCTACACCGTGGGCTACGGCTGCACGACCTGCATCGGCAATTCCGGGCCGCTGAAGCCGGAGATCTCGGAGGCCGTCAAGAAGGGCGACCTGATCGCCGCCTCCGTGCTCTCGGGCAATCGCAATTTCGAGGGCCGCGTGCACCCCGAGATCAAGATGAATTTTCTCGCGTCGCCGCCGCTCGTCGTGGCCTACGCGCTCGCCGGCAGCATGGACGTCGATGTCGCGACCGAGCCCCTCGGCGTCGGCACGGACGGCAGGCCGGTTCACCTGAAGGACATCTGGCCGAGCGCCGCGGACGTGGCCGGCACGATCGCCGCTTCGGTCGATTCGGCCATGTTCAAACAGGGCTACGCCAACGTGTTCGTCGGCGATGCGAACTGGAACGCGATCAAGACGCCGGCCGGGAAGATCTATGCCTGGGACGCCAAATCGACCTACGTGAAGAATCCGCCCTACTTCGACGGCATGACGATGACGCCCGTGCCGGTCGGCGACATCCACGGCGCGCGGGCGCTCGCGATGCTGGGCGACTCGGTGACGACGGACCACATCTCGCCCGCGGGCAACATCGCGCGCACGAGCCCCGCCGCGAAATATCTGCTCGCGCAGGGCGTGGCCGCCGCCGACTTCAACTCCTACGGCGCGCGGCGCGGCAATCACGAGGTGATGATGCGCGGCACGTTCGCGAACATCCGCCTGCGCAACATGCTGCGCCCGGGCACCGAGGGCGGCGTCACCGCGCACCTGCCGGACGGCGAGGAAATGTCGATTTTCGACGCGGCGATGAAATACAAGGCCGCCGGCACTCCCCTCGTGATACTCGCGGGCAAGGAGTACGGCACCGGCAGTTCGCGCGACTGGGCGGCGAAAGGCACGATGTTGCTCGGGGTCAAGGCGGTGATCGCCGAGAGTTTCGAGCGCATCCACCGCTCCAACCTGATCGGCATGGGCGTGTTGCCGCTTCAATATGCGAGCGGACAGAACGCCCAGTCCCTGGGACTGACCGGGCGGGAGACCTTCGACATCACCGGCTTGAAACAAGGCGCCGCGAAGCTCGTCACCGTGACCGCGACCGCCGACGACGGCAAGTCCAGGGACTTCGAGGTGCGGCTGCGCATCGACACGCCGAAGGAGCTCGAGTACTACCGCCACGGCGGCATTTTGCAGTACGTGCTGCGCAGCCTGGTCCAATCCGGAAAAGGCGGCTCCGCCGCGTGACGGGCGGCGGCGCCGGGCGGGCGTCGCCGCGCCTCGCCGTGTTCGACCTGGACGGCACGCTGACGTGGCGGGACACGCTGGCACCGTTCCTCGCGGGTTATCTGCGGCGCCATCCGCGGCGGCTGTGGCGGCTCTGGCGCGTGCCCGCCGCCCTGGGCGCGTATGTCGGCGGCACCCGGGACCGGGGCGCATTGAAGGCGCGCCTGATTCGAATCGTGATGGCGGGCGAGCCGCGCGCGGCGATCGACGATTGGGCCGAGGCCTATGTGCGCGGACTCGGCCCGCGCGGCGCGTTCCGGGCGGACGCGCTGCGGCGGGTGGACGTTCACCGCGCCGTCGGCGACCGGCTGATCCTGCTGTCGGCGAGTCCGGACCTGTACGTCCCGCGCATCGGCGCCGCGCTGGGATTCGCGGAGACGGTCTGCACCGGGGTCCGATGGCGGGGCGACCGGCTCGACGGCCGGCTCGCGACGCCGAACCGGCGCGGCGCCGAGAAGCGGCACTGTCTCGAGGAACTGCGGCGCCGCCATCCGGATTCGGCCGTCACCGCGTACGGCAACAGCGCCTCCGACTTCGACCATCTGCGCGCCGCCGACCGTGGCGTGCTCGTCAATGCGCGCCGCCCGACGCGGCGCGCCGCCGCTGCGCTCGGGCTCGACCTCGAGGAGTGGCGTTGAGGCGGACGACCGGCCGCCGACGGTGCGCGCTTGAAACAAATCGGCCGGCGGCACGGTCTACTCTCCCATGCGCAAAATCGACACCACGCCGACCGACATCCGCCCCTCGGAGATCACCCCTCCCGAGGTCTACTTCTCGCGCCGCGCTCTGATGACCGGCGCAATCGGCCTCGCCGCCGCGCAGGCGGCCGGGCTGCCGCGGGCATTTGCGGCGGCGCCTGCGCCGGGACTCCTGCCATTCACGTTCGACCGGCGCGACAGCGTCGCCGAGGCGCCGAATACGTTCGAGGACATCTCGACCTACAACAACTACTACGAGTTCGGCACCGACAAGTCGGACCCGGCGAAGTATGCCGGCGGTCTGCGCACCCACCCGTGGAACGTCACGATCGGCGGCGCGGCCGAAATCACCGGAACGGTGCCCCTCGAGGACATCCTCAAGCCCCATGCGCTGCAGGAGCGCATCTATCGATTCCGCTGCGTCGAGGCCTGGTCGATGGTCGTCCCCTGGGTCGGATTTCCGCTCGGTGACCTGCTGCGCCGCTTCAAGCCGACCGCAAGCGCCAAATTCGTCGAGTTCAAGACGCTGTACGATCCGGCGCAGATGCCGGGCCAGAAGGTCCCGGTCCTGGGCTGGCCCTACGTCGAGGGACTGCGCATGGACGAGGCGATGCATCCGCTGACGCTGTTGGTCGTCGGTTTGTACGGCAAGGTGCTGCCGAACCAGAACGGCGCCCCGCTGCGCCTGATCGTGCCCTGGAAATACGGCTTCAAGAGCATCAAGGCGATCGTCGGCATCCGCTTCACCGAAACCCAGCCGGCCACGACCTGGGCCGGGGCGGCGCCGAACGAGTACGGCTTCTACGCGAACGTCAATCCCGCCGTCGATCACCCGCGCTGGAGCCAGGCGACCGAGCGCCGGCTCGGCGGCGGCCTGTTCGCGCCGCGCATCCCGACGCTGCCCTTCAACGGCTACGGGCCGCAGGTGGCCGCCCTGTACCGCGGCATGGATCTGCGGAGATATTTCTGATGCACTGGCTGCGCCGGGTCGTCAAGCCCGTGGTGTTCCTCGCCTGCCTGTGGCCCGCGCTGCGCCTGGCGGCCGGGGCCGCGGGAATCGACGGTCTGTCGCTCGGCGCCGATCCGGTCGCGGCGCTGCTTCACGGCTGCGGCCGCTGGGGACTTAATTTCCTGTTGATCACCCTGTGCGTGACGCCGCTGCGGGACCTCACCGGATCGGTGTGGCCGCTGCGCTTTCGCCGCATGCTCGGTCTGTTCTCCTTTTTCTACCTGGTGCTGCATTTGACCGTGTACATAGTGCTCGACCAGAGCGGGCGGCTCGGCGCCGTCTGGGGCGACATCGTCAAGCGGCCGTACATCACGATCGGCATGCTCGCGCTGCTGCTGATGCTGCCGCTGGCGCTGACTTCGACGGCCCGTGCGATGCGGCGGCTGGGACGCCGCTGGACCACGCTGCATCGGCTGATCTACGTCATCGCGATCCTCGGCGTCTGGCATTTCTGGTGGCAGGTCAAACGCGACATCCGCGAGCCGGCGCTGTACGCGGCCGGCCTCGCGGTGCTGCTCGGCTACCGCCTGCTGAAGCGGCGGCGCGGCGCGGCGCGCGTCAGCGCCGCACGTCCCGCAATGCGTGGTGCATCTGCAGCAACAGGCGCTCCGTCGTTGGCCAGTCGATGCACGGATCCGTGATCGACACGCCGTATTCCAGCGTCGACAGGTCCTTCGGAATCGGCTGACTGCCGGCCTTCAGGTTCCCCTCCAACATCAGCCCCACGATCGAGCGGTTGCCGTCGACGATCTGGGTCACGCAGTTCTCGGCGACCAGCGGCTGCAGCGCCGGGTCCTTGTTGGAATTCCCATGGCTGCAGTCGACGACGATGTTGGCCGGCAGCTGCGCCTGCGCGAGTTCCCGCTCGGCGAGCGCGATGCTGACCGCGTCGTAGTTGACCCGTCCGCCGCCGCCGCGGAGCACGACGTGCGCGTGCGCGTTGCCCCGCGTGTGAAAGACCGCCGACTGGCCCTGCTGCGTGATGCCGAGGAAATGATGCGGCCGGCGCACCGACTGCAGCGCGTTGATCGAGGCGGCGAGACTGCCGTCGGTGCCGTTCTTGAACCCGACGGGCGTGGACAGGCCGCTCGCCATTTCGCGGTGCGTCTGCGACTCGGTGGTGCGCGCGCCGATCGCCGTCCAGGTCACGAGCTCCGACAGGTACTGCGGCATGATGGGGTCGAGCGCCTCGGTGCCCGCTGGCAGGCCGAGTTCTGCGATGTACAGCAACAACTCGCGCGCGAGATTGATCCCCTTTTCGATCCGGAACGAATCGTCCATGTCCGGATCGTTGATCAGGCCCTTCCAGCCCACGGTCGTCCGCGGCTTCTCGAAGTACACCCGCATGATCGGGAACAAGGTCGAATCCACGCGCGTCGACAATTCCTTCAGCCGGCCGGCGTACTCCCGCGCCGCGGCGACGTCGTGGATCGAACAGGGTCCGACGACGACGAACAGGCGCGGATCGCCGCGGTCGAGTATCGACCGGACCACCTGGCGCGAGCGGTACACGGTCGCCGCCGCCCGCTCGGTCATCGGCAGGCGGCGCTTGACCTCCTCCGGGGTCGCGAGCAGTTCGCTGGAGAGCACATTGACGTTCTGCAATTGGTCTTGAATGTTCACTTTCGGGCCTACATCGAGGTTCGGATCGTCCAGAGTTCCGGGAAGAATTTCAGCTCCAGGGCCTTGGTCAGGTAGGAGACGCCGCCGGTCCCGCCGGTGCCGCGCTTGTAGCCGATGATCCGCTCCACCGTCTTCACGTGGGCGAACCGCCACAGCTGAAACTTGTAGTCGAGATCGGTCAGCCGCTCCGCCAGCTGATACAGATCCCATTCCTTCTCGGCGTTGTGATACACGCTGAGCCATGCCGCCGCAACCTGCTTGCTCGAGCGGTAGGGCTGCGTGAAATCCCGGTCCACGGACTCGGGCGGCAGGTCGAATCCACGCCGGCTGAGCAGGCGCAGCACCTCGTCGTAGAGGCTCGGGCTGCGCAGCGCGCGCTCGAGCTGCTCATGGCTCTCGGGGTCGGTGCGGAACACCTTGATCATGTCCGCGTTCTTGTTGCCGATCAGGAATTCGATCAGGCGGTACTGGCGCGACTGGAAACCGGAGGACTTGCCGAGCGTGTTGCGGAACGCCGAGTAGTCCGAGGGCGTGATCGTCGCCAGCACGTCCCAGGACTGCAGCAGCTGCTGCTGTATCGTCGAGACCCGCGCCAGCATCTTGAACGTCGGCCCGAGATCGTCGCGCCGCACGCAGTCGACGATCGCCGTCAACTCGTGCAGCACGAGCTTCATCCACAGTTCGGACACCTGGTGGATCACGATGAACAGCATCTCGTCGTGTTGATACGACAGGGGATGCTGTGCATCCAGCAGCTTGTCCAGGTTCAGGTACTGGCCGTAGCTCAGGGATTCGGTCAAATCCCAGAAGACTTCCTCGTCGCTCAAATCGACGAAGGGCTTGATCGGCGGGCTGGGGTCGTTCACGGCGCGGCTCAGGCTTCCAGCACCCAGCCGGGCACGACGCGCCACCCCGCCAGCAATTCGCGGTCCAGCCGCCGATAGTCCGGTTCCAGCGACTCGACCAGCCGCCAAAAGCGGCGCGAATGATTCATGTGCGCCAGATGCGCAAGTTCGTGCACGAACAGGTACCGCACGACCGCCGCGTCCAGGAACAACAGCGAGCAGTTCAGGCTGACGGTGCGGCGGCTGGAACAGCTGCCCCAGCGCGTCCGCTGGCAGCGGATGGCCACGCGGGCGACGTCGAAATTCAATTCCGCGGCGAGCTGCATCAGCCGCGGGGCGAGGCGCGCGGCGGCCGCCTCCTTCAGCCAGGAACGCAGCAGGGTCCGCGCGGCGGCCGGATCCGCGGCGGTCAGTTCGAGCCGGTCGGCGTGGGCCGCGAGCCTCCCGCGCGGCCCGGTGTGCCACTCGACCGCGAAGCGCTCGCCGCTCAACGGAAAATTGACGACCGCCGGCACCGCCTCGGCCGGGCGGACTGCGCAACGCATCGCCGCGACCTTGCGGTCGATCCACGGAGAATATTGGCGCACGAAATCGAGGACCGTCTTCGGCCCCACGCCGACCGGCACCACGATCTCGACGCGCCCGCCGACGTGCACCCGCGCGGTCAGGCGACGCGCCCGCGCGCTCACGCGGACGGCGAACGGTTCGCTTGCGGTCCTGGTATCGAACAACGACAACTGCATGCGCCGAAATGATACCAGGGTTCGCGCCCCGCGCCGGCTCAGCGCGCCTTGAGCCGGGCCAGCTCCCGCCGGGCGGCCTTGTAATCCGGCGCCGCGATCAAGGACCGTTCGATCCAGTCGCGGGCGCCCTGCACGTCGCCCGCGTTCAACAACTCGCCGCCGAGCGCGAGGTAGGCCTCCGCATGGCCCCAGCCGGGCGAATCGACCTGCGTGGCCGGCGACTGCGTGAACAAGCGCGCCGCGGTGCGCAGGCGCGCGAGCGCCTCCGCGTACGGCGCCGAGCCCGGCTGCGCCCGCGCCAATTGCCCCTCGGCCATGATGAAGACCACCCGGGGATTGTCGGGCGCGAGCCCGTAGGCGCGGCGCAGGAGTTCACGGGCCCGGTGGCGGTAGAACACCGCCTCGAAGCGGCGCAGCGCCGCGAGCTCGGAATCGCACGCCGACTGCAGCGCGAGCGCCTCCACGCTGCCCGGGGAGCGCTCCAGCAACGCCGTCAACTGGCCGTTGCAATCGGCAGCCGCCGCCTCCGCCGCGCGCTCGTCGTGCCGCGCCAACGCGAGTTCGGCGTAGCGATAATCGGCGTGCGCGAGATCGTAACGCAGCGCGGCCCCGCCGTCGCCGGCGGCGACCCGGGCCGCGAGACCCTGCATCAGGTCGCGCAGACGGTTGAGATCCTCCGTCTGGTAGGCATAGAGGATCTGCGCCTGCATGTCGCCGCCCCGCTGGGCGGCGCAAGGCGCGGCCGCGGCCGCGATCGCCAGAAACAGGGCCGCCCGCATCAGATTCATCGTCCGTCCGCTCCCTGTGTTCGCGGCCCTCACGGCCGCGGATACAATGCGCCCGGAACGTACCACACTCCGGTGAAAATCTTGAGCATCGAGTTGATCGATATCGGCTCCAACCTGACCCATGAGAGCTTCGCGCCCGACTTAGGCGCGGTGATCGCGCGCGCGCGCGCGGCCGGCGTCGCGCAGCAGGTGGTCACCGGCGCCGACCTGGCGAGCTCCCGGCGGGCGGCTGCACTTGCCGCCCTGCACCCGCTCACGCTGTTCGGCACCGCGGGTGTCCATCCGCATTACGCGGCGGGATTTGCCGCCTGCGATCCCGCGGACTTTCTCGAACTGCTCTTCCGTCCGGAAGTCGTCGCGGTCGGCGAGTGTGGCCTCGACTACCACCGCGACCTTTCCCCGCGCGGAGTGCAGCGCGAGGCATTCATCGCGCAGCTGGAGTTCGCGGTGTCGACGCGCAAGCCGGTGTTCCTGCACCAGCGCGACGCGCACGCCGACTTCAGCGCGATCCTGGCCGACTTCGCGCCGCGGCTCGCGGGCGGCGTCGCGCATTGCTTCACCGGCGGACCGGCGGAATTGGAGCGGTATCTGGAGCTCGGGATGGCGGTCGGCGTGACCGGCTGGGTCTGCGACGAACGGCGCGGCGCCGCGCTGCGCGAGGCCGTGCCGCTGATTCCCTCGGACCGCCTGATGCTGGAGACCGACGCGCCCTACCTGTTGCCCCGCGATCTCGATCCGAAGCCCGCATCCCGCCGCAACGAGCCGGCGCTGCTCCTGCACGTCGCCGGCGCGGTCGCCGCGTTGCGCGGGGAGTCGCTCGGGGAGCTCGCGGCGGCAACCACGCGCAACGCGCGCCGCCTGTTCGGACTGGCCGCTAGAGATTCGTGAATTCGTGCGGGCTCGGGCGCAGCTCGGCCGCCATCGCCGTCCACGCATCGCGGTAGCCGTCGGCCGCCGCCGCGCGCTCGGACGTGCGATCGACCGCGGGGAACTCGACCTCCAGCGCATCGAGCATGATCACCGCCTTCGGCCGGCCTTTTGCGAATTTGCCGAGGTTCGAGAACACCAGCAGGCCATCGACCGGAGTCTCCCCGACGAGCGCCTTGACCGCCGCGATCCGGTCATACAACGCCGGCTGGGGATTTTCGAACGTGTAGCGGCGGCCCCGGGCCATGACGGTCCACTCGCTCATCTGGTCGCCGCCGAAGATCAATCCCGGCACGCGGCGGGTGTCGAGAATCAACAGGCCGCGGGGAGTCAGCAATAGGTGGTCGACGTGGAAATAGCCGCCCATGCCGTCCGGCACCAGGACCTGGTGCACCGTGGCGTAGGCGATCCGATCGAGGCGTTCGAGAAGCCTGCGCCGGCGCGAGCGGCGCCGGACCAGACGCATCACCGCGCCCACCGCGACGAACAGCGCGAGCGCCGCCGCGGCGGCCCAAAGCCAGGGGACGGGATCGCGCGGGGTGATCATTCGATCGCGGCGGCCACGGCCGGCAGTTGCGGGGCCACGTCGGTGAGCCGCTGCGGCAGATCGAGCAGCCGCGCGAGGCTCTCGGGCACATCGACGGGCTTTCCGAGCAGCGGCTCGACGATCTCGTTGAACTTGGCCGGATGCGCGGTCGCCACCAGCACCCACGGCTTGCCGGCGCGCTCGGCGGCCGGCAGGCGGCTGTAGCCTTCAGCGGCGGTCGCCGTGTGCGGGCACCATTCACGGCCGAACCGGCGGTAGTCCTCGCGGATGCGCGTCTCGATCGCCGCATCGTCGACGCTGTCCGCGTCGAGCTGGCCGCGCAGCCCCTCCCAGGTGGGGAACAGCGACCGCAGCCGCTCCATGTTGCTGGGATTGCCGACGTCCATCGCCGAGGCGAGCGTCGGGATGCTGGGCCGCGGCTGCCAGGTGCCCGAGCGCAGATAATCCGGGACGGTGCGATTGGCATTGTGCGCGAGCAGGATGCGACCGATCGGCAATCCGATCGCGCGGGCCCACACGGCCGCGAACGCGTTGCCCAGATTTCCGGCGGGAATCACGTAATTCGCCGGCTCGCCGGTGCGCCGTTTGATCTCCAGGCTCGAGCCCACGTAGTACACCATCTGCGGCAACAGCCGGCCGATGTTGATGCTGTTGGCGGAACTGAAGCGATGCTTGCGCCCGAGCGCCGGATCCAGGAACGCCTCCTTGACGAGGCGCTGGCAATCGTCGAACGAGCCGTCGACCCGCAGGGACGCGACGTTGTCCCCCCAGCACGTCAATTGCTGCTCCTGGCGGGGGCTCACGAGGCCCTTCGGGTACAGGATCACGATGCGCACCCAGGGGCGCCGGTGAAAGGCGGCGGCGACCGCGCCGCCGGTGTCGCCGGAGGTCGCGACCAGGATCGTCAGCGGCGGCTCGGACGGCGCGTGCAGGCGCTGCAGGCTCTCGGCGAGGAATCGGGCGCCGAAATCCTTGAACGCGGCCGTGGGGCCGTGATACAGCTCGAGCACGTACAGCGGGTCGGCGCTCGCGGGGACCGGCGTGGTCGGAGCCTGCAGGTCGAGCGCGGCGTCGGCGATTTCGCCGAGCATCGGCGCAAGCGCGTCGCCGTCGAAGAAGCCCCGCAGCGCCCGGCGTGCGAGCGCGGGCAGTCCGGCAACGCCGGCGAGCGCGTCCGCATCGATCGTCGGCAGGCGGCTCGGCACGTACAGCCCGCCGTCCGGCGCCAGGCCGCGCGTGATGGCGCCGCTGAGCGACAGGGCGGGCGCGATTCCGCGGGTGCTCAGGTACATCATGTCGGACATCAGGCCTTCACCACTCTCGCGCCATAGTTTTCGATCGGGGAGATCCAATGATCCGACGCCAGAGAGTGCGTCGTGAACGCGGCCACCATCGCGCCGCGCACCGCCTCGGCATACTGTACCTCGGCCCAGGCGAACACCGTCGGACCGGCGCCCGAAATCGAGCAACCGAGCGCGCCGGCGGCCATCGCGCCGCGCTTGACGTCGGCGAACCCCGGTATCAGCGACGCCCTCTGCGGCTCGATGATCACGTCATTGAAGGAATCGCGGATCATGTCGAGGTCGTCCGAATAGCAGCCGCTGATGAACCCCGCGAGATTCGCGGTTTGCCACACGAAATCCGAGCGACTGATGTCGGTTTTCAGGATCGCGCGCGCCTCGCGCGTGCCGAGATGCATGTGCGGATGCACCAGCACGCAGCGCAGGGACGCCGGCACCGGGATGCGCTTGATGCGCGGGTGATCGATGCCGACCGTCAGCACCAGGCCGCCGAACAGGCTCGGCGCGATGTTGTCGAGGTGGGCGGAGCCGCTCGCAACGATCTCGCCCTGCATCGCGTATTTCAACAGGCGCAGCGGCGGCAGCGGCTCGGCGAGCAGCGCGTTCGCGGCCACGATTGCCGCGACCGCGGACGCCGCCGACCCGCCGAGACCGGAAGCGAGCGGCACGCCCTTGTCGATCTCCATTTCGAAGCCGTGGCCGAGGCCCAGATCCTCGATCAAGGCCTGAACCGCCCGTCCGGCCGTGTTCCGCTCCGGCTCCACCGGCAGCGCGCCGGCGATGCCGCCGATGGAGATGATCCGCACCACCGGGTCGGCGATCCGGCGCAGCCGGACGCGGTCTCCGATCGCTTCGACCGTGTGTCCGAGGATGTCGAATCCAATGCCCACGTTGGCGACGGTGGCGGGGGCGAAGGCGGTGACTTCAGTGAGCAATTGCATGCCTCGATGTTTGCGGAACTACAGGTGTGCGCCCAGATAGGCGGTGAGGCGCAGTATATCGGCGAACACCCCGCCGGCGGTCACTTCGGGCCCCGCGCCGGGACCCTGCACGATCAGCGGGTTGTCGCAATACCGCCGCGTGGCGAAGCGCACGATGTTGTCCGTCAGCGCGATGTTCGCGAAGGAGTGGCGGGCGTCGAGGCTGGTCAGCGCGACCGTCGCCGCGCCGGAGGAGTCGATGCGCCCGACGTAGCGCAGCACCTCGCCGCGGGCGCGCGCGGCGGCGTACTTCGCGCTCATCGCCTCGTCGAAGTCAGCCAGGCGCTCCATGAACTCGGGCACGGTGCACTTCTCCAGATCCTTCGGCACGAGACCCTCGATGCGCACGTCCTTCATCTCCAGCGTGAGGCCCATCTCGCGGCCGAGGATGATGAGCTTGCGGGCGACATCGACGCCGGACAGGTCATCGCGCGGATCCGGCTCCGTGTAGCCCTTCTGTTTCGCGGTCCGCACGATCGAGGAAAATGGTTCGCGCCCGTCGAATACGTTGAACAGGTAGGCGAGCGTGCCGGAGAAGATCCCCTCGATGCTGGTGATGTCGTCGCCGGTCTCGCGCAGGTCGCGCAGCGTCTGGATGATCGGCAGCCCGGCGCCGACGGTCGCCTCGTAAAGGTAGTGCGCGCCGCTCGCGCGCGCCGCGTCCTGACAGGCGCGGTAGTACTCGAGAATTCCGCTGTTGGCCTTCTTGTTCGGCGTGACCACGTGAATGCCGCGCGCGAGCCAGTCCTTGTAGCGGGTCGCGACCTGCGCATCCGCGGTGCAGTCGATGATCAGCGTGTGCGGGATGTAGTCCGATTGGACCGCGTCGACGAATTTGTCCAGATCCAGCGGCACGCCCGCGGCCTCGAGCCGCCCGCGCCAATCGGCCAGGTCGATCGCGCCCTCCTCGACCAGCATTTTCTTGGAACCGGCGATTCCGCGCACCCGCAGGTCCACGTGCAGCGCCCGCAGCCGCGCGATCTGGCCGTCGATCTGCGCGAGCAGCGCCCCGCCCACGGTGCCCGGCCCGACCAGTCCGATCGACAGCGTGTTCGGCGAAAGGTAGAAGCCCGCATGCACGGCGCGCAGGGCCTTGGCGGCGCCGGCGCCGTCCACCACCACCGAGATGTTGCGCTCCGATGCGCCCTGGGCGATCGCCCGGACGTTGATCGAGGCGCGGGCGAGCGAATCGAACACGCGCGCGGCGACGCCGCGGGTTCCCGCCATGCCGTCGCCGACGACCGCGAGGATGCTCATCCCGAGTTCGACGTCGACGCTTTGAATATGGCCGGCGCGCAGCTCCGTGTCGAAGGCCTGGCGCACCGCATCCTCGGCGCGCACCGCCTGCGCGGCCGGAATCGCGAAGCAGATGGAGTGTTCGGAGCTGCCCTGCGAGATCAGGATCACCGAGATGCCCGCGTCGCGCAGCGCGCCGAACAGCCGGTTCGCGGTGCCCGGCACGCCGATCATCCCCGCGCCCTCGAGGTTGATCAGCGCGACCGGTTCGATCGTCGTGATGCCCTTGACCTTGAGCGCCGAGGTCGGGTGCGCGCAGATCAAGGTGCCGCGCTTCTCGGGCGCGAAGGTGTTGCGGATGTAGATCGGAATGTCGCGCGCCACCGCCGGCTCCATCGTCTGCGGATGGATGACCTTGGCGCCGAAATACGCCAGTTCCATCGCCTCGCTGTAGGACAGCTGGTCGATGACCTGGGCATCCGGAACGAGCCGCGGATCGGCGGAGAGCACGCCGTCGACGTCGGTCCAGATCTGGATTTCGGCGGCGTTCAACAAGGCCCCGAAAATCGAACCGGAGAAATCGCTGCCGTTGCGGCCGAGGGTCGTGTGCACGCCCTTGCGGGTCGTCGCGAGAAAGCCGGTCACGACGAGCCTGCCGGTGAAGTCCGCGGGCACCAGCGCCGCCATGCGCCGTTCGCTCTCCGGCCAGTCGACGACGGGACCGAGGGGACCCCACTCGACGACGACGACGTCGCGCGCATCGACCCACTGGACCCGGCCGGCGCGCCCGCGCTCGCGCAGGAACGGCGCGAACAGACGGGTCGACCACAGCTCGCCGTATCCGGCGATCACATCCCGGAGCGTGAGCGGCGCCGTGCGGATCAGGCGCACCGTGTGCAGCATGCCGGCGATGTCGGCGACGTCGCGCCCGAGATCGGCCACGTATTCGGCGCGCGCGGCCGCCCCGAGCAGGGCGTCGGCGAGCGCCACGTGCCGGCGCTCGAGCGCGGCGAGCGACGCCAGGTAGTCACCGTCGGCCCGCTCCGCGAGGCTGATCAACCCGAGCAGCCCGTCGGTAACGCCGCGACAGGCCGAGAGCACCGCCGCCTCGCGCGGATTGCCGGAGCCTTCCACGATGTCGGCGACCCTGCGGAAACAGCTCTCGTCGGCGACGCTGGAGCCGCCGAATTTATGTACGATCCATTGGTTCATAACTCGCCCTCGCCCGCCGCCGCGGCGGCCGCTCTCGGCACTCCCATAAACTCACTCGGGTGGATGAATGGCGGCGGGATCACGTTAGACAGCCGGGAACTTTAATCGTAGGTGGCGGAGCCAGGCAAGCGATTCCGCTAGACTAGCCGCCATGGACGATACATTGAGCGGCCTCGTCCGCTATTTCACCGAGGTCGAGGCCCGCGGGGCGCCGCTGGTCATGGCGACGGTCCTCGCGACCGCCGGCTCGACCTATGCCAAGACCGGCGCGCGCGTGCTGCTCGGCCCGGACGGCGGCGCGAGCGGGATTTTGAGCGGCGGCTGCCTGGAGGCGGACCTGCGCGAGCGCGCGGCACGCGTGCTGGCGCTCGATCGGCCGCAGCGCGTCGATTTCGACACGCGCCTGTCGGACGACCCGGTGTTCGGCATCGGCATGGGCTGCGAGGGCGCGATGGACGTCTGGCTGGAACCGGCGCGGGCGCCGGGGTATCCGTTGATGCGCTACCTGGACCGCTGCCTGCGGCGGGGCACGCCCGGGGTCGTCGCGACGGTCGTGGGCGGCGCGGCGCGCGAGGAAGAACTCGGCGCGCATGGCTTCGACGGCGTCGAACCGACCGGCCGCCTCGGCGAACTGCTGGCGGAAATCGCCGCCGGGACGCCGCCGCCGCACGGCGTATTGCGCCGACTGCCGTTCGACGGACGCGACCTGGAAGTATTCGTCGCGCCGGTGCGGCTGCCGACCAGCCTCCTGCTCTGCGGCGCCGGACCGGATGCGATCCCGGTGCACCGCTTCGCCGTGGCGCTCGGCTGGCGCGTGACGGTGTTCGATCATCGCCCCGCCTTCGCGACGCCGGCCGCGTTCCCGGGCGCGGCACAGGTCCTCTGCGCCCGGCCGGAAGAGGCCGCCGGAATGCTCGGGGAGCGGCACTTCGACGCCGCCGTGGTCATGAGCCACCATCTCGCCGCGGACGCCGAATACCTGCGCTGGCTCGCCGACCGGGCGCCCCGGTACATCGGACTGCTCGGGCCGGCCGCGCGTCGGCAACGGCTGTTCCATGACGTGGGCGAACCGCTGCGCGCCGTCGCCGCGCGCCTCCACGGGCCGGTCGGACTCGATATCGGCGCATCCACTCCCGAGGCGATCGCGCTCGCAATCGTCGCGCAGATTCAGGCAGTGCTTG
>JBBISV010000043.1:0-19092 GCA_037441085.1 Gammaproteobacteria bacterium | reverse complement strand
CCGGCACGAGCGCGGGCCCGGGCGCTGGCATGGCCACTGGCACGGTGAGCGGCACGATTGGCGGCCGCGCGGCCCGGGCCTGTGGCTGCACGCGCTGAACCTGACCGGCGCGCAGCGCGAATCGGCGCACGCGATCCTGCACGGGGCGCGCGCGGACCTGCGCGATCTGCACCAACAGATGCGCGCGAACCGGATCAAGCTCGCGCAGTCGCCCCCGGACGCGGCCGATCATGCGGCGCTCGTCGCGCAGATCAGCCGGGTCGATGCCGCGCTGTTCGGCCAGATGATCGTCAAGCGCGAGGACGTGCGCACCAAGCTCTATGCCTTGTTGACGCCGGAGCAGAAACAGCGGCTTGCCGCGATGCGCGCGAAAATGGCCGCGCGCGGGGCCCACGGCCGCGCTTGCCGGCAGGCCTACGGGGACGCGCCGCCGCGCGGCTAGACCGCCCGGGCCGCGGTCGCGGCGGGCGCATCGACCCAGTGGACCCGGGAATCGATGCGCCCGTCGGCGTGCAGCCGGAAGTGGCGGTATGCCGGCGGCCGCCGATCCATCGCGAATTCCTCGCTGCCGGGCAGGAACTGGGCGCCCGTGGAGGGCGTCGCGAACAGCCGGACGGATCCATGTTTGCCGTCGAAGCGCTGGTGAACATGGCCCCAGGCGACGGCCTTGACGCCCGGGTGTGCGTCGATCACCCGCCAGAATTCATCGGCTTCCGCGAGGCCGACGCTGTCCAACCAGCCGCTTCCCATCGGGATCGGGTGATGGTGCAGGCAGACGAACGCGTGGCCCTCGCATCCGGCGAGTTCCTCGTCCAGCCGGGCGAGTTCCGCCGGCGCAAGCCGCCCGCCGACCGCGCCCGGCACGCAGCTGTCGAGCATCACGAACCGCCAGGCGCCGATCGTCCTGGCGCCACATAATTGGAACGGCGGTCCCTGCAGCTCGCGCCGCATCGCCTGCAGCTCGTCGTGATTTCCCGGGATGCACAGCACGGGCCGGTCCAAGCCGGCGCAAATGCTGCGGAAACGCAGATATCCGCCCGCGTCTTCCTGCACGATGTCGCCGGTCGCGAGCAGCGCCGCGAATTCCGGAAAACGCGTCAGCGCCTCGTCGAGAACGGCGCGCAGGCTCAAGTCCGTCGCCACGCCGCGCAGCCGTCGGTCGGCGCGGCCGTACAGGTGGGGATCGGTGATTTGCAGAATGTGCATGACAAAATGCTAACAAGACGGCCGCGCCCCGACGGTGAACTGGATCATAGAGCCGGCCGGCAGGACTGCACATAAGGCGATGGGCGCCGGCCCGCGCGACGTGCGTCGCGTTTCGGCGTCGCGGGCACGCGAGCGTTGCTGGCGGCCCCCGCATCGGGGACAATACGGTCCCCGGCTTCCCAATCAAAGAAGAGCGTCATGCCAACCCGTCGACAGCTTGCCAATGCGATCCGCGTCCTGTCGATGGATGCGGTCCAAAAGGCCAAATCCGGCCATCCGGGCGCGCCGATGGGCATGGCCGACATCGCCGAGGTTTTGTGGCGCGACGTGCTCAAATTCAACCCCGCGAACCCACTTTGGTGGAACCGCGACCGGTTCGTGCTGTCGAACGGCCACGCATCGATGCTGCTCTATTCGGTGCTGCACCTGACCGGCTATCCGCTGTCGATGGAGGATTTGCGCAAATTCCGCCAATTCGGCTCCAAGACCCCGGGCCATCCTGAGCGGGACGCGGCGATCGGCATCGAGACGACGACCGGTCCGCTCGGCCAGGGGCTCGCCAACGCGGTCGGCATGGCGCTCGCGGAGCGCACGCTCGCGGCGACCTTCAACCGGCCGGGGCACGCGATCGTCGATCATCACACCTATGCGTTTTGCGGCGACGGCTGCCTGATGGAAGGCATCTCGCACGAGGCGGCGTCGTTCGCCGGCGCGCAGAAGCTCGGCAAACTGATCGTGCTGTACGACGACAACGGCATCTCGATCGACGGCAAGGTGCGCGGTTGGTTCGCGGACGACAGCGCGAAGCGCTTCGAGGCCTACGGATGGCACGTCGTGGCCGCCGTCGACGGCCACGATCCGGAGGCGATCGCCGCGGCGCTCGCGGCGGCGCGCGCGGTAAGCGACCGGCCCTCGCTGATCTGCTGCCGGACGATCATCGGCTGGGGCGCGCCCAACAAGCAGGGCGGGGCCTCGATGCACGGTGAGCCGGTCGGTGTCGATGAAATCGCCGCGACCCGCGCCAATCTCGGCTGGGAACTGCCGCCGTTCGAAATTCCACCCGACATCCGTTCGGCCTGGGACATGCGGGCCAAGGGGGCCGAAGCCGAGCGCGAGTGGCGCCTGCGGTGGGCCGCGTACGAAGCCGCGCACCCGGCGCCCGCCGCGGAACTGACGCGGCGCATGACCGGGGAACTGCCCGCGGGATTCGCGGAATTCGCCGACGGAATGGTCGCGAGCGCGCAGCGCGATGCCGCCGCGGCGGCGACGCGGCAGTCCTCGCAGGCCGCGCTGAACGCGATCGGGCCGGTGCTGCCGGAGTTGATCGGCGGCTCCGCGGACCTGACGCCGTCGAACGGCACCTGGCGCAAGGATTCGGTGACGCTCACGCCGGATCAGCCGGCCGGCAACTACCTGCACTATGGCGTGCGGGAATTCGGCATGTCGGCGATCATGAACGGCTTCTGCTGTCACGGCGGATGCATCCCGTACGGCGGCACCTTTCTGACGTTCTCGGACTACGCCCGCAATGCGGTGCGCATGTCGGCGCTGATGCGCCTCGGCGTGATTTACGTGTATACGCACGATTCGATCGGGCTCGGCGAGGACGGACCGACGCACCAGCCGATCGAGCACGTGGCGAGCCTGCGCCTGATTCCGCGGCTCGACACCTGGCGGCCCTGCGACTCGGTCGAAACGGCCGTCGCCTGGCGCAGCGCGATCCTGAGCCGCGACGCACCGACCTGCCTCGTGCTGACGCGACAGACGGTCGCGCATCAGGCGCGCGACGCGGCGCGGATCGCGGCGATCGCCCGTGGCGGCTACGTGTTGATCGACAGCGACGGGCCCGCCGATGCCCTGGTGATCGCGACCGGCTCCGAGGTTGGAATCGCCGCAGACGCCGTGCGCGCGCTCGCCGCGAAGGGCCGCCGGGTGCGGCTCGTGTCGATGCCGAGCACGACCACGTTCGAGCGGCAGGACGAGGCCTACAAGCAGAGCGTGCTGCCGGATGCCGTGACGCGCCGCGTCGCGGTGGAGGCGGGCGTGCGCGAGCCCTGGTGGCGCTACGTTGGCCCGAAGGGCCGCGTCATCGGCATCGACCATTACGGCGAGTCGGCGCCGGCCAAGGAATTGTTCGAGCATTACGGATTCACGGCCGAGGCCGTCGAGCGGGCGGTCGAGGCCGTGCTCGCAGCTTGAGGCACCCCCAGCGGGCCGGTTCAGAAGGCAGCAAAAGCAGCTAAACGAGGATGGTGAAGCAGATGGCAATCAAAGTCGCAATCAACGGCTATGGGCGGATCGGTCGGAACATTCTGCGCGCCCTGTATGAGGGCGGGCGCACCGGCGAGATGCAGATCGTCGCCATCAACGATCTCGGCGACGCCAAGACGAACGCCCATTTGACGCAGTACGACACCGCGCACGGGAAATTCCCGGGACAGGTGCACGTCGACGGCGACTCGATGGTCGTCAACGGCGACCGCATCCGTGTCGTCGCGGAACGCGATCCGACCAAGCTGCCCTGGGGCGCGCTCGGCGCGGACTTCGTGCTCGAGTGCACGGGCCTGTTCACCAGCAAGGCGAAGGCGTCGGCGCATCTCGCGGCCGGCGCGAAGAAGGTCGTGATCTCGGCGCCCGGCGGCGACGACGTCGATGCGACGGTCGTCTACGGCGTCAACCACGGCGTGCTGAAGGCGGGATTCACCGTGATCTCGAACGCCTCCTGCACGACCAACTGTCTCGCGCCGCTCGCCAAGGTGCTGCACGACAAGATCGGCATCGTCTCCGGCGTCATGACGACCGTGCACTCGTACACCAACGACCAGGTGCTGACCGACGTGTACCACACGGACCTGCGGCGGGCCCGTTCGGCGACCATGTCGATGATCCCGACCAAGACCGGCGCCGCGGCGGCGGTGGGGCTGGTGCTGCCCGAATTGAAGGGCAAGCTCGACGGCTTCGCGATCCGCGTGCCGACCATCAACGTGTCGATGGTCGACCTGTCGTTCATCGCCGCCCGCGCCACCGGCGTCGAGGAAGTGCACTCCGTCGTGCGCGAGGCCGCGACCGGCGCGTTGAAGGGCATCCTCGCCTACAACGACAAGCCGCTGGTTTCGGTGGACTTCAACCATGATCCGGCGTCGTCGACCTACGATGCGACGCTCACGAAGGTCATGCAGGGATCGCTCGTGAAGGTGTGCGCCTGGTACGACAACGAATGGGGATTCTCCAACCGGATGCTCGACACGACGCTCGCCTGGTCGAGGTTCGCATGATCGACTCCCGCGCCAAGGACGGAGCAGCTACTTGAAGATCAACAAAATGACCAATTACGCGCTCGGCGGCAAGCGCGTGCTGATCCGCGAGGATCTCAACGTGCCGCTCCAGGACGGAGCCGTCACCAGCGACGCGCGCATACGCGCCGCGCTGCCGACGATCCGGCTCGCGCTCGCGCAGAAGGCGCGGGTGATGGTGATGTCCCATCTCGGGCGGCCCGAGGAGGGGCGGTTCAGCGAGGAGTCCTCGCTCGCGCCCGTCGCCAAGCGCCTCGGCGAGCTGCTCGGCGTGCCGGTCGCGCTGAAGCGCGACTGGCTCGACGGCGTGGACGTTGCGGAGGGAACCGCGGTTCTGCTGGAGAACGTGCGCTTCAACAAGGGCGAGAAGAAGGATTCGGACGAGCTCGCGCGCAAGATGGCCGCGCTCTGCGACATTTTCGTGATGGACGCGTTCGGCACCGCGCACCGCGCCGAGGCGAGCACGCACGGCGTCGCGAAATACGCGCCCATCGCCTGCGCGGGACCGCTGCTGATCAACGAGCTGACCGCGCTGGAGACGGCGCTCGAGAAGCCCGCGAGACCGCTGATCGCGATCGTCGCCGGCTCCAAGGTCTCGACGAAGCTCACGGTGCTCGAGTCGCTGCTCGCCAAGGTCGACGGACTCATCGTCGGCGGCGGCATCGCGAACACCTTCCTCGCCGCCGAGGGATGCCCGGTGGGCAAGTCGCTGTATGAGCCGGACATGCTCGACATCTGCACGCGCCTGATCGCCCAGGCGAAGAAGCGCGGCATCGAGATCCCGATGCCGACCGACGTCGTCGTCGCCAGGGAGTTCTCGGCCACGGCCGAGGCCGACGTCAAGCAGACGGGCGCGGTGTCGGCCGACGAGATGATCCTCGACATCGGCCCCGACTCGTCCGAGCGGCTCGCCAAGGTGCTCGCCGCCGCCGGAACCATCGTCTGGAACGGCCCCATCGGCGTGTTCGAGTTCGAACAATTCGGCGAGGGGACCCGGGCGCTCGCCAACGCGATCGCACGCAGCAAGGCGTTTTCGCTCGCCGGCGGCGGCGACACGCTCGCCGCGATCGAGAAGTACCACGTGGAGGAGAGCATTTCCTACATTTCGACCGGCGGCGGCGCGTTCCTCGAGTTCGTCGAGGGCAAGAAGCTGCCCGCGGTCGAGGTGCTCGAGCGGAGGGCGGCATGAGCACGCTGCTGCGGCGGACGAAGATCGTCGCCACGCTCGGCCCCGCGACCGACGACCCGGCGGTGATCGCCGCGATCGTGCGCGCGGGGGTCGACGTGGTCCGCCTGAATTTCTCCCACGGCCAGGCGGCCGACCACGCGCGGCGCGTCGGTCTCGTGCGCGCCGCCGCCGAGAGCGCCGGCCGGTATGTCGGTGTGCTCGGCGATCTCCAGGGACCGAAGATCCGCATCGACCGCTTCGCGGCGGGCCCCGTGCAGCTCGCGGACGGCGCACAGTTCACGCTCGACGCCTCCCTCGGCGCCGACGCCGGCACCGAGTCCGCGGTCGGAATCGCCTACAAGCGGCTGCCCTCGGACGTGTTCGCCGGCGACGTGCTGCTGCTCAACGACGGGCAGATCAGCCTGCAGGTGGAGAAGGTCGACGGACCGCGCATCCACACGCGCGTGCTCGTGGGCGGCGAACTCGGCAACAACAAGGGGATCAACCGCCAGGGCGGCGGGCTCTCGGCCGGCGCGCTGACGGACAAGGATCGCGTGGACATCCACGCCGCCGCCTCGCTCGGCGTGGACTACCTGGCGGTGTCGTTCGCGCGCGATGCGGCCGACGTCAATGAGGCGCGGGCCCTGTTGCGCGAGGCCGGCGGCCACGGGCTGCTGGTCGCGAAGATCGAGCGCGCCGAGGCGATCAAGAACCTGGCGAACCTGGTGCGCGCGAGCGACGCCGTGATGGTCGCGCGCGGCGACCTCGGGGTCGAGATGGGCTATGCCGAGCTCGCGGGCCTCCAGAAGCAGATCATCCTCGAGGCGCGCCACCAGAACCGCGTCGTCATCACCGCGACCCAGATGATGGAGTCGATGATCGTCAACACCATACCGACGCGCGCCGAGGTCTCGGACGTCGCCAACGCGGTCATGGAGGGCAGCGACGCGGTCATGCTGTCGGCCGAAACCGCGTCCGGCAAGCATCCCGTGAAGGTCGTCGAGGCGATGTCGCGGATCATTCTCGGCGCGGAAAAGTACCAGGATACGCACCTGCGCGTGCGGGTGCGCAACAGCGGCCAGTTCGAGCGCACCGACGAGGCGATCGCCGCCGCGGTGATGTACACGGCGAATCACATGAACGTCAAGGCGATCGTCGCGTTGACGGAGTCCGGGTCGACGACGCTGTGGATGTCGCGGGTGCGCTCCGACATCCCGATCTACGCGTTCACCAGGCAGCCGGGCACGCTGTGCCGCGTGACCCTTTACCGCGGCGTGTACCCGGTTTCCTACGACGTCACCCACGCCGACCCCGAGGCGCTGCATCGTTCGATTTTCCGCCAGCTGCTCGACCTGCGGCTGGTCGAGGACGGCGACCAGGTGATCCTGACCACGGGCGAGCGCAGCGGCGTGTCCGGCGGTACCAACTCGATGCGCATCCTGCGGGTCTCGGCGGACTGACGGCGTGGGCGGCGGCTTCCAGGGCACCCCGCGCTACGTCGCGACGCCGGAACTGACGGCCGCCGTGAACGCGGCGGTCGTGCTGTCGCGGCCGCTGTTGATCAAGGGCGAGCCCGGGACCGGCAAGACGCTGCTCGCGAGCGAGATCGCCACCGCGCTGTCGAAGCCGCTGTTCGAGTGGCACATCAAGTCGACCACCAAGGCCCAGCAGGGCCTATACGAGTACGACGCGGTTTCGCGCCTGCGCGATTCCCAGCTCGGCGACGCCCGGGTCGGGGACATCCGCAATTACATCGTCAAGGGCGACCTGTGGGAGGCGTTCGACAGCGAGGTCCAGCCGGTGCTGTTGATCGACGAGATCGACAAGGCGGACATCGAGTTTCCGAACGACCTGCTGCGCGAGCTCGACCGCATGGAATTTCACGTCTACGAGACGCGGCAGACGGTGCGCGCGAAGCACCGGCCGATCATCATCATCACCAGCAACAACGAAAAGGAGCTGCCGGACGCGTTCCTGCGCCGATGCTTCTTTCATTACATCCGCTTCCCGGACGAGGCGACGATGACCCACATCGTCGACGTCCATTTTCCCGGCTTGAAGCGGGAGCTGGTGCGAGCCGCGCTCGCCGCGTTCTTCGCGCTGCGCGAAACGCCGGGTTTGAAGAAGAAGCCGACGACGTCGGAACTGCTCGATTGGATCAAGCTGCTCGTGGCGGAGGACATTCCGCCGGAGGCATTGCGCGGCGCGGACAGCCGCACGCTGATTCCGCCGCTGCACGGCGCACTGCTGAAGAACGAACAAGATCTGCATTTGTTCGAGCAGCTGGTGTTCCTCAACCGCCGGAATGCTCGTTAAGTTCTTCTTTCTGCTGCGCGACGCCGGCGTGCCGGTGACGATACCGGAATTCCTGACCCTGCTCGAGGCGCTCTCCGCCGGCCTCGCCGACGCGAGCGCCGAACGCTTCTATCACCTGGCGCGCACCTGTCTCGTCAAGGACGAGCGCCACTACGACCGGTTCGACCGCGCCTTCGCGGTTCACTTCAAGGGCGCGGAGGATTCCTTCGCGGTGCTGTCCTCCGACCTGCCCGCGGACTGGCTCGCGAAGCTCGCGGAGAAGAATCTCAGCGACGAGGAAAAGGCGCGCGTCGCCGCGCTCGGCGGCTGGGAGAAGCTGATGCAGACGCTGCGCGAGCGGCTCGCCCTGCAGAAGGGGCGGCACCAGGGCGGCGACAAGTGGGTCGGCACCGCCGGCACCTCGCCGTTCGGCGCGTACGGATTCAATCCCGAAGGCGTGCGCATCGGCCAGGACGCATCGCGCAACCGCCGGGCCGTGAAGGTCTGGGACCGCCGTGAATTCGCGAACCTCGACGATGACGTGGAACTCGGCACGCGCAACATGAAGCTTGCGCTGCGCAGGCTGCGCCGCTTCGCGCGGCGCGGCGCGGCCGAGGAACTGGCGCTCGCCGACACCATCGACGCGACCGCCAGGGCGGGCGGCTGGCTCGACGTGAAAATGGTCCCCGAGCGCCGCAACGTGGTCAAAGTGCTGTTGCTGCTCGACATCGGCGGGTCGATGGATGACCACGTGCGCGCGTCGGCCGAGCTGTTCTCGGCGGCGCGCAGCGAGTTCAAGCATCTCGAGCAGTTCTATTTCCACAACATGCCGTACGAGCGGCTGTGGCGCGACAACCGGCGCCGCGGCGGCACCGGGGTGCCGACGTTCGAGGTCATGCGCACCTATGCGCCGGACTACCGCCTGATCATCGTCGGCGATGCGACGATGAGCCCCTACGAAATCAGCCACGCGGGCGGCAGCGTCGAGCACTGGAACGCCGAGTCCGGCGAGACCTGGCTGCGTCGCCTGCTCGCGGCCTATCCGCACCACGCCTGGATCAATCCGCAGGCGCGCGCCCTGTGGGAGGAAGCGCCCTCCATCGCGATCCTGCGGGCGCTGCTCGAGTCGCGGATGTACCCCCTCACGCTCGCCGGCCTCGACGATGCCATCGCCGAACTCGCCTGAGGAGCCGCGGCGCGGCCTCGTGCTGATGGGCGGCGGCGCGCGCGCGGCCTATCAGGTGGGCGTGTTGAAGGGCATCGCCGCGCAGCTGCCGCGCGGCGCCCGCAACCCGTTCGCGGTGGTCACCGGCACGTCCGCCGGCGCCGTCAGCGCCGTCGCGCTCGCCGCGGACGCGATGAATTTCCGGCGGGCGGTGCGTTCGATCGAGGGGGTCTGGCGCGATTTCCATGTCGACCAGGTGTTCCGGGCGGATTCGGCCAGCATGTTGCGCTCCGGCCTGCACTGGCTCGCCGCGCTGCTCACCGGCGGCAGCGTCGTACAGGCTCCGCACGCCTTGTTCGACAACGCGCCGCTGTGGGAGCTGCTGCGCCGGCACCTGCATTTCGCCGGCATCCGCCGCGGCCTGCGGCGGGGCGCGCTGCGCGCGGTCGGCGTCTGTGCCACGGGCTACGCGGACGCCGAGTCGGTGGCGTTCTTCGATGCGATCGAGGAGGTGCGGCCGTGGCGCCGCGCGCAGCGGCGCGGCGTGCGCGCCGAGCTCGCGCTCGAACACGTGATGGCCAGCCTGTCGATTCCGTTCCTGTTCCGGCCCGTGCCGCTCGCGGGCGGATACTACGGCGACGGCGCGATGCGGCAGACCTCGCCGCTGGGCCCCGCATTCCATCTGGGGGCGCGCCGCATCCTGGTGATCGGCGTCGGCAGGGCGCACATCGGCATGCCGGGCGTTCCCGCGGAGCCGACCTACGGCCAGATGTTCGGATTCATGCTCGACTCGCTGTTCACCGATCACGTCGACGCGGACGTCGAGCGGGTCGCGCTCCACAACGAGAACCCGGGCCGGCCGCACGTCGACACCCTGATCTTCAACCCGTCGGTTGATTTGACCGAGATCGCGCGGCGCCACGCGCAGGAGCTGCCGCGCACGCTGCGCATCCTGATGCGCATCATCGGCGCGAAGGGCGAGGCCGGGACGCAGCTTTTGTCCTACCTGATGTTCGAGCGCGCCTTCACGCGCGAACTCATCGCGCTCGGCGTCCGCGATGCGCAGGCGCGCGCCGCCGAACTCGCGCCGTACGTCGGCGCCTAGGCGTCGGTGCGCCGCCGCGCGGTGCGCAGGGCGTCGTGACGGGACAACACCTGCGGGTAGTCCTTGCGGAAGTGCGCCGCCAGGCGTTCGACGACGTACACCGAGCGGTGCTGGCCGCCGGTGCATCCGATCGCGATCGTCAGGTAGCCGCGGTTGGATGCCGCCGATTCGACGATGCGCCGTGCGATGAATCCGGTCAGATCCGCGATCAGAGCGCCGACCTCGGGATGGCTCTCGAGATACGCGATCACCGCCGGGTCGTGGCCGGTCAGATCGCGCAGGGTGTGCTCCCAGAACGGATTCGGCAGGCTGCGCACGTCGAAGACGAAATCCGCGTCGCCGGGAATCCCGTGCTTGTACCCGAACGACTCGAACATCACCGACAGCTGGTTGGCGCGCCGCGCATCGATGCGGGCGCGCACCGCCTCGCGCAGCGCGTGCACCCCCATGGTCGAGGTGTCGATGATCAGGTCCGCGGCGTTCGTGATCGGCTCGAGCAGGGTCCGCTCCGCCGCGATCGCATCGCGCAGGCTGACACCGTCCGCGGTCAGCGGGTGCTTGCGCCGCGTCTCCGCGTAGCGCTTCAGCAGGATCTCGTCCCCGGCGTGCAGGTAGAGGATGTCGCAGTGGATGCCGCTGCGCCGCAGTTCCTCGAGCATCGCCGGGACCATCTCGATCTCGGCCGCCCGGTTGCGCGCGTCCAGCCCCACCGCGGTCCGAGGATAGGTTTCCTCGGAGCCGCGGAGGATGTGCGAGATCAGCGGTTTAAGCAGGGCCGCCGGGATGTTGTCGACGCAGTAGTAGCCGAGGTCCTCGAGCATGTGCAGGGCCACGCTCTTGCCGGAGCCGGACAGCCCGCTGACGACGATCAGCCGCATCGGCGAGGACCCGGGGCATTCACGAGGACCGCGCTTTCAGCACGTCCTCGGGGTGGTGGTCGCCCGCCTTTTCCTTGTGCTTCTTGACGATGCGGTCGAGCTTGTCGGTGAGCGCATCGATCGCCGCGTACATGTCACCCTCGGTCGCCTCCGCGAAGATCTTGTTTCCGCGCAGCATCAGCGTCGCCTCCGCCTTGTGGCGCAGCTTCTCGATCGTGAGGACGCAATGCACGTCTATCAATTGTTCGAAATGGCGCGAGATCCGTTCGAACTTCTTCTGCACATAACTGCGCAGGGCGGGGGTGATTTCGACATGGTGGCCGCTGAGATCGAGCTGCATGGTGTTACTCCTTCGTCTGAAACCTGGTTCGTGACCGTCAATTGGCGCGCGCCGCGGCGCGTTTGCGTTCGTTCGACGGCGCGATGTGCATTCCTTCCCGGTATTTGGCGACGGTGCGCCGGGCCACGGGTATGCCTTCGCCGGACAGGATCTCGGCGAGCCGCGCATCGCTCAGCGGCGAATCGGGATTCTCCTGGCCGATCAGCTTGCGCAGCTTCGCGCGGATCGCCGTCGAGGACATTTCGGTGCCGTCGGCGGCGGCGACGTGGCTGGAGAAGAAATAGCGGAATTCGTACACGCCTCGGGGCGTGTGCATGTATTTGGCGGTCGTGACCCGCGAGATCGTCGACTCGTGCATCTCGACCGCCTCGGCGACGTCCTTGAGGATCAGCGGCACCATCGCCTCCTCGCCGCGCTCGAAGAAGCGGGCCTGCCGCTGGACGATGCAGCGCGCCACCTTGACCAGCGTCTCGTTGCGGATCTCGAGGCTGCGCATCAGCCAGCGCGCCTCCTGCAGCTGCGTGCGCAGCATCGCGTGGTCGGGGGAACGGGACACGAGGTTCGCGTAGCTTTGATTGACGCGCACGCGCGGCACGGTCGCCGGATTGACCTCGACGATCCAGCCGTGTTCGGTGCGGCGCACGAACACATCCGGTATCACGTATTCGGCCTGGCCGGGGCTCATCGCGGCGCCGGGGCGCGGATGGCAGGAGCGCACCAGCGCGAGGGCCATTTCCAGGTCGCTCTCGCCGCATCGCAACTGGCGCCGCAGCAGCGCGAACTGCTGGGCGGCGACGAGATCGAGGTGTTCGAGCGCGATCCGCATCGCCAGTTCGCGCGCCGGCGTCGCCGGGTCGAGCTGACGCAGTTGCAGCGCGACGCATTCGCCCAGGCTGCGCGCGCCGACGCCGGCCGGTTCGAGCGATTGCACCGCGCCGAGCACGCGCTCGACGTCCGCGGCCGACGCGGCGATTTCCGGCAGCAGACTCGCGCGGATGTTCTCCAGGTCGTCCTGCAGGTAGCCGTCGTCGGATATCGCGTCGGCGATCACGCGCGCGATCGCCAGATCGACCGCCGACAGGTGGGCGAGCTGCAGTTGTTCGATCAGCTGTTCCTGCAGGCTGAGGCCGCGCTGGTCGCTGAAATCGTCGTAGCGGTCGTCATCGCCCGACCAGGGCGTCTCGGACGGGCCGGTCGCCTGGTCGCTCCAGGAGTCGTCGGCGATCGCGACCTCCGGCTCGCCCGGCCGGTCGCCGTCATCGGTCTTGCCGTCGAGGGCGGCATACTCGCCCGCCGGCGGCGGCCCGTCGGCGCCACCCGCCGGCGCCTCCTGCATGCCGTCGGGCCCGGCTTCCTCCTCGGCCTCGAGCATCACGTTGGTCTCGAGGGTCTCTCTGACATGCGCCTGCAGGTCCAGCGCGGGCAGTTGCAGCAATCGGATGGCCTGTTGCAGTTGCGGCGTCATCGTCAACTGCTGACCGATCCGAAGCTGCAGGCTGGGCTTCAACATATGTCCTTGAACGATGCGATCCTACAATTTGAAATCCTGGCCCAAGTACACCTCACGGACCTGGGCATTTGCAAGAATCTGCTCCGCAGATCCGGACGCGATCACGATGCCCTGGCTCACGATGTACGCGCGGCCACAGATTCCGAGCGTCTCGCGTACATTATGGTCCGTAATCAGCACGCCGATGCCCTTGTCGGACAAGTGCTTGATTATGCGCTGGATGTCGGCGACGGACAGCGGATCGACGCCGGCGAACGGCTCGTCCAGCAGGATGAAGCGCGGGTCGGCGGCGAGCGCCCGGGCGATTTCGACGCGGCGCCGTTCACCGCCCGACAGGGAGATGCCGAGGCTGTCGCGCACGTGATCGATGTGCAGTTCGCCGAGCAGTTCCTCGAGGCGCTCCTCCCGGGCCGCGCGGCCCCCGCCGGGCCGGGTCTCCAGGATCGCCAGGATGTTGTCCGCGACCGACAGGCGGCGGAATACGGAGGGCTCCTGCGGCAGGTATCCCAGGCCGAGTTGCGCGCGCCGGTGCATCGGCATCCGCGTGATGTCGCGATCATCCAACAGGATCTGGCCGTGTTTGCAGGCGGTCAGTCCGACGATCATGTAGAAGGCGGTCGTTTTGCCGGCGCCGTTCGGTCCGAGGAGCCCGACCACCTCGCCGCTGGTCACCGACAGCGACAGGTCGCGCAGCACCTCGCGCGACTTGTAGCTCTTGGCGAGACTCGAGGCCTGGAGGACGCTCATGGCTTGTGCGCCGGCGGGGGCGTGATCGTGATGTGCACCCTGTGAGCGCTTTGATCCGCCGCTTCGGCGACGACGCTGCGCGCGGCGATGTCGTACTTCAAGGTTTCGCCGCTGATTTCGTTCTGCCCGTCGGTGAGCCAGGCGTCCTTGGCCAGTTTGATGACGCCTTTGCGCACGTCGTAATCGATCTGTCTGGCGTGGCCCTCGACCCGACGGTGGGAGGCCGGATCGACTTGCGCGAAGCGGGCGGGATTGCCGCTGACGCTCGCCCGCGCCAGCAGCTTGCCCGCGAACAGGATGTCGGCGTCGTCCGACCACAGTTCGCCCTGGTTGACCTGAATCCTGACGTTGCCGCGGAAGACCCAGTGGCTGTTCTGGAAGTCGAGGCCGTTGGCGTGCGCAAGGTCCGCCGACACCGACATCGTGCCCTGGGATATCTTGACCTTGCGGAACAGGAGGTCGTTGTTCTTGTAGTCGATTTCGGAGGATTGCGCGACCAGCGAAATCGGCAGTCCCGCCGATGTCTTGAACGAGGGCATCGCCGAGGTTGCGGCGGGCGCAGGCGCCGGGGCCGGCGCGGACCACGCGGCGCGGGCGAGCAGCAGCATCAGCGGCGCCGCGAGCCGCGCCGTCGGCCGCGCCGGGTGGCCCTTAAGGCGCGAAGCGGCCACTGATGCGTGACTCCAACCGCACCGTGCGGTTCTTCAGATCGGCGACCAAACCCCGTGCGGTCAGGGTTTGATTGAGGAAATCGAAGCGTACGTCTCCGGGCGTGCTCGCGACCGCGGTGGCCACGTCGTAGGTCATCTGGTCGCTGCTGATGATCGCGGTCCCGCTCCGATTGGCGTCGACGCCGCGCAGCTGCACATGGCCCTGGACGTTGACCACGTTGCCGCCGGGTTCGATGTGCGCGAGATCCCCGGCCATGACCCAGGACTCGCCGCCGGGGGCCTGGTAGTTCACCTGGATGTCGTGCAGCGCGACTTCCTCGCCGCCGTCGATCTGATCGATGCGCGCGGCGGCTATCTTGATGCTCGGCGCGCCGTTCTGGTCGTAGTCGGTCAGCACCGCACCCAGCAGGTAATAGCCCGGCCGCGCGGCCTTGGCGGCCGCGGACGAGAGCCGCGACGGCAGACCGGGCGAGCTCAGGATCCAGGTGCTGACCGCGAGCGCCACCACCGCCAGGATCGTGAAAATGCGGAACAGCATCAGCGCTTCCCGGCGCGCGCCCGCAACAGCGCGTCGCACAGTTCGCGCGCCGCGCCGCGGCCGCCGTCGTGACGGGCGACCCAATGCGCGGCCGCGCGCACCAGCGGATGGGCATCGGCCACCGCGGCGGCGAGGCCCACCGCGGTCATCAGCGGCAGGTCGGGCGTGTCGTCGACCAGGCAGGCGGCCGCCGTGGGCTCGATGCCGAGCTTCGCGCACAGGGTCAGCAGCGCCTCGACCTTGTCGGCGCAGCCCTGCACGACGTGCTTCACGCCGAGTTCGCGCATCCGCCGCGTCACCGCGGCCGAGCGGCGGCCGCTCACGACGGCAACGGCGACGCCGCTCGCCGCCAGCAGCTTGATTCCATGGCCGTCGCGCACGTGAAACACCTTCAAGGTCTCGCCGCGGGCGCCGAAGTACAGGCGGCCGTCGGTCAGCACGCCGTCGACGTCGAGCACGAGCAGCGCGATGCGCGCGAGCGCAGTGGGTTTGCGGGCCCTCAAACGACACCCGCCCGCATCAAATCGTGCACGTTCAGCGCCCCGACGACCCGTTCCGCGGCGTCGACGACGAGCAGCGAGGTGATGCGGTGCGTCTCCATCAGGTTCAGCGCCTCCGCGGCCAGCATGTCCGGATCGGCGGACTTCGCCCGCGCCGTCATCACCGCTTCCATCCGGGTCGCGCGCAGGTCCGCCGATCGGTCCAGCGCGCGCCGCAGGTCGCCGTCGGTGAATATGCCGAGCGCGCGGCCGGCGGCATCGACGATCGCCGTCATGCCGAGGCCCTTGCGCGACATCTCCATCAGGCCGTCGGCGAGCGTCGTGCCCGGTCCGACCGTCGGAATGTCCGCGCCGGTGCGCATCACGTCGGCCACGCGCAGCAGCAACCGCCGGCCGAGGTTGCCGGCGGGGTGGGAGCGCGCGAAGTCCTCCTCGGTGAATCCGCGCGCCTTCAGCAGCGCGACGCTCAAGGCGTCGCCGACCGCGAGCGCCGCGGTCGTGCTCGCGGTCGGCGCGAGGTTCATCGGGCAGGCCTCCGCGGGCACGCCGATGTGCAGGTGCACCGTGGCCGCGCGGGCGAGCGCCGAGGCCGGGTTTCCGGTCATCGCGAGCAGAGGCACGCCCAGGCGCTTGATCACGGGTACAATCGTCAGGATCTCGGCGGTTTCGCCTGAATTCGACAGCGCCAGGACGACGTCGTCGCGCGTGATCATGCCGATGTCGCCGTGACTGGCCTCGCCGGGGTGGAGGAAGAAGGCCGGGGTGCCGGTGCTCGCGAGCGTCGCGGCGAGCTTGCCGGCGATATGGCCGGACTTGCCCATGCCGGTGACGACGACGCGGCCGCGGCACGCCAGGCAGACCCGGCATGCTTGCGCGAAGGCATCCCCGAGCCGCGGCAGCTGGGCGCGCAGGCCGTCGATTTCGATCGAGATGGCCTCGCGGGCCGCATCGACCAGGTCGTCGTCAGTGAACGCGCGTTGCATGCGCGAATGATAGCGCGGTTCGGCGCCGTGCGCGGATTGGGCCGCGACGCGCTTTGTTTGTAAACTTCGGCCGACCGGGCCGACGAGGGAGGACAGTCGATGAATCCACAACAGATCGCCCAACTGATTCACGCGGGGCTCGCGGGCAGCACCGCGGTCGTCGAGAGCGCCGACAACGTGCATTTCGAGGCCGTCGTCGTCGCCGCCGCTTTCTCCGGCAAGCGGCCGCTCCAGCGCCATCAAATGGTCTACGGGACGCTCGGAGCGGCGATGGGCAACGAGATCCATGCGCTCGCGCTGCAGGCGTACACGCCCGAGGAATTCGAGTCGCGGGGCCGCGGCTGACAACAGGAGCATCGATTGGACAAATTGCAGATTCACGGCGGCATCGCGCTCGACGGGGACGTCCGCATTTCGGGCGCCAAGAACGCAACCCTGCCGATTCTCGCGGCCTGCCTGCTCGCCGACGGGCCGGTGATCGTCTCCAACGTCCCGCACCTTCAGGACGTGACGACGATGATCGAGCTGCTCGGCCGGATGGGCGTGTCCGTGACCGTCGACGAGAAGATGCGCATCGAGGTCGACGCCTCGACTATCCGGGAGTATTTCGCGCCGTACCAGCTGGTCAAGACGATGCGGGCGTCGATCTTGGTGCTCGGGCCCCTGCTCGCGCGTTTCGGCCAGGCCGACGTGTCCCTGCCCGGCGGTTGCGCGATCGGCGCTCGGCCGGTCAACATCCACGTGGCCGGGCTGCAGGCGATGGGCGCGGACATCCACATCGAGAACGGCTACATCAAGGCGCGGGCGGAGCGGCTGCACGGGGCGCGTTTCGTGCTCGAGACCGTGACCGTCACCGGCACGGAGAACCTGATGATGGCGGCCGCGCTCGCCTCGGGGCGCACCGTGCTGGAAAACGCCGCCCGTGAGCCGGAGGTCGTCGATCTGGCGCATTTCCTCATCGCGATGGGCGCGAAGATCCAGGGCGCCGGCAGCGACACGATCACCATCGACGGCGTCGAACGACTGCACGGCACTTCTTACGAGGTGCTGCCGGACCGCATCGAGGCCGGCACCTATCTGGTCGCCGGCGCGATCACGAGCGGCCGAATCCGCGTGAAAAACGCGCGCCCCGGCCATCTGGACGCGGTGATCGGCAAGCTGCAGGAGGCGGGCGCCGACGTGACGACGGGCGAGAACTGGATCGAAGTCGACATGCGCGGCCGGCGGCCGCGGGCGGTCGACATCCGAACGGCGCCGTACCCCGCGTTTCCGACCGACATGCAGGCCCAGTTCGCGGCGCTGAACACGGTCGCCGACGGCGTCGGCACGATCATCGAGACCGTGTTCGAGAATCGATTCATGCACATGCTGGAGATGCGGCGCATGGGCGCGGAGATCCGGCTCGAGGGCAACACCGCGATCATCAAGGGCGTCCCGCGCCTGACCGCGGCGCCGGTGATGGCGACGGATTTGCGCGCCTCGGCCAGCTTGATTCTCGCGGCGCTGATCGCGGACGGCCGCACGGAGATCGAGCGGATTTATCACATCGACCGCGGCTACGAGGCCATCGAGGAGAAGTTCCAGCAGCTCGGTGCGCGGATTCGGCGCACGCCGGGCTGACCCGGGCGGCGCCGCGCGCTCATTGCGGCGCCTGCGCGGGGCGGGTCGGGCGTTCCATCACCGCAAAGCGGTAGTCGAACGGCCGGGCGCCGTGCCTGCCGCCGAGGGTCACGATCGTCCCGGGCTTCAAGGCCGCGACCCGGCTGACCAGCTCCTGCGCGTTCGCGATCGGCTCGCCGTTCAGCCGCGTCAGCAGATCGCCGGGCCGGACCCCGGCCTCGTACGCCGGGCTCTTGACCAGGATGTTCACGACCGTGATGCCGCCGCCGGCGATCCCGAGCTGCGCCGCCTGCGCGTCGCTCAAGTCCTGCGGCGAGAGCCCGAGCCAGCCGCGGATCACGTGGCCGTGCTCCAGGATCTGGCGCACGACCCCGCGGACGAGGTTCACCGGGATCGCGAAGCCGATCCCCTCGGGACCGCCGTAGGCCCGGTTGAGCACGGCGGTGTTGATGCCGACCAGCTCGCCGCGGACGTCGATCAGCGCGCCGCCGGAATTCCCCGGGTTGATCGCGGCGTCGGTCTGGATGAAATTCTCGAAGGTCGCGAGCCCGAGCTGGCCGCGACCGGTGGCGCTCACGATGCCCTGGGTGACGGTCTGGCTCAGGCCGTAGGGGTTGCCGATCGCGAGCACAATGTCGCCGACGCGCAGCTTGTCGGAGCGGCCGAGCGGCATCACCGGCAGCTTGCCGAGCGAGAGGTGCAGCACCGCGAGGTCCGTGTCCGGATCCTGGCCGACGATCTTCGCCTCGGCGACGCGTCCGTCGGCGAGTTGAACCATGATCGACTCGGCGCCCGCTATCACGTGCTGGTTGGTCACGATCGTGCCGTCGGCGTTGACGATCACGCCGGAGCCCAAGCTGCGCTCGACGCGCTGCCGGTAGGTCGGCCAGAAGTCCCCGAACAGCTGCGCGAGCGGCGGAGTCTGCGTCTGTTCGGTGACCACGCGGGCGGTGTAGACGTTGACGACCGCGGGCGATGCGCGCGCGACGGCGTCGGCGAAGCTGTCGATGACGACGGTGGGCGCGGCTCCAGCCGGCCGGCCGGCGTCAAGCGTGAGCGCGCCGGCGCCCGAG
>JBBISV010000042.1:3778-19544 GCA_037441085.1 Gammaproteobacteria bacterium | reverse complement strand
AGCTGTTCTTCAAGGGCCGCCTCAGCGCCAGCGACAAGAGCCTGCACAAGAAGGACTTCGTCAAGGCCGCCCTCGCCGACGGATTCGAGTATGCGGTGCGCCTGGACAAGAAGGCGGACGTGCCGCGCGTGGTGCGGGAATTCATCGGCTTTCCGGGGCCGGCATTCCTCGAGGTTCTCATCGATCCCGATGCCGGCGTGTACCCGATGGTCGGTCCGGGCCAGTCCTACGACGAGATGATCACCGGCGAATTCATCGCCTCGCGCAAGACGGTCGAGATCACGCCTCCCGGCGAATCGCAGATGTTCTAGCGCTCACCAGACGCCGGTGTTGGCCATCGACACCCACGGCTCGGCGGGCGGCAGATCGGGACCCTTTTGGAGCAGCTCCACCGAAATGTTGTCCGGAGAGCGCACGAAAGCCATGTGGCCGTCGCGCGGCGGCCGGTTGATGGTCACGCCGTGGTCCATCAGCCGTCTGCAGGCCGCGTAGATGTCGTCGACTTCGTAGGCTAGATGGCCGAAATTGCGGCCGCCGCTGTAGGTTTCGGGATCCCAGTTGTGCGTCAGTTCCACCTGCGCGTCTGAATCGCCGGGTGCCGCCAGGAATACCAGCGTGAATTTTCCCTGCGGATAGTCGCGTCGGGACAGCAGTTCGAGTCCGAGCGCGTCGCGATAAAAACGCAGCGATTGGTCGATGTCCGCGACCCGGACCATCGTGTGCAGATATTTCATTCCTCGAGCCCCTAAAAGTTGCGCCGCGTCGGCCGAAAACCCGAAGAGTAGCGCATCGGCTTTGCGAGCGGGCATTGCCGACTCCGGGCGGACCCGGAATGTTGCGCGACTGTCACATTTTGCCGACAACTATGTTGTGTTGCGAAAAGACATTATTAAAGCGATTTAACTGACGAAATCCATTGGAATTATTTAATTCTGATGTTACTGTGGCAGCGAATTCGTTTTGACGGTGTTTTCATAGACGTCACCTGGGTGCAACAGGCGACGTGATCTCAAAAAGGTCGAGCGCTGGATCACTTTTGTGCCGCGCATCAACCGCCGACGGACGTGCGGGGTATTTACCCGGCACCTGTTCCACTAAGATCCCCGGCCCGACCGGGGATATTTTTATCCCGAGTCCTTACGCGGCCGCCGAGTCGGATTCCGCGTCGATTCCCAGCCGCCGATGCATGATCGGACTCGTGGTCGTGTATTGGAGCCGCACTTTCTCGCCGGGGCACAGATGTTCCTTGGCGGCGAACGCCGCGAGCGCGGCTTCGTGGAACCCGGACAAGATCAGCTTCTTCTTGCCCGGATAGGTGTTGATGTCGCCCACCGCGAATATCCCCGGTATCGAGGTTTCGAAGCGCGCCGTGTCGACTTTCAAGGCCTTGCGTTCGAGGGCGAGACCCCATTCGGCGATCGGCCCGAGCTTCGGGTGCAGTCCGAAAAACACCAGGATCTGGTCGGCCGCGAGGCGGCGCGTCAGGCCGTCGTTGCATTGCACCCGAAGGCCGGTCAATTTGCCGCCGTCCCGATCGAGTGCCAGCACGCTGCCGATCATGATGTCCGCCCGTCCTTCGTCCTGCAGGCGCCGCAGCTTTTCCACCGTCGCGTGCGCCGCCCGAAATTCGGCGCGCCGGTGCACCACGACGACGCTGTGAGCCTTGTCGGCGAGCGCCACCGCCCAATCGATCGCCGAATCCCCGCCGCCGCATATGACGAGTTCGCGCCCCGCGAACGCCGCCGGATCGCTGACGCGGTAATGCAGCGCGTGGCCTTCGAGTTCGCCGGCCCCCTCGACGTCGAGTCGGCGCGGCTGGAATGCGCCGACGCCGCCCGCGATGATGACGACGCCCGCATCGAACAGCGCGCCGGTCGATGTGCCGACGAGGAAGCGCCCCGACGCCTGCCGCTCGACGCGCGTGACCTCCTGGCCGAAATGCATGCCAGGTGCGAACGGTGCGATCTGTTCCTGTAGTCGCTGCGTCAATTCGGCGCCCGTGCACACCGGCACCGCGGGAATGTCGTAGATCGGCTTGTCGGGATACAGTTCGGTGCACTGCCCGCCCGGGGAGCGCAACGAATCGATGACCTCGGCTTTCAGGCCGAGCAGACCGAGTTCGAACACCTGAAACAAGCCGACGGGACCCGCGCCGACGATCACCGCATCGGTCGCGACGGCTTGTTGTTCCGGAAATCGTGCAATCATCGCGTTGACGTCCTTCGAGGCGGCCTCAGGCGCTCGCAGACATTGCGCGTGCCGCGGCCGCGGATTTGAACCAATCGAGTCTTTCCCTGAGCGCGACGACCTCACCGACGATCAGCAAGGCGGGCGACATGGGCGCCGCATCGGCGCACCGCGCGTGTATGTCGCACAACGTTCCGACGATGACCTGTTGTGTCGGCCCCGTGGCGGCGGACACCACGCCGGCCGAGCGATCGGGCGGCGCGCCGTGCGCAATCAACTGCGCCGCGATGTGCTCAATGCGGGCAAGACCCATATAGAATACCGCGGTTTGCCCGGGCCTGGCCAGCGCCCGCCAATCCGGCGCGGGCCCCGCGCCGTCGGCGTGAGCCGTCACGAACGTGACGCTATGCGCATGGTCCCGGTGCGTCAGCGGGATGGCCGCGGCCGCGGCGGCCCCCAGTGCGGCCGTGATGCCCGGCACGACACTGAACGGGATGCGCGCGGCGGCGAGCGCCTCGAGTTCTTCACCGCCGCGGCCGAACACGAATGGATCGCCGCCTTTGAGCCGTACAACGCGCCGGCCGCGCTGCGCCTGTTCGATCAGCAGAGAGTTGATGGTTTCTTGCGGCGTTGCGGCACCGCCGGCACTCTTGCCCACGCAAATCCGCTCCGCGTCGCGCCGCGCCAGATCGAGCACGCCCGCCGAGACCAGGCGGTCGTACAAAATCACGTCCGCGTCCTGCAGCGCGCGCAGCGCCTTCAGCGTCAACAATTCGGGGTCGCCCGGACCGGCGCCGACCAGAATCACCTCGCCGCGCGCGCAGGCGCCGCCGGCCGTGCGCGACAGCAGGTCGTGCGCAATCGCGGTGGCCCCTTCGGTATCGCCCTCCATCAGGCGCCGGGCCGCCGGTCCGTCGATCAGCGTCTCGATGTAATCGCGGCGGGCGGACGTATCGCGCAGGCGCTGGGCCGAAGAGCGCATCCGCGCGAGCCATAGCGCCAATTCGCCAAGCCGTCGCGGCAGCAGCGCTTCGAGCCGCTCGCGCACGCGCCGCGCGAGCACCGGGGACGCGCCGCTGGTGGAGACGGCCACGATCACCGGATCGCGGTCCACGATCGCGGGGACGATGAAGCGCGAGGCTTCGCGGTCGTCGACGACATTGACCGGGATCTGCCGGGCGTCGCATTGCAGCGCGATCCATCGATTCACCGCACGCCGCGAAGTCGCCACGATGACGAGGCTGATCCCCCGCAGATCGTCCGGAAGAAACTCGCGCGGGAACCATTGCAATGCGCCGTCGGCCGCCCGCGCCGCAATTTGTGGATCCGCGACGGGGGCGACCACCGTGATGTCCGCGCCGGTCCGCTCGAGCAGGGACAGCTTGCGCAGCGCCACTTCGCCGCCCCCGACGATCAAGACACGCCGCCGTCGCAAATCGAAGAAGACCGGGAAATAGCGCATGGTTCAGCCCAGCGAGGTCACGGCCCGGCGCGTGCGCGGATGCAGCCCGCATTCGCGCGCATCGTCCCGCTCCCACCACCAGCGGCCCGAGCGGGGATCGGCGCCCGCCGCCACGGCGCGGGTGCAGGGCGCGCAGCCGATGCTGGGGAAACCCGCATCATGCAGGCGATGGTAGGGCAGGCGCTTCGCCCGGATGTACTGCCAGATCTCGGCGTCGGTCCAGGCGAGCATCGGGCTGATCTTGTACAGGCCGTTTTGCGCATCCCACTCCGACGCTTGGGCGAGGGCCCGAACTTCGGACTGCTCGGCGCGGATACCCGTGATCCAGGCCGCGTAACCGGCGATCCCGCGACGGAATGGTTCGAGCTTGCGGACCGCGCAACAGCCGCGGCGCTCGTCGGTGCCCGCGCGAAAGCCGTTGATGCCATGCTGCGCCACCCAGGACTCGACCGCCCGGGCGTCCGGAGAGTAGATTTTCAGGCGTCGCCCGTAGCGGCGCTCGATCCGCTCGACGAGGTCGAGGGTTTCGGGGTAAAGCCGCCCGGTGTCGACGGTGAACACGTCGATTCCGGGTGCCTGTGTCCACACCAGGTCCGTCAAGACCATCGATTCGGCGCCGAGGCTGCTCGCGTAGCAGACTTTCCCATGGGCCGCGACGGCTTCGCGCAGTTGCCGGATACTGTCGGACGCCCGGTCGTGCAAAGCTTGTGGAAGTTCGGACACGGAGCCTCTAATTCATGCGTATGGCATTGAAATCGGATCGAAACTATATGTCGGCGTCGTCCGGCCGGATACGAACATTCCCGCATGTCGTCATGCGCGAATGTGATCAGCGGTGCGCCCGATGAAGCTGCAGCAGCTGCGCTACCTCGTCGCGGTGCACGAAAACGGGCTCAACATCACGGCTGCGGCCCGGCAGCTGCACACGTCCCAGCCGGGCGTCAGCCGGCAGATCAAGATGCTGGAAGAGGAGCTCGGATTCCGCCTGTTCGAGCGCGAAGGCCGGGCCTTGACGCGCATCACCGGCGCGGGCGAGGAGATCATCGCGCGCGCAACCAACATCCTGCGGGAAATGCAGAACATCCGGCGCACCTCGCAGGAGCTGCGCAAGGCGGACGGCGGCAGCCTGTCGATCGCGACCACGCACACGCAGGCGCGCTACGTTCTGCCGTCGGTGATCCGTGCGTTCCGGGTAAAATATCCCAAGGTCCGCCTGCACCTGCACCAGGGCACCTCCGAGCAGATCGCCGAACTCGTGGCGCGCGACCGCGTGGACTTCGCGATCGCGACCGGTTCGGACGAGCTGTTCCCGCATCTCGTGCGCCTGCCCGTGTATCGCTGGCACCGCACGGTCGTCGTGCCGCGCGGTCATCCGCTCGCCGGTGCCGGCCGCTTGAGCCTGAAGAAGCTGGCGGAACATCCGATCGTCACCTATGTGTTCAGCTTCTCGGGCCGATCCTCGCTGCCGGCCTTGTTCGAGGCGGCGGGACTTTCGCTCGACGTGGCGCTGACAGCGCGCGACGCGGACGTGATCAAGACCTACGTGCGCATCGGCCTCGGCGTCGGCATCGTCGCCAGCGTCGCGATCGATCCGGCGGGCGACGCGGATCTCCTGGTGCTCGACGCGAGGCACTTGTTCGACGGACACACCACCTGGGTCGGCTTTCGGCGCGGGGCGCTGTTGCGCGCCTATATGTATGAGTTCATCGAACTGTTGGCGCCCCACCTGCCGCGCAAGCTGGTCCGCGACGCGGAGAAATGCGAAACGCAGGAAGAGGCCGAGCGCGTGCTCGCCGATTTGAAAATTCCGGTGCGCGATCCGGCCTAGCCGGTGCATCCGGGCGCGGGAGATCGTCGAAAACGTGATTCGCTCGGCAGCGTGCACCGGCGGTTCGCCGGCAGCATGGGCGCCGCCCCTGTCTCGGGGGCCTCGAGGCCATGCATGCTCAGGGATTTGAACGAGTTCGAGGTGGTGGCCGACACGTATCACGTGTCACCGGAGCCACTGCTGTTGACGGCAGATTTGTGCGGCGCACTCGCCTTGTGCATTCATGATGAACGCCGCAGTGTCGGCGGCCTGTTGCACCTGCGCTTGGGCGGCGGGGACGGCAGGCCGAGCGATGTCAGCGACAATTCCCTGAACCGCGTGCTGGTCGTGCTCGACCGCTTCAAGCGTGCCGTGCTCGGCAACGCACCGCGACCGCACGAAGTTCAGGCGCGCATCGTCGCCCACGCGTTGCCGCCGGTGGATGCCGCCGAGCCGAGCGCGTCGCTGGTGGACCTGATCCGGGCGGACCTTGCGGGCGGCCGCCTGACCTGCGGTGCGCGTACACTGCGGCGGATCGAGTCCGTGCGCCTGTGTTTCGAGCCCTGCGGCGGCCGGATTTGGCTGTCTGGAGCCCGCGACTCCGCCACGCCATCCACCCGCGACCACCGCTTGTAGCTTCGAGCGCGCCGTTCTATAACGGGGGCCAATCGAGTGGTGGAGGCCCTGCATGCGCGCCGGATGGCTTTTTGCGACCCTGTTGATCGCCGGCTGCGCGCATCAACGCCTGACCGCCGCGCCCGCGGCGGGCGCCGATCTCAGCGGCCATTGGCGGCTCAATGCGGCGGAAAGCGACGACCCGCAGGGATTGGTCGGCGAAGCGTCGGTCGCGGTGCTCGTGGACGCGTTGCGCTGGCCGGGGAAGGACCTTGTGATCAAGCAGTTGGGTGGCGTCGTTGCGTTCAGTTCCGGGGGCGAAAGCCGGGTCTGTCAACCGTCGGACCGATTGGCGGCCGAGGTGCGCGCGCGCCATGGCCGCGACGCCCATCCGGTTTGTGGATGGTCGGGGCAGGCGTTGCTGGTCGAGGCCGTTCCCGACGATGGGGGTGAGACGATCGAGGATCAGTATCGCGTTTCGGCGGATCGCCGGCAGCTGGTGCAGCGAATTCGCGAATCGACGGCCAACGGCCGCCACGTCGACATGGTGCGCGTTTGGGACCGCCTCGAGTGAGTTCCAGTCGGAGGGGCGCTGGCCATGCCCCAAGAAAAAAGCCGGGCTATGCCCGGCTTCGAAATCCCCATGCCTTATTTGAGCGGCGCCGTCTTGGGCGCTCTTCACCAACGGGTTAGTCTGCCTTACTTCCCCAAAAATCCTGATTGCGTGCGTGCAACACTCTAGCGGCGCATCGGTCAGGAATCTAGCTTTATTGACGGAAAACGAGAAAATTAATGTTGGTTGGACGCTACAACGTGTTTCTGATCGAGGTGGGCGGTGGCTAAGCGGTCGCATCCGGAGTTGCCCCGGCCTGCGCGGACCCGCACGCGTCGCGCTTACTTCGAATTACCTTTCGGACAATTGCACGTGCGCACGGCGTTTCCGGCAACCGGCGGCTTCGACGAACAATGCCCGTTGTTCTGCGCGCATGCGAGCGATCGATCGAGCCGCGCCTTCGGCGGCTTCCTCGAATCGATCGCCGCGCAGCGGTCGGTCTATGCTCCCGATTTGCCGGGTTGCGGCGAATCGGATCCGTCGACGCCCGAATTCGGCACGGGCGCCGCGGCGATGCGCGATCTCGCTCGAGACCTGCGCTTGCGACGGATCGACCTGCTCGGCGTCGGTGACGGATCGGGCGTTGCGCTCGATGTGGCGGCCGCGGCGCCGGATCTCGTCCGCCGCCTGGTGTTGTTCGGCGCGAACGCGCTCGACCGCCTGTCCGCGATCACGCAGCCCTGCCTGATATTGGCGCTCGGCGCGCCGTCGGCCGACGGACGCCGGCGGGCGCTCGGACTGCCGGCGAACGTCCTGTATGTCGAGGCGCCGGAATTCGGCGATGATCCGTTTGCGCTTGCGCCCGCCGCGGTCGCGCTGCGCGTGGGCGCGTTTCTCGACAAGCCATGACGAGGACCGATGCGGATCAATAAATTCATCAGCGAGAGCGGCGCCTGTTCCCGCCGCGAAGCGGACAAATGGATCGCCGACGGTCGGGTCACGTGCAACGGCGTCCCGGCGACGCTCGGTACACGGGTCGAGGCGACCGACGACGTGCGCGTGGACGGTGCGCCGATCGCGGCCAAACGGACGCCGGTGTACATCGCGCTCCACAAGCCGGTCGGCATCACCTCGACCTGCGAGTCGCACATCCCGGGCAACATCCTCGAACTGGTCGCGTTTCCCGGGCGGATTTTTCCCGTAGGAAGGCTCGACAAGGAATCCGAGGGCCTGATCCTGCTGACCAACGATGGCGACATCGTCAATGAAATCCTGCGTTCAGAGCACAATCACGAGAAGGAGTACGTGGTCACGGTCGACCGGCCCGTCACCGACATGACGCTCGCGCTGCTGCGCAGCGGTGTGCGCATCATGGGCGAGATGACCAAGGAGTGCCGCGCCGAACGCCTCGAGGACTGCCGCTTTCGCATCACGCTCACGCAGGGGATGAACCGGCAGATACGCCGGATGTGCTCGGCCCTCGGCTATCGGGTGCAGCGCCTGCAGCGCGTGCGGATCAGCAATATCACGCTCGGGTCCCTGGCCGCCGGCCGCTGGCGACACCTGACGCCGGCGGAGCTGGCCGGCCTGCTGCCCGCGCGCTTTCAACCACCGCGCAACGCCTCGGCGGTGACGCCTTCGGTCCAGCGCCTTCCCGTCGCCACGCGCCAATCCGGATCGTCCGCATGGCCGGCGAGCCAGCGGAAGAAATCCGGGCCCTGGCCCGCCCAGTAGGCGTGGCTGTAGAGCGGGCCGCCGGTGCTCGACTCCACGATGAAACGCCGGCGCAGCCACAGACTCGCGATGTCCGGCGCACACCGGATGCGCGGCGAGTTTTCCGACAGAGCGTACTGATGCGCCCCGATCTGCAGGCGCAGGCGTCCCAACTGCGCGTACAGACAGATGTTGGGCGGGGTGCCGCGAATCAATGCGATTCCATGCACCAGCGCCGGCGCGCTCTCCAGCATCGTCCAGGAGCCGTCGCGCGCGTGCCACTGCAGCACGGAGCGGCGGCGCCGGAAGTCGATGACGGCGATGGCCGCGGGATTTTCCGGCGAGCTAATGCGCCATTCTCCCGGGCAGCGCCGCGAATGCGCCTTCGACGATGCTCGCGGTCAGCACCTGCGGCAGTACGACCGCCCCGGTCGATCCGGGCACGCCGTTGTAGACGACGTACAGCGGCACGCCGGCGCGGCCGAAATGCGCCAGGGCCCGCGTGATGCGCGGATCCTGGCGGGTCCAATCGCCCTTGAACAAGGCCACATCCTTGTCGCGAAAGACCGCGCGCACCGCGGGTTCCGAGAAGGTGTTGCGCTCGTTCACGAGACAGGTCAGGCACCAACTGGCGGTGAAGTCGATCAGTATCGGTCTGCCGGCGGCCCGCAATTTCGCGACGCGCGCCGGGTCGTAGGGCTGCCATCCCGCATCGTTCACCGCGGCCGACGCCGCGTCCGACCGCGGCGCTCCCTCGAGGTTCGCCGGCAGCCAGACGGCCGCGATCAGCGAGACCGCTGCGGTCGCGGCTGCCGCCACCCTGCCGGCGCGGCCGCGGCTGGTTTTGATCTTCTGATAGGCCCATGCGGCCATCGCGATCAGCACCAGGCCGGCCAGCGCCGCACCGAGGCCGATCGCGGAGGTCTGCTGCGCCAGCACCCACAACAGCCAGGCGGCGGAGGCGTACATCGGAAACGCGAACACTTGTTTCAGCGTTTCCATCCACGCTCCCGGCTTCGGCAGCAGGCGCTGCAGCCAGGGCGCGTAGGAGAGCAGGAGGATCGGCAACGCAAGTCCGAGTCCGAGCGTCCCGAAAATCGCCAACGCGACGACCGCGGATTGCGTGAGCGCGGCGCCGACCGCGGCCGCCATGAACGGCGCGGTGCACGGCGTCGCGACCAGCGTCGTGAGCACGCCGGTGAAGAACGATGCGCGCCGGCTGTCGCCGTGCGTCAAGCCTTCGCCGATGCCGGCGAAGCCGCCGCCGATGTCGAATGCACCGGAAAGATTCAGGCCGACCAGCAGCAGCATGTAGGCCATCAGCGTCACGAACAACGGTGACTGCAGTTGGAACCCCCAGCCGATTTGTTCCCCTCCCGCGCGCAACAGCAGCAACGCGGCCGCCAGGGCGAGCATCGACACGACGACGCCGGCGGCGAACGCGAGTCCCTTCATGCGCACTTCGTGCGGATGGTGGCGCGCTTGTTGTACGAACCCCAAGGCCTTGATCGACAGCACCGGAAGCACGCAGGGCATGAGGTTCAGCACCATCCCGCCGAGCAGCGCGAGCGCGAGGAGCGCGCCGAGCGCCGGCGCGGCCCCATGCGGCGGCTGCGCCGCCGCGGCCGTCGCGGTTCCGGCCGAGGTCGTCGGCGTGGTCGCGGCCGTCGGCGTTGCCGCCGACGCGGTTGTCACGGTCGCCTGGATCGCGAGCGGAATGGTGAGCGGCGCGGCGCCGTGCCCGGCCGTGGTGACGAACAGGATGCCGCCGATCGCGCCGCCCTTCGGCGGTTCGTCGCCGAGCTTCATCGTCAGGTCGATGCCGCCGCCGCGCGACATGCTCTGCGGCGCCGCATAGGCGATCACGCCATCGTCATATGGCACGAAACTCAAGGACGCCACATCGCTCAAACTCGCGCCCCAAGCGGGTCCGAGCGTGATCCGCAGATGCCCGTCGCCGATCGCGGCCGTCGCCGGGGCCGGCGGCCGCTGCGGCAGCAGTGCGCGCGCGCCGGCAAACAGCGGCGCCGCGCCGGGATCGATCGCGCCAGACATCGCGCTCGCCGGAAGCGTCAACTCCAGCGCGGCGTTCTCGGGGATGCAGATGTTCGAACAGACCAGCCAATGGGCCTGCGCGCGCAGCGTGATCGGGGCGCCCGGCCGCAACGCGGCGGGCGCCGTGATCCGCACGAGGTGAACGGCCTGCCCGGCATAGCCGAAATTGACCAGAGGCGCCAACACGAACCGATGCGGCGCGGGCCATTCGATCGGCCCGGCGCGGAAGCCCGCCGGCAGCGTCCAATCGAGCGTCGTGGCCTGGCCCGAATCCCCCGGATTGCGCCAGTAGGTGTGCCAGCCGTCGCCGATGTCGAGCACCAGCGCCACCCAGAACGACTGGCCGGGGCCGACGCGGCTCACCTCGCTTTCGAGGTGCGCGTGCACGTTGGCGGCGGCGACGACGTTGCCGGAGGCCGCAAAAGATGCCGGGACGGCGAGCAGGAACCCGAGAAGCGTGGCGATGAAGTGGCGCATCGTTCAATGGTACCCAAACCCCGGCGCCGTGCGCAGGAGCCCGTTGGAATTGAGACGTGGGGCGTTCCGCGTGGCGACGCCAGAATACCCCTCCGGCCGCGCATCGGCTAATGTAGCCGTCCCGCGACTCCCGAACCGATCATGCAAGAGAATTACTTAGAAAGAATTTTGAAAGCCAAGGTCTACGACGTGGCGATCGAGTCCCCGCTGGAGGTGGCGGCCCGTCTTTCACGGCGGATCCACAACCACGTCCTGTTCAAACGGGAAGACCTGCAGCCCGTGTTTTCGTTCAAAATCCGCGGCGCCTACAACAAGATCGCGCAACTATCGGCGATCGCGGCGGCGCGCGGCGTCATCTGCGCTTCGGCCGGCAATCACGCGCAGGGGGTCGCTCTCGGGGCCCGCACACGGGGTATCGCCGCCGTCATCGTGATGCCGGTCACGACCCCCGAAATCAAGGTGCGCGCGGTCGCGGACCTCGGCGGGGAGATCGTCCTGCACGGCGAGGACTACGATCAGGCCTACGATCACGCGGTCGAACTCGCGCGCGAGCGCGGGCTGGTTTTCGTGCATCCTTTCGACGACCCGGACGTGATCGCCGGCCAGGGCACGATCGCGATGGAAATCCTGCGGCAGCGCCACGGCGACGGGATCGACGCGATATTCGTCCCGATCGGCGGCGGCGGCCTGATCGCCGGCATAGCCGCCTACACGAAGGCGCTGTATCCGCGGATCAAGATCATCGGCGTGCAGCCCGAGGATTCGGCCGGCATGTACGAGTCGCTGCGCGCCGGGCGGCGGATCGGACTCGAGCGCGTCGGCGCGTTCGCCGACGGCGTGGCCGTGCGGCGGGTGGGCGAGGAGTCGTTCCGGCTCGTCAAGCAGTACGTCGACGAGATCCTGCTCGTGACGACCGACCAGATCTGCGCCGCGATTCAAGACATCTTCGAGGATACCCGCTCCATCGCCGAGCCCTCGGGCGCGCTCGCGGTCGCCGGCATCAAGCGCTACGTCGCCCGCGAGAATTGCGCCGACCGGACCTTCGTGGCCATCAACTGCGGCGCGAACATGAACTTCGACCGGCTGCGCTACGTGGCCGAGCGGGCCGACATCGGCGCGCAACGCGAGGCGCTGCTCGCGGTGGAGATTCCCGAGGCGCCGGGCTCCTTCCTGCGCTTCTGCGAGGTTCTGGGGCACCGCGGCGTCACCGAATTCAACTACCGCTACGACGACGATCGCAGCGCGCAGATCTTCGTCGGCCTCGCGCTCACCAACGGCAGGAGCGAACGCGAGTCGATCGTGCAGACGATCGCCGGTGCCGGGTTCACCGTGCGCGACATGACCGACAATGAGATGGCGAAGCTGCACGTTCGCTACATGGTCGGCGGCCACGCCCGCGGACTCGAGCACGAGCGCCTGTATCGATTCGAGTTCCCGGAGCGGCCCGGCGCATTGCTGAAGTTCCTGCGGGCGATCGGGAGCGAGTGGAACATCAGCCTGTTCCATTATCGCAACCACGGGTCCGACTACGGGCGCGTGCTCGCGGGGATCCAGGTGCCGCCGGAGACGCGCACCGACTTTCTGCTGCATCTCAACGAACTGCAGTACGCCTACAGCGAGGAGACCGAGAACCCCGCTTACAAGATCTTTCTCGGCGGCTGATTGGGCGCGCCGGTCGGATCGCAGCGCCGTCTCATGGGGACGCCATGCCGTTGATGCGCCGCATTTATTCGACCCGGTTCGGCCAGCTGCACCTGCGCAGCCGCGATGGCGCCGGGCGCCCGTTGGTTTTGCTGCACCAGTCGCCGCGCGCCGGCGACATGTGGGAGGCGCTGCAGTCGCTCCTCGATCGGCCCACTTTCGCCCCGGATCGGCTCGGCTACGGCTATTCGGACGCCCCGCCGTGGGCCTTGTCGCTGGAACAGTACGCGGAGAGCACCATCGATGCGCTCGCCGCGGCGGGGGTCGCCGGACCCATCGACGTGCTCGGCGTCAACGTCGGCGCGCTGGAGGCGATCGAGATCGCGCACCAGCTCGGCGAGGGTGTGCGCAAGGTCGCCGTCGTCGGCGTGCCGCTGTTCACCGGCGAGGAGCAGCAGCGGCAGCTGGAAAAGTACAGCGAGCAGCCGCTGCGGCCGGCCGTCGAGGGAGGCCACCTGCTCGGCGCCTGGCGCGGTTGTTTCGCTTTTCGTGCGCCCCCGTATGATCTGTCCCTGATTCACCGCCGCTTCTCCGGCCTGGTCCTGGCCGCCAATCCGGGCGCGGCCTTGAGGGCCGCCTCCGGGTATCCGCTGGAGCGCAAGCTGAAGGGACTGAAGCAGCCGCTGACGGTGTTCGCGCCGCGCGACGAGATCATCGAGCAGACGATGCGGGTCAGGCCGCTGCTGAAGCCGGACGGTCAGTACGTCGATCTGCCGGATTTGGGCTTCGACGTCTTCGACGTCGCCACGGAGCGGATGGCCGCGCTGATCAACCTGCATCTGGCGGAGGCGCGCGGGCGCCCGGCCGGTTGACCGACGGTTAAGCGCCCGACGGCTTGCGCTCGCGCCTGTATATCCGTACAGTTATTCCCATGCGTTCACCGATCCTCGGACGTGGTGCGGCCGACAACGACGCCGGGCGTTTCGAAACGCGCCATGTCGATGCGGCCGACGACGGCTGGTGGCCTGACCAGCCGGCTGCCGCGCCCGAAACCGAGGTGCGGTCGGAAACCGCGCGCCGGATCATTTCCCGCAACGACTCGCCGGATCTGCCGTTCGACCAGTCCATCAACCCGTATCGCGGGTGCGAACACGGCTGCATCTATTGCTACGCGCGGCCGAGCCACGGGTACCTCAATTTGTCCGCGGGCCTCGATTTCGAGACCAAGCTCTTCTACAAGGAAAATGCCGTCGGCCTTTTGGAGGGTGAACTGTCGCGGCGGGGTTATCGCCCGGTCGCGATCAACCTGGGTGCGAACACCGATCCCTACCAACCGATCGAGCGCCGGTACCGGCTCACGCGCGGCATTCTCGAGGTGCTGCTGCGTTTCCGTCATCCGGTGACGATCGTCACGAAAGGTCATCTGGTGCTGCGGGACCTGGATCTGTTGCGGCAGCTGGCCGCGGACCGGCTCTGTCACGTGATGATCAGCCTGACGACGCTGGATCCGGAATTGAAAAGGGGGCTCGAACCACGCGCACCGTCCCCCCAGGCGCGTCTCAAGGCGATCGAAGGACTCGCGAACTCCGGCGTGCCGGTCGGCGTGCTCGTCGCGCCGATGATTCCGGCGCTGAACGACCATGAATTGGAGGGCATTTTGCAGTGCGCCGCCGACGCCGGCGCGCAGACCGCCGCCTACACGCTGCTGCGCCTGCCGCACGAGGTCAAGGACCTGTTCGAGCGCTGGCTGCGCGATCACCGTCCGCTGCGCGCGGCGCACGTGTTGTCGCGCATCAGGGCGATGCGCGGCGGCGGCTTGAACGACTCCCGATTCGGCGAGCGCTTCACCGGTCAGGGGGTCGAGGCGGTGCTGCTCGCGCGCCGGTTCGAACTCGCCTGCCGCCGTCTCGCGCTGGGCCTCGGCGAAACGCGGGCGCTGAACACCGCGGCGTTCCGCGTGCCGGTTTCCGCGGGCGGGCAATTGCGCCTCGACGGGCTGTGAACCCGGCGCCGACCACTCCCGATCAGGCGCGCTCGTCGCGGCCGCGCGCGGCCCCGGTGCCCGCGCCCGCGCCGAACGCCGTCGCCGCCCGCGTGAACACCGGTGTCAGCGCCTTGTAGATGATGTAGGTTGCCGCCGGCGCGACCAGCACCCACGCGAGACCCGCATGCAGGATCGCGCGCCACAGCACGATCATCGCCCGGCCCGCGCCGTGCGCGATCAGGGCGAGATCGCCGGCCATCGACAAGGGCTGCGGCGGCGCGCGCGTCAGCCACTCGCCCAGGCGCACGAAGGGGATGATCAGCAGGATCTGGGTCGGCGCCATCGCCGCCTGCGCGAGCTGCACGGCCGCCAGGTTCAAACCGAAGGCCAGTGCGATCAACGCGCACAACACCGTCGAGACGCCGAGAATCGGGATGTTGCCGACGACGATGCCGATGGCGACGCTCAGCGCGAGCCGGTCCGGCGCGACCCCGCGCGACAACAGCGCGAGCAGCGGCGCGACGATCCGGCGGTGCAGATAAGCCTTCATCGGGTCGCCTTCAGCCGTTCCTCAGGGTCAGGATGTCGAGCATCGGCGCATCGGGGCGCAATTTGCGCAATTGCAGCAGCACGTAGGCGGACATCGCCATGTTGCCGAGCGCCATGATGGCCGCGAACCAGGCGACGCGCGCGAGCCAGCGGCGTTCCTTGTAGTGCACCCAGACGTAGAACGTGACGAAGCCGAAATAGGCGTCCAGCAGCGTCGCGATCGTCCAATAGCGGTCCGGACCCCGCGTCAGGCCGGTCCATTGTTGCAGCGGCTGGCGCGTCGCCGCCCAGGTCGTGTAACACAGCATCGACGCCAGTATCGCGCCGAAGAGGTATCTCAAACGCCGTCCGTCCGTCATGTCGCGGTCTCCTCGTCGGCGCCGTCGGCGCCGAACGCGTAGCGCTGAAATCGATGCGCGGCGACGAACGCCGCAAGCAAGGCCACGACCAGCAGCGGATTCGTGATTTCCGCCCGGTGCGGCGGTGTCCACAAGTGGGCAAGCTCCACCGCGACGCTCGCCGCGAGCGTCAGCGCAAATGCCGCCAGCGGCCTCCCGAACGCCAGGGTCAGCGCCCACAGCAGCGCGCCGTAAAAAAACAACGAGTCCAGCAACGGCCGATAATCGCGCGAAGCGAGCAGGCTGCCGGAAAACGGGATCCAATGGAAGACGCCGATCCGCGCCGCCGGCAGCGGCGGCCACACATTGGACGAGACCAGCACCG
>JBBISV010000042.1:0-3768 GCA_037441085.1 Gammaproteobacteria bacterium | reverse complement strand
AGCGCTAGTTGAGTAGAGTACGTGAGCTTTTCTCCTGCATCGTGAAAACCAATACCGTTCAAGGAGATGTGCTGATGAATCTCGTGCTATTCATTCATTGGCTCGTTCGCTTTCTCGTGCTCCTCGCGGCGATCGTGCACCAGGCGCGCGCGCGCGCCGGCCACGCCGAGGTCGCGAGCATCAGCACCGGCACGATGCACCAGGACAAGAGCTCGACGGCGCTGCGCCGGTCGGTGCCCAGGTAGGCCTGTTCGACCGCCGTCGACGCGATCAGCGCCGCCAGGGCGAGCAGCGGCCAGGGTCTGCGCCAGATGTGCCGCAGGCATTCGGCGATGATCCACCAGCGTGCAAGCGCAAGGATCCATGGCGCCGCCGCCGGCGCGCGTCCGTGCGCGAAGGCCGCCAGCAATTCGCCGAGCGGCGGCGCGGTGCGGCGGGCCGGCAGGTAGGGCGCGAACTCGCCGATGAACCAGACCGCGATCAGGCAAAAGGGCACGAAGGCGGGTCGTGGATGCTGGAGCGCGGGGAGCCGCCATTCGCCGCCGAGGCGCAGATAGCAGGCGACCGCGAGCGCGCCGGACAACGCGCCGGCGCTGTTCCACGCCCAGTCGTACACGCTTGTCACCCGGTGCGGCGTGGTGAGCTGCAGCAGTTCGAGCGCGAGGGAAAGCGCCGAACCCAGCAGCGCCGCCTGCATCGTGCGGCGGGCCGATCCGCCCCGGCCGAGCCCCAGGCGGCACGCGGCGCCGAACGGCAGGTACAGCAGAAAATTCGCGATCAGATCGGTGCGCGACGGCGCGTGCGCGGCGACGTGTGCGAGCCGTTGCGCGACCAGCGCGAGCGACGGGGCGATGAATTGCAGCGGATACAGCGAACCCCAGACGATCAGCAGCGCGATGCCGAGCGCGAACCAGCGCGCCGCGCTTCGATGATCGGCGGCGCGCGGATCGGCGCCGCCGCGCGGCTCGCTCATCGCGGCCTCACCCGGCGGGTGGGAGCCGCGGCGTGCGGATCGTCCGGCCAATAATGGCGCGGATACCGGCCCTTGAGATCCCTCTTGACCTCGTGGTACCCCTTGTTCCAGAAGCTCACGAGATCGCGCGTCACCTGCACCGGCCGCTGCGCGGGCGACAGCAGCTTCAACAGCAGGGGCACGCGTCCGGCGGCGATGCAGGGAGTCGCCGTCAACCCGAAGACTTCCTGAAGACGCACCGACACCGTCGGTATGCCGCCGTCGAGATAATCGATCGCGACATTCGATCCGCTCGGCACGCGCAGCGAGCCCGGCGCCTCGCGCGCGAGGATTTCCTGCTGCTTGCGCGTCAGGCGGCCGCCGAGCGCATGCGCGAGATCCATGCGGGCCAGGTGCTCGCGACGCGTGCAGCCGTCGATCCACGGCGGCGCCCAGTCGTCCAGCCCCGCCAGCAGGGCCTGATCGCCGAGGTCGGGCCACGGCTCGGGCGCGGGCACGCCCGCGGAGCGCATCAGCGCAACGCGTCCTTGAAACTGCCGCAGTTCCGGTGTCCACGGCAGCGCGCCGATGCCGAGCCGGCGCAATCCGTCGAGCATCGCCGCGCGCAGGCCTTCGGGGTCGGCCGACTCGAGCTCCGCGCTGTCCAGCACCAGGGCGCCGAACCGCCGTTCGCGCCGCGCGCGCACCGCGTTCTGCCGCTCGTCCCAGACGATCTCGGTGCGCTGCTCGATCTGCGCGGCGAAGAGTCGCTCCAGATCGGCCGATTCGACCGGCGCCGCGAGAAATATCCGCGCCTCGCGCTCGGCGCCGTCGAGTTCCGCGGCGACGAGAATCCGCGATTTGGCGAGCGCCTGCGGTTCGGCAAAGTGCGCGCCCCGGCCGTTCGCCAGCAGGTAGCGGCCGCCTGCACCGCGTGAAAGTGCGACGCGGTCCGGATACGCGAGCGCGAGCAGCATGCCCACCGATCTGTCGGGGTCCGCGGTGTCGGCGGCGCAACGCAGTTGCCTGCGCCACTCGGCCGCCTTGCGCGCCGCCTGCCGCAGCGCGCCGGCGTCGGCGTCGAGTCCGGGCGGAAGCGAAGCACCACCGTCCGCGAGCGCGGCGACGCGCAGCCGCAGGTCGGCATCGCGTCGTCCGGGCGCGGCCCGGACGACGTCGCGATCGCTCAATAATGCCGCGAGGTCGCAGGCGAGGCCGGCGGCGCCGAGTTCCGGCGCCTTGATCAGCATGTGCGCAAGGCGGGGATGGGCCCCCGCGCCGCCCAGCGACCGGCCGTGCGCGGTGATCCGACCCTGTGGGTCGATCGCCTCGAGCCGCCGCAGCAGGTCGCGGGCCTGCGCGAGGCTCGCGGCGGGCGGCGCATCGAGCCAGCGCAGGCTCATGGCGTCGGTCGCACCCCAGAGCGCGAGTTCGAGCGCGAGCGGCGCGAGATCGGCGCGCAGGATTTCCGGGTCCGTATGGGGCGGGAGCGTGACTTGAGCCCCTTCGGACCACAGCCGGTAACAGACGCCCGCCGACAGTCGGCCGGCGCGACCGCGGCGCTGATCGGCCGCGGACTGGGAGACTTTCACGGTCGCGAGGCGGCTCATGCCGGTCGCGGGGTCGAACTCCGCGTATCGGGACAAGCCGGCGTCGATGACGATGCGCACGCCGTCGATGGTCAGGCTGGTTTCGGCGATCGACGTGGCGAGCACGATCTTGCGCTGCCCGGCGGGCGCGACCGCGAGCGCGGCGTCCTGCGCCGGCGCGGGGAGTTCGCCGTAGAGCGGCAGCACCTGGACGTTGCGCGGCAGCGCGCCGCCTTCGAGCGCGCGCTGCAGCCGCCTGATTTCCGGCGCGCCCGGCAGAAAACAGAGCACGTCGCCTTCATGTTCGCCGAGCGCGGCGTCCAGCACCCGGGCGGCATGCTGCTCGAGCGGCAGTTCGGGCCGTCGCGGCGTGTACCGGGTCTGCACGTCGAAGCTGCGTCCCTCGGCGCGGATGATCGGCGGGTCGCCCAGCAGGCGGGCGAGCGGCTGCAGCTCGAGCGTGGCGGACATCACCAGGATGCGCAGATCCGCGCGCACGGTGTCCTGGCTCTCCAGCGCCAACGCGAGCCCGAGGTCCGCGTTGATGATGCGTTCGTGGAATTCGTCGAAGACGATGCAGGCGTAACCGTCGAGCGTGGCGTCTCGCTGCAGCATCCGCGTCAGGATGCCTTCCGTGACGACCTCGATGCGGGTCGTGCGGCCGACGCGGGTCTCGAAGCGTGTCCGGTAGCCGGCGAGTCCACCGACCGATTCGCCGAGCAGGTGGGCGATGCGGGTCGCGATCGCCCGCGCCGCCAGCCGGCGGGGTTCGAGCATGACGATCTTGCGTTCTTCGAGCCACGGCGCATCGAGCAGCGCGATCGGGACGAGCGTGCTCTTGCCCGCGCCGGGCGGCGCCTGCAGCAGCGCGCGGCGGCCGGAGGCGAGCGCGGCCGCGAGCGTCTCAAGCGCCCCCTGGATCGGCAGGGCCGGCAGCGCGGTGCGAATCGGTACGGTTGTGCTCACGGAAGACGGCGCTCAAGGGGTGAGGACGGTACTTTACCCTTGAAGGCGCATCGGCGCGCCGCCGCCGATCTTGCTAGAATGCCGGCGTCGGGCCTGTAGCTCAGTTGGTTAGAGCAGGGGACTCATCAAAAATGGTGCCTTCGCGCCGCAAGACGCGAAGTGGACGGGATGAATTCAGGGAAACCTTAACAGTTCGGCTGATGGCGATCCTGAGCCAAGCCGGCGGTGCACCGCCGGAAGGTGCAGAGACTACCTGAGCGC
>JBBISV010000041.1:0-19626 GCA_037441085.1 Gammaproteobacteria bacterium | reverse complement strand
CGAAACCCGGGCGCTCGGCCTGGCGAAGCGGCTCGATTGGGACCTAACCGCCCTGCGCCAACGCGCATCTGCCTATGACTCGGGCAAGGCATGGGTCGGGAACGTGTTGAATTTCTGAGCGGCCGCCGCGCACCCATCCCGCCCGCGAGATCGCCACCCGCATCATGACTATTTTGTGACCGTTTTTTATCACAAACTTGTCGGCGCGTGCGTTCTGGGGTATGTTTAGCCACGCTTGCAGAGATCAAGTGCGCCGCGAGGTTCCGGCCTCGCGACGCGCCCCCGATCGTGGCAGTGAAATGCGATCGTTCTTACGTCGCGATCACTCAAGGACGCCATGGGTAGCAGGGACGCTTTTTTCCAGGTCTAGCGTCCGGCCGTCGCGTCCGGCGACGGTCGGACGCCCGCACCTTCGGGGTCGGCGCGGAGTCGAAGTGACTCTGGTAGCATCGTCGCGGTCATCCCACGATCCGACGGTTCCATGACCCCTCCCATACAGGCCCGAATATCCCGTTACCTCCCGCTCGCCTTGCTGATGGCGGCGATCGCTCCCGGCGCTCACGCGCGGGCCGCCGACGGCCCGGCGAAGGACATCGCGAATTCGGTCGTCAAGATATTCGCGACCGTCCGTTACCCCGACCCGTACAAGCCTTGGTCCAAGCAGGCGCCGGCCTATGAGACGGCCTCGGGCGTCGTCATCGCCGGTGATCGCATTCTGACGAATGCGCACGTGGTGCTCTACGCGAGCCAGATCCAAATCCAGGGAAACGGAGCGGGCGACAAGATCTTCGCCAAAGTCGAGGCGGTCGCGCCGGGCATCGATCTGGCGGTGCTGAAACTCGAGGACCAGAGCTTCTTCAAAAGCCATGCGCCGCTCGCGCTTGCGCCGAAACTACCGAAGATCAAGGACGCGGTGCTCGCCTACGGCTATCCGACCGGCGGCACCTCGCTGTCGATCACGAAGGGCATCATTTCGCGGATCGAGTATGTCTCCTATAATTTTCCGGTTTCGGGACTGCGCATCCAGGTCGACGCCGCGATCAACCCGGGAAACAGCGGCGGCCCGGCGATCGTCGACAATCAGATGATCGGGTTGACGTTCAGCAAGCTCGGCGGCGGCGCGGAGAACATCGGCTACATCATTCCGAACGAGGAAATCGACCTGTTCCTGCGCGGCATCGTCGACGGCCGCTATGAGGGCAAGCCCGCGATGTACGACGTGCTGCAGAAGCTGCAAAATCCGGCGCTGCGCGCGTATCTTGGGCTCGCCGCGAATGTCCACGGGGTCATCGTCAACAGGCCGTTCCGCCCGGACGCCGCCTATCCGTTGAAGCGCTGGGACGTGATCACGCACATCGGCGGCACGCCCATCGACGATGAGGGCATGGTCAGGATCGGCAACGATCTGCGCGTGGAGTTCCAATACCTGGTGCAGAAAATCGCGAAGTCCGGCGAGGTTGCCCTCACGGTCGTGCGCGCCGGCAAGACGCTCGACATCGCGCTGCCGGTGAGCGCGCGGAGGCCGACGCTGGTCGGCGATCTGGCGGGCCGCTATCCTTCGTACTTCATCTACGGGCCCCTGGTCTTCTCCAAGGCGACCTGGCAATTCCTCGGATTCCTCGACAAGCCACAGCTCGCGCGGACCCTGGGAATGATGCACAGCCCGCTGGTGAGCGACGCGCTGGACCCGCCGGGCCCGGGGCGCGAGGAGCTGGTCGTCGTCTCTTCGCCATTCTTTCCGAACGACCTCGCGACCGGCTATCTGAATCCGGCGGGGGAGGTCGTGCGTTCGGTGAACGGCGTGCGCGTGACCAGCCTGGCGCAGCTGGTGGGCCTGTTGCGCGATCTCAAGACGGCGTTCGTGACCATCGATTTCGATCAGCGCGGCGGCGAGACCCTGGTGTTCCAGCGCAAGGCGCTCGTCGCGGCGACGGAGGGAATCCTGAGCGACAATGACGTGCGCGCGCAGGGCTCGCCCGACACGATGGCGGTGTGGCGGGCGAAGGCCGCGCATTGACGGCATGCGTGCCGTTCCACATTTGACCGAGGGGTGACGCAGTGTCCGACCTGCCGAAGCTGATGCCGACCGGCGCCGATTCCGAGACCTTCGGCGGCGTGACCTATCAGATCGCCGGCGAACTGGTGCCGGTGCTGACCGTGGACGTCTCGCGGGCTCCGGTCTATTTCGAGCATCACATTTTGCTGTGGAAACATCCGACCGTGAACATCGGCCTGAAGCCGATGCGCGGCGCGTTGAAGCGCATGATGGCCGGCATGCAGGTGTTCGTCACCGAAGCGAGCGGCCCCGGCATGATCGCCTTCAGCCGTGACGGCGCCGGCCACATCGTGCCGATGCATCTGGAGAAGGGCCGGGAACTGCACGTGCGTGAGCACCAGTTTCTCGCGGCGACCGAAAGCATCGACTACAGCTTCGAACGCGTCCGGGGCGTGGCCAACATGATGTTCGGCGGCACCGGGTTTTTCATCGACAAGTTCCACAGCCACGCCGGCGACGGCATCCTGTGGCTGCACGGCTACGGCAACGTGTTCGACAAGACGCTGGCGGCCGGCGAGTCCATCGACATCGAACCGGGCGGCTGGCTCTACAAGGATGCCTCGGTGCGGATGGAAACGCGGGTCGACCGGCTCACCAGCGGCTTGTTCGGCGGCATGAACCTGATTCTCAATCGCTTCACCGGACCGGGGCGGATCGGGATTCAGTCGATGTACATGCACTATCCGACGGAGACGTGACTCGGCGCTTGCGCGCCTCGCCCCTTCGGGGCCGCCGCCGGCGTTGCCGTCGGCGGTCAACGGTGCCGGGCGCCGTTGTCGAACCCGACTGGTTTGTCTGTCGGGGGTTCGAATGGAGCGCGCTTGGCGTGTTCGCGTCGCCGGGCGTTGCCTGCGTTTTCTGTAATTTGGTGCCGACTGAGGGATTCGAACCCCCGACCTACGGTTTACAAAACCGTTGCACTACCGCTGTGCTAAGTCGGCGTCGAAAGCGGGTTATTATACCCGAGTGACGCGCGCCACAAACACGGACCGATCGCCCGCGGCCAGGCTGGTGTGGGTGGTATTGGGGTTGGCGCTCATCGCGCTGTCCGTGGGCGGTGCCGCGTTTGCGCACCGCCGCAGCCATGCGCGCGAGGCCGTGCCGGCGGGCCAATTTTCCTATTACTTGTTGTCTCTTTCTTGGTCGCCGTCGTTTTGCGCCCGTTCGCCGTCGTCGGCGGAGTGCCGGGGGCCGAAGGCGTATGGATTCATCGTGCATGGATTGTGGCCGCAACGCGAACGGGGCCGACTCGAATACTGCCGGGGCGACGAACGGGTGCCGGCGCAGGTTGCGCGGGGGCTCGAGGATTTGATGCCGGTGCGTGGGCTCGTATTCCACGAATGGAAGGCGCACGGTAGTTGCAGCGGCCTGGGGCCGGAGGCGTATTTCGACCTGCTGCGCCGCGCCGCGCGCAGCGTCGCAATCCCGCGCAGCTTCGCCAACGCACGGCTCGCGCGCAGCACCTCGCCGCTCCGGGTGGTGCAGGACTTCCAGCGAGCCAATCCGTCGCTGCCGGCGCAGGGTCTGTTCGCGGTTTGCAGTCGCGGGCCCGAACCGCAACTGACCGAGGTCCGCGTCTGCATGGATCGCGGCCTTGCGCCGCGCGCGTGCTCGGCGTCGGCGCTCGCCGGCCGTTGTCGCGCGCCCTTGATCGGCGTGCCGGCGGCGCGCTGAATCCGGCGTTCGCGGCGGCGAGGCAGGTCTCCATGTTCACTTATCTCTGTCTTGGAACCAATGACCTGACCCGCGCGATCGGCTTCTACGATACCGCCATGGGCGCGCTCGGCCTGTCGCGCTGCCTCACCCCGGGTGAGGAGAACTGGGAGGGTTGGGCGGGCTGGGGCACCTACCAGAACGGCGGCGCGGTCGAGATCGCACTGTGGGTGTGCAAGCCCTTCGATGGGCGGCGGGCGACACCGGGGAATGGCACGATGGTGGCGTTGGCGGCACGTTCCTGGGCCGACGTCGATGCCTTTCATGCCGCCGCGCTCGCGCATGGCGGCGCCTGCGCGGGAGCCCCGGGACTGAGACCGCAATATAACGCGGACTTCTACGCAGCCTACGTGCGCGATCCGGACGGGAACAAGCTAGCCGCGATTTGTCGCGGATTCACCGCGCCGCAGCGGCTTCCGTAGCCCTTCCATGCCTTTGAATTCCACGAACTGGGTCGTGGTCGCCCAGAGATAATCACCGAACAGAAACGGTTCGAACTGCGCCGCACCCGCGATCGGCAGCGGGGCGATTTCAGCCTCGGCGCCGGCTTCGTAGAAAAAAGGAATCGAGAACCGTTCGCGACCGCTGCCGATCACCCGGTGGCGCGTCGCCTTGATCCGGCCGCCGCACCAGCGCTCGAGCACTTTGCCGAAATTGACGGCGAGCGTGCCGTCGATAGGGGGGACGTCGAGCCAGGTGCCGTCGTGATGCTGCGCCTGGAGTCCCTCGACGCCATCCTGGGCGAGCAGCGTCAAGAACCCTGAATCGACGTGCGGCGCGCCGGTGACATACCGGCGCTCGCCGCGGTGCTCGACCCACACCGTCGGATCGGTTTCGGCGACGCGGTCCGCATCGGTTCGCAGTGGATAGCGGATCAACCGCAGGGTCGACAGTCCGCCGTTGACGAACGCGCCATCGAAGTGCTCCTGTGCGAGCCCGAGGCTGCGGGCGATGGAACGCATCAGCGCCCGGCTGATGCGTTCCATCGCCAGATAATATGCGGCGACGGTTTCATGCCAGCCCGGCAATTCCCGTGACGAGGGCAGCGGCGTGTGCTCCCGCAGCGGATCGCCGGCGCGCACGACGGCGGGTCCATAGGCGACGTCCGGCCCCATGTCGATGCCCACCTTGCTGGTCAGAAACCCCTGTTGCAGCGGAAACCAGCCGCGATAGACGTTGGCATTGGCGGGGTCGAATTTTTGGCGCCAGAGTTTGCGCAGCGCCGCGTCGGGCAGCGCGAATATCCGCAGCAGGTTTGCGCGCGTGCCGGGGTCGAGCGGAGCGAGCGCGTCCAGTCCGGCGGCGATGAAGAAACCGGCTTCGGCGGACGCGGCCAGGATCTCCCGGTCGGTGCGTTCGCGCTCAGGCGATGCCGGGCCGAGCAGCGGTCCGATTTCTATGCGTGGTATTCCCGCGCTCATCGCGTCTCACGTCCGCGACAGAAAGGGATTGATCGCCGCGGCGACGGCGGCGGGGTCCTGCCAGAACGGGTTATGACCATAGTCCTTGAACACCTTCACCTCGGCGTGGGGGAGAGCCCGCATCAACGAACATCGATCGGCCTCGCCCATCAGGGTGTCCTTCGCGCCCCAGAGCAGCAGCGTCGGGGCCGCGAGCCGTGGCAACGTGGTCTGCAGATCGATGCCGGTCACCGCCTGATCCAGAATCGCCAGCCACACCCGGACCGGGATCCGGGCGGCGTCGCGCCGTTGTAGCCGCAGCAGTTCCGGATCCGCGGGTTTGGTCGTTCCGTACCAGTCGGACATGAACTGTCCGTCGGGGTCGATCGGATCGTGTTGGCGCAGCAGCGCCGCGCGCAATTGCGGCAGCGGCGGCGCGTCAGCCGGGGTCGTGTTCGGGCAGCCGGCCCGGTAGCCGCCGGTCGAGGAGATCAAGACGACACTGCGTACACGCTGCGGCCAGGTTTCGGCGAAGGTTTGCGCGACGATGCTGCCGAGCGAATGACCGATCACATCGGCCTTGCGAATCTTGAGGTGATCCATCAACAGGCGCACATCGTAGGCCAGGTCGATGCGGGCATAACAACACGCCGGCTTGCTCGACTCGCCGTGGCCGCGCAGGTCCACCAGGATCAGCCGCAGCCGCAGCCGCGGGTCGAGGTACGGCAACAGCGGCGCCCAATTTCGTGCATCGTTGGTGTAGCCGTGAATCAGCACGACCGGCCGCCCGTCGCGCGGGCCCCGGTCGACATAGCCCAGCGTGATGCCGTCGGGCAGTCGTACGCGCCGTTCCGAGCGGTCGAAGGCGGCGAGGTCTATCGGCGCGCCGGGTTGCAGCGCCGTGGCCGCGCCGCCGCGGGGTACGGGTGCGGCGGTCGCGGGCGGCGCCGACAGGGCGCCCGCCGCCAGGATCGCAGTGAATACGGCGTGGATCGCCACGATGGTGCGGAGGCATGGTCGATGTCCAATCATGTCGCTCGGGCTACCTGGGGCGGGCGACGGTTGTCGCGAGGATGCCGACCATAACATTGCGGCAATAACGGCGTCACGGCCGGCGGGAGTAAACTCGACCTCCATGCCGCCTCCCATGACGAACTCTTCCTGCCGTTCAGCGGTGCTCGAAGTCGCCCAGATGGCCGAGGCGGATCGACGCGCCGTCGCCGCCGGAACCTCCGTTGCCGCGCTGATGGCCCGCGCCGGGGAGGCGGTCGCGCACGAAATCGTACGGCGTTGGACCCCGCGGCCGGTGGTCGTGCTCGTCGGCCCGGGCAACAATGGTGGCGACGGCCTGGTCGCCGCACTCGAGCTCGCGGCTCGCGGATGGTCGGTGCGGGTGGCGATGGCGGGCGGTCGTGAACGCATGCGCGGCGCGGCGCGGGAGTATGCGGATCGCTGGTCCGGCCCGGTCGAAGCGCTGGCGCCCGCGGCGCTGCAGAATGCGGGCTTGATCATCGACGCGCTATTCGGCGCGGGTCTCGATCGTCCCCTCGAGGGTGCCGCGGCGGCCACGCTCGAGGCGGCCGCCGCCGGCGGACTGCCGCTCGTGGCCATCGATGTGCCGAGCGGACTGTTCGGCGATACCGGTGCAAGCGGCGGGGCGGTGCCGGCCGCCTTGACGGTGACGTTCTTCCGCAAGAAGCCCGCGCATTTGTTGTTGCCGGGACGCGTGCTGTGCGGCGCGGTCGTCGTCGCCGATATCGGCATTGCCGATGCGGTGCTCGAGGATCTGCGCGTCGGGACCTTCGAGAACGAGCCCGCGCTGTGGCGGCGCGCGTTGCCGCGCGTCCGGCTCGGGGACAACAAGTATTCGCGCGGCCATGCGCTGATCGTCGGTGGCTACCCGGCCACCGGCGCGGCGCGCATGGCCGCACGCGCCGCCGCGCGCGCCGGCGCGGGACTCGTGACCGTCGCCGTGCCGGAAATCGCGCTGCCGGTGTACGCGGCCTCGTTGGAGAGCATCATGGTGGCGCCGCTGCGGGCCGATGAAGACCTCGCGGAGCGGCTGCGCGATCCGCGCCTGTCCGCGTTCCTGATCGGCCCGGGCGCGGGGATCGGCGATGCGACCCGCGCGCGGGCGCTCGCGATGCTCGCGACGGGGCGTCCGACGGTTCTGGACGCGGACGCACTCACGGTGTTCAAGGACGACCGGCCCGCGCTGATGCAGGCGATACGCGGATCCTGCGTGATGACGCCTCACGACGGTGAGTTCCAGCGCCTGTTCGACGCGGCCGGTTCCCGACTCGCGCGCGCGCGGGCAGCAGCCGCGCTCTGCGGCGCGATCGTCGTGTTGAAGGGCGCGGACACGGTGATCGCCGCACCCGACGGACGCGCAATCATCAACGCCAATGCCCCGCCCACGCTCGCGACGGCGGGAGCGGGCGATGTCCTGGGCGGCATCCTGGTCGGGCTGCTCGCGCAGGGAATGGCGCCGTGGGAAGCGGCGGCGGCCGCGGTTTGGATGCACGGCGCGGCGGCCGCTGCCTTCGGTCCGGGACTGATGGCCGAGGATTTGCCGGACCTGCTCCCGCCGGTGCTGCGCGCGCTGCATCGGGAGCCGGCGCCGACGACGGGCTGAACCGCGCGCCGGATCGCCTTATTTGGCGAGTTGTTTGCGCAATTCCAGCAGTTCGCGCCGGCGTCCGGGACTGGTCTTCGGGAATTCCAGTTTGAGCTTCCCCACCGTCTCGAGAATGATGCTCGAGACGATCAGGCGCGTGGTGCGCTTGTCATCGGCCGGCACCACGTACCAGGGGGCGGCGTCGGTGCTGGTGGCGCTCAGGCATTTCTCGTAGGCATGCATGTAGCTTTTCCAATACTGCCTCTCGGCAATGTCGGCGCGGCTGAATTTCCAATTCTTGGTCGGCTCGTCGATGCGCTCCAGGAATCGCCTCCTCTGTTCGTCCTTCGACAGATGCAGGAAGAACTTGACGATGCGGGTGCCGTTGTCATGCAGGTGGCGCTCCAGGTCGACGATCGACCGATAGCGGGAGTGCCAGATCGGCTTGGTGCGCAGCGACGGGTCCGGCAGGCCTTCGTTGCGCAGGATTTCGGGGTGGACACGGACGATCAACACCTCTTCGTAATAGGAGCGGTTGAATATTCCGATCCGTCCCCGTTCCGGCAGATCGCGCGTCGTGCGCCAGAGAAAATCGTGCTGCAGTTCGGTCGCGCTGGGATGCTTGTAGCTGTAGACCTGGCATCCCTGGGGGTTGACCCCGGACATCACGTGCTTGATCGCGCCGTCCTTGCCGGCCGCGTCCATCGCCTGGAAGATCAGCAGCAGCGCATGGCTGGAGGAGGCGTAGAGACGGGCTTGTTGGGCGCTCAGGTCGGCCACGTGCTCGCCCAAGACCTTCTCGTAGTGCGAGTCGCTCCGGTACACCGGCGCGACGCGCGTCGGCCACTTCTTCAGGTCCACGACCGTGCCCGCGCGTACGCGGTATCGCTGCGGATCGATTTTCATCGGCCGAGCCTACCCCTGACGATCCCGCCCGACAAGCGCGCCGCGACGGACTACAATGGGAAGGCCGCGATGAATCGGCGCAATGGATGGGTCAATACAATGAAGCGCATTCTGCCAATTCTGGGTGCTCTGTTGGTCGCCGGCGGCCTGTATGTCCTCGTTCAGGCGCCGACGTATTCGAGTGAAAAGAGCGTGATGAAGCTCGGCGACTTCGAGGCGAAGGTGCAACAGGAAAAGCAGATCCCGCCTTGGGCGGGCGGCGCCGCACTCGGGCTCGGTTGCGTGCTCGTCGTCGTCGGTCTGACCAAGAAAGCTTGAGCGGGAGCCGCCGTTGAAAATGCGGGCGCTTGGTGCCGTGGGCCTGAAGACCTCCGCCTTGGGGTTCGGCTGCATGGGATTGTCCGAATTCTATTCGAGCAGCGCCACCGACGAGGATGCGGCGATCGCCCTGATCCAGCGCGCGCTCGATCTCGGCGTGACGATGCTCGACACCGCCGATATCTACGGGCCGCACACCAACGAGCGCGTGGTCGGCAGGGCGTTGCGCGGGCGGCGGGATTCGGTGCTCATCGCGACGAAATTCGGCATCACCCGCGAAGCGGGCAGCGCGGCCCGCGGCGTGGACGGCCGCCCGGAAACCGTGCGGGCGTGCTGCGAGGCCTCGCTGCAGCGTCTCGGCGTGGAGACGATCGACCTTTATTATCAGCACCGCGTCGACCCGAAGGTGCCGATCGAGGAAACGGTCGGTGCCATGGGCGACCTCGTCCGGCAGGGCAAGATCCGCTTCCTGGGCTTGTCCGAGGCGGCGCCGGCGACGTTGCGGCGCGCGCACAAGGTCCACCCGATCAGCGCGCTGCAGACGGAGTATTCGCTCTGGAGCCGGGATCCCGAGGACGGGATCCTCGCGACGGTGCGCGAGCTCGGCATCGGCTTCGTCGCTTACAGTCCGCTCGGTCGCGGGTTTCTCGCGGGGCGGTTCGACAAGCTGGACGACCTCGCCGCGGACGACTATCGGCGCAGCACGCCGCGGTTCCAGCAGGAGAATTTCGCGCGGAACCTGCCCCTGGTCGAGCAGATCAAGCGCATCGCCACCGAGAAGTCCTGCACGCCGGCGCAGCTTGCGCTCGCCTGGCTGCTCGCGCAGGGCGACGACATCGTGCCGATTCCGGGGACGACGCGCGCCGATCGGCTCTGGGAGAACTGCGCCGCGGCCTCGATCGTGATCAGCGCCGACGATCTCGCGCGGATCGATGCCGTGGTTCCCCGCGACGTCGCCGCGGGAACGCGCTATCACGAGCGCGTGATGCACCTGTTGAACGGCTAGGCGGCCCGGCCGTCCGCCGATACGCCGGTCGCCGACCGCAGCCAGCGCGTGAGGCGGCCGGCATCCATCGCGCCCGATTCCCGGGCGATCTCGCGGCCGCCCCGAAACACGATCAGCGTCGGGATGCTCCTGATTTGATACCTGGCCGCCGGCGCCTGCGCCGCATCGGTGTCGAGTTTGGCGAATCGCAGCCCGGGCTCGAGCGCGCGCGCCGTTTGTTCGAAAAACGGTGCCATCGTGCGGCAGGGACCGCACCAGGGAGCCCAAAAGTCGACCACCAATGGCAGGTCGTTGCGGGTCACGTGCTTGTCGAAATTCGCGGCCGTCAACGTCACCGGCTTGCCCGTAAACAGCGGCTCATGGCATTTGGGGCAGCGCGGCGATTCCGCCAGGCGCCCGGCCGGCAATCTGACCACCGAATCGCAGTTCCCGCAGACGACGTGCATGTGAGTGCTCATGACCTTTCCCGTACCCGATGGCGGCCGATATCCACCAAATGGAGACTCGTTCCCCGGATTTCAAGGAACGCGGGGGCGTCAGCGCGGTTGCGTCGCCAGGACGGCGAGGCCGCGCAGCACGAGGTCCGGGATGACTTCGCCATGGGTGCGCATCGCCGCGGTGATCATGCCGGCGTCGCCGCCGGTGACGAACAGGCGCGGCTTCGTGCCGGTGCTTTGTTCGATCGTCTCGGCCGCCCGGTCCGCCATGCCGGCGAGCGCGTAGACGGCGCCGCGGGAGACCGCGCCGATGGTGTTGTTGGCGAGGACACCCGACATGGACGGCGAGCTTAAGTCCACGGCACGCGCGATGTCGCTGGTTTTGGCCAGCAGCGCTTCGCGCATCATCTGGATGCCGGGCGCGATCAGCCCGCCCAAATGCCGCCCGCCGGCATCGACTCCGTCCACCTTCACGGCGGTGCCGGCATCGATGATGCACAGCGTGGAACGGGCCATGGTCCAGGCGCCGACGACGGCGAGCCAGCGATCGACACCGAGCAGAGTCGGGTCGAGATACGCGTTGGTCAAATCCTGAAAGCTGCGCTCGGTCTTGACGAATTCCGGCTTGAAACCGAACGCCTTCTTCGTGGAACGCGCCAGCATCTTGGCCATCCGCTCGCCGGCGACATTCGCGACCAGGACGCGCTCGGGTTTTTGTCCGGCGTCGAACAGCGCGGCGGTCCACAAGGCCGGCTTGGCGTCCTTATGGACGATCGCCCTTTGGTCGGACAGACCCGCGCTGGTCACCCACGCCCACTTGAGGCGGGTGTTGCCGACGTCGATCACCAGGTTCATTGTAAGTTGTGGCTCCACAGGCATCGCGCAGCGCGATCAGGCGGGAAGGATAGCACCGCCCGCCGTTTTGTCCGTCGGGTCGCCTCCCGGGGGTCGCGGGCTAGTAAACTTGCCGACGATCACGCCGCCCGAGACCCGGAGAGTCCTTGAACCGCCAAACGCAGCCCGCAGACACCGGGAGCGACCGCCCCTTGGTCGTGCGTTTCGGCGCGTTCGGCGACATGATCCTGCTGACCGCCCTGATTCGCGAACTCCACGCCCGCTGGCAACGTCCGGTCGACGTGCTCACGTCCGGATCCTGGAGCGAACCCCTGTTGCGCGGCCAGCCGGGCGTCGGAGACGTCTATTCGCTGCGCAGCCGCAAAACGCCTTACTGGCTGTCCTCAGAGCAGCGCCGCGTCGTGAGCCGCCTGCGCGCGCGGGGCGCCGGTCCGACCTGGCTTTGCGACGACAGTGACGAGGCGCGCGCGCTGCTCGCACGCGCCGACCTCGCGGAGGCGCAGATCGCGGACGTCCGCGACCACCCGCTGCGCCCGGGAGAACACGCGACCGAACAATGGCGCCGGTTCGCGGCGGTGTCTCCTGCCGCCTGGGCCGGCCGCGCGCCGCCGGGCGAATTCACGGCGCTGCGCGGCTGCGGCCTCGAGGTCGCGACCGCGGACCGCGACGACCTAGACGCCTGGTTGGCGCGGCGGGGGCTCGCCGGTGTCCCTTTGATCCTGGTTCAAGTAGGGAACAAGCGCACGATGCGGCGCGGCCTGCGGCGTCTCGCGACCAATCACAAGCACTGGCCGTACGACCGTTGGGCCGAGGTGATCCGCGTGGTCGGTGCGGATCGGCCGCGGCACACGATCGTGCTGCTCGGGGCGGGGCCGGAGTTTGCGCTGAACGAGGAGGTGGCCGCGCTCGCCCGTGGCGTGAAGACCCACAACGCGGCCGATGATCTGCCGGTACCGAGGCTCGTCGCGTTGCTCGCCCGTGCCGACGCACTGATCACCGTGGACTCGGGGCCCGCCCACGCCGCCGCTGCGGTCGGTTGTCCGCTGGTCGTGCTGTTCGGCAGGGCTTCACCGTCCTTGTACCGGCCGTTGGGCGTCGCGGGCGCGCAGGTCGAGCTGGTGCGCGGCGAGATCGACGGGGCGCCGTCGATGCTCGCCATTCCGGCTCAAACGGTCATCGAGGCCTGGCGGCGTCTCGGTCCGCGGACTACTTGAGCGCCTTCAGCATGTCCGCGGTGACGAGCACCACCCCGGCCTTCGTGGTCCAGAAGCGCTCCTTGTCGAGCGCCGCGTCGTAGCCTATGCGCATCCCATCCGGGATCGTGCTGTTCTCGTCGATGATGCAGCGGCGGATCGCGCAGCGGCGGCCTATGGAGACCGTCGGCAGCACGACCGAATTCTCCACGCGGCTGCCCTCCTCGATGCGCACGTCGGTCGACAACAGTGATTGCGTGACGTAGGCCCCTGAGATGATGCAGCCGCCGGCGATCATCGAGTTGACCGCCATGCCGCGCCGCCCATCCTCGTCGAGCACGAATTTCGCCGGCGGCTGTTGCGCCTGGTAGGTCCAAATCGGCCATTGGTGATCGTAGATGTTGAGTTCCGGATTGAGCGCCACGAGTTCCATGTTCGCCTCGTAGAAGGCGTCCAGATTGCCGACGTCGCGCCAATAGCTCTGCGCCCGGGTCTCCACGTCCTGGAACGGGTAGGCGAACACCCGCATCTTGGGGATCGCCGGCGGGATGATGTTCTTGCCGAAATCGTGGCTGCTGGCCTCGTTCGCGGCGTCCTCGGTGAGCATCTTCTCGAGCCGCTCGCGGCCGATCACGTAGATGCCCATCGACGCGCGCGCCATGTCCGGCTGTCCGACGATCGAGTCCGGATCCTTCGGCTTCTCGGCAAATTTCACGATCCGATTGGTGTCGTCCGTCGTGACGATGCCGAACTCGTTGGCCCGCTCGATTGGAATGTCCACCACGCCGACCGTGATGTCCGCCTCGCATTGTTCGTGGTACGCGATCATCGGGCCGTAGTCCATCTTGTAGATGTGGTCCCCGGCGAGAACGAGCACGTGGGTCGGGTTGTGCGCGCGGATGAACTCGAGGTTCTGGAAAACGGCATCCGCCGTTCCCCGATACCACATTTCGCCGATCTGTTGCTGGGCCGGGATCAATTCGATGAATTCGCCGAGTTCGCCGCGCAGGTAGCTCCAGCCGCGCTGGATGTGTTGGAGCAGCGATTGCGCCTTGTACTGGGTCAGCACGACGATCTGCCGGATGCCGGAATTGACGCAGTTCGACAGCACGAAATCGATGATGCGGAATTTTCCGCCGAAGGGCGTGGCCGGCTTGCAGCGGTTCAGGGTCAAGGCCTTCAAACGCTCGCCGCGGCCGCCGGCCATGACGACCGCAAGCGTGCCGCTGGTCAGGCGGCTGACATAGCGGCCCGTGTTGTTTCGAGCAGCATATCGAGTACTTGCCATGGCTTCCCCGCGCGTGATTCGATTTCGAGCGTGATTCGATTTCGAGCCGGCTCCGTTCGCCGTTCAAGACTGCCACAGTCCCCGTGTCACCGCACGAGGTTTTGCGCCGCGGCGTTTGCTAAACTCGCACCGTGGCCGCGCTCAAACTGTGCATCCTGACTTCCGAGATGATGCCGTTCGCCAAGACCGGCGGACTCGCGGATGTCACCGGCGCGCTGGCGCCGGAACTCGGCCGGCTCGGTCACGATGTGCGCGCGTTCATGCCCCTGTACCGCAATCTGCGCTCCGGCCCCTGGAGTCTGGTCGACGTACCGGCGGTATCCCAGGTCGCCTTTTCAGTCGGCGGCATCCGCTATGAATTCTCGCTGAAGACGGCGCCGCAACCACGCTCCGGTCATCAGGTCTACTTCGTCGACTGTCCGCCGATGTTCGACCGGCGATCCTATTACACCGAGGATGCGGACGAGTACCGCCGGTTCCTGATCTTCACCCGCGCCGTGGTCGAGTCCTGCCAGCGGCTCGCCTTTGCGCCCGACATTTTCCACTGCAACGACTGGCATACGGCGCTGCTGCCGCTGTTGCTGCGGACGGTGTATTCCTGGGACCGACTGTTCGCCGCGTCGCGGACGGTGTTGACGATACACAACATCGGCTATCAAGGATTCATGCCCGCGAGCGCCCTGTCGGACCTTGCGCTCGGACCGGCCGGAGAGGGGTTGCTGGACGGCGCGGACCTGGCGGCCGGCATCATCAACGCGCTGAAGACCGGGATCCGGCTTGCCGACGTGGTCACGACCGTGAGTCCGACCTATGCGCGCGAGATCTGCGCCGGCGCCCTCGGCATGGGGATGCAGGATACGCTGCGTGCGCGCCTCGACAGCGTCATAGGGATCTTGAACGGCGTCGACTACAGTGAATGGGATCCGCGGCATGACAAATACCTGCCGGCCCATTTCAGCGCCGATGACCTCGCGGGAAAGGCGGAAAACAAGCGCGCCTTGATCGCATCGGCCGCCTTGGGCGTCGACCCGGCCGTGCCCTTGATCGGCATGGTGGGCCGCCTGACCGAGCAGAAGGGCATCGACTTGTTGGTCGCGATGCTGCCGCGATTCCTGGAACAGCGCCAATGCGCGTTCGCGATTCTCGGCGCGGGGGATCTGCGCTATGTCGAATTCTTCGAGAGCCTGTGCCGGCGATTCCCGGGCCGCGTCTCCTTCCATGCCGGTTACGACGAAGCACGCGCCCACCTGATCGAAGCGGGAAGCGATGCGTTTCTGATGCCGTCGCGCTATGAGCCCTGCGGCCTGAACCAGATGTACAGTCTGCGTTACGGCACCGTGCCGATCGTCCGCAAGACGGGCGGACTGGCCGACTCGGTGGTTCATTTCGACCCGGCCACGGGCTCGGGCACCGGCTGTGTCTTCAATGACTATGATTCATTCGCGGTCGAATGGGCGCTCGGCACGACACTCGACTGGTTCGCCGACCCCGTGTCGTGGCGCCGATTGATGCGCAACGCGATGGCGCAGGATTTCTCCTGGACGCGGCAGATCGGTCAGTACGACCAGTTGTTTCAGCGACTGGTCGCTGGCGCGAGCAGGGCATAGCGCCGGCCGTAGGGCAGCGCATACGTCCGCGCGACCTCGAGGCCGGCCGCGGCGATCCAGGCCGGCGCCGGCGGGGATGCGGCGGGTGCATGCAAGCCGAGCCGGCGCGCCAGGGCCGCGACGCGCGGCGACCAGTCGCGTCCGCCGAGCAGGGTCAGAAATCGCGCCCGCGGGTTCGCCGCCGCCACGGCGCGCAATCGGCCGAGTCCGCCCGCGGCGGTCGGCATGGCGCCGACGCGCACGACCGACGTGCGCACATACATGTCGACCCACGCGCGCGTCGTCTCATCCGGCGCAATCAGCACCAGCGGCGCCGCGTGCAGATCCTGCGCGAGCGCGGCGCCGATCGACTCCAGGTCCTGCCAGCGGTCGACCTGTGGGTAGATCTGCGAGGCCGGCAGGATCAGCAGCGCGCAATACGCGCCGAGCAGCGCGGCGCAGGCGCCCTGCAAGCGGCCGCGTCCGGCCTGCGCCCAGGCGGAACGTGCGAGCGCCGCCGCGACGGCAATGCCCAGGCCGCAGACCAGCACGAACACGCCGCGGGACGACAACCGATCCCACGAATCGTAACCGATCAGCGCGGCGGCGGCGGCCGCGGCCGCGCAGGCTCCCTGCAGTAGCGCGGCCGTGGCCTTCACGGCGCGCCGGTCCCAGACATCGCGTGCGTCCGCGCCGACGCCGACCCACCAGCCGATCAGCAGCGCCGCCCCCGGCAAGGCCGGCGCGAGATAAATGTTGCGGGCCGTGGCCGCCACCGACAGCACCGCCAGCGTCGGCAACAGGCACGCGATGGCGAAGCGCACCGCGCGCCTTCGCGCGGACGGTTCATGCCGGCGCCGCCAGGCGCTGCGCAGCGCCGCCGCGACGAGCAGCGTCCACGGCCACAGATAGAGCGGCAGTTCGAGCAGATACTTGCCCGGCGTGTTTTGATGTCCGGTCGTGTACTGCAGGCCGGCTGGCGCATCCACCTTGGTGAACCGGCCGACCAGGTTGTCCCAGAAAAAGACCTTGATGTGAGCCGGGCCGTCGGCGCCGGAATAGACCAACCAGACCCACAGCCCGATGACCGCGGCCTGCAGCGGCAGGCCGAGGTACAACTCCCAGCGGATCAGCTCGCGCCAACGCCGCTCCCACAGGATCAAGGCTGCGAGTGCGAGCACCGGCACCATCCAGGCGGCCGCGCTCTTGCCGAGGAAGCCCACGGCGAGTGCGGCGTGCATCAACAGGTAGCCGCCGATCCGGGTTTCGCGTCGTTCGGCATAGAAACCTTCGTACATGCCGAGCAGCGCCACCGAGACGGCCGCGAGCAGGGGCGCGTCGGTCGCAAGCCAGATCGTCACCTGATAAGCGAGCAGCAGCGTCGCGATCGCCGCCGCCGCGGTCACTCCGGCGATCGGGCCCGCGCCGCGCCTCGCGAGGGCGAATACCGCCGCCGCCGCGATCAATGCGTAGAGCAGATTCGGCAGGCGCGCCGACCAGGCGGCGGTGCCGAATGCGCGCATGCTGGCACCCGCCAACCAATAGGTGAGCGGCGGCTTTTCGCAGAATGCCTCGCCGGCGAGCAGCGGCACGGCCTTGTCCGACTGCCAGCTCATGCGCCAGGACAGGTCCGCCTCGCGCGGTTCGTCCGGGGTCCAGTAGCCGCGGTCGAGCACGCCGACGCACCAGGCCGCGAGCACGGCGAGCGCCAGCAGGGCGATCAGCGGTCTGGAATGTTCAGGCACCGCGCACCGCCAGGAAGTCGCGCAGGAACCTGCCCGTGTGGCCGCGCGCCGGCTTGCGCGCGATCGCGTCCGGAGATCCCTGGGCGACCAGCCGTCCGCCGGCCTCGCCGCCCTCGGGGCCCAGATCGATGATCCAATCGGCCTCGGCCATGACGTCCAGGTTGTGCTCTATCGCGACGACGGTATTGCCGGAATCCACCAAGCGTTGCACGACCGCCAGCAGTTTGTCGACATCGGCCATGTGCAGTCCGACCGTCGGCTCGTCGAGCACGTATAAAGTGTGCTGGCGCGGCTGTCTTCCGGGCAGCGCCCCCGCGTCGGGCCGCGCCTTCGCCAGTTCCGCGACGAGCTTGATCCGCTGGCTTTCGCCGCCGGACAGGGTCGGGCTCGCCTGGCCGAGGCTCAAGTAGCCGAGGCCGACGTCGACGAGCAGCCGCAGCGCGTGATGCACGCGCCGGTGCGCGGCGAAAAAGTCGACGGCCTCATCGACGCTCATCGCGAGCACGTCGCCGATGTTCCGGCCCTTGAACGACACGCGCAGCGTCTCCTCGTTGAAGCGTCTGCCGCCGCAGGCGTCGCACAACACCTGCACGTTCGGCAGGAAGCTCATCTCGATGCGCCGCACGCCCTGGCCCTCGCAGCTTTCGCAGCGCCCGCCGGCGGTGTTGAACGAAAACCTGCCGGCATCGAAGCCGCGGACGCGGGCGTCGGTCGACTCGCTGAAAATTCGGCGGATCGCGTCCCAAAAGCCGATGTAGGTCGCGGGGCAGGAGCGCGGCGTGCGGCCGATCGGCGTCTGGTCCACCTCGAGCACGCGCGTCACGGGCTCGAATCCCTCAATGGCGACACAGCCGGTGTGGGCGGGGTCGCGCCGCCGGCCGGTGGCCGCGACGAGCCGCTGCATGTTGTCGAGCAGTATCCCGCGCGCGAGCGAGGACTTGCCGGATCCGGACACGCCGGTTACGACGGTGAACCGGCCGAGCGGAAAGCGGGCGTCGACGGCGCGTAGGTTGTGGATCTTCGCCCCAAGGATGCGGATGGAGGGCGTCGCCGCGTCGACCGCGCGCCGGTGCGATTGCGGATGCGCGGACGGCCGGGCGAGGCAGCGGCCCGTGATCGATTGCTCGAGCCGGATCAATTCCTCGGCGCTGCCCTCGGCGACGATGCGGCCGCCGAGCTTCCCGGCTCCCGGGCCGAGATCGATCACGTGATCGGCGCGCCGGATCGTCTCTTCGTCGTGCTCGACCACGATCAGGGTGTTGCCTTTCGCGCGCAGCCGTTCGAGCGTGTCGAGCAGCGCGTGGTTGTCGCGCGGATGAAGCCCGATCGTCGGCTCGTCGAGCACGTAGCAGACCCCCTGCAGATTCGAGCCGAGCTGCGCCGCAAGACGGATGCGCTGCGCCTCGCCGCCGGACAAGGTCGGGGCCGCGCGACCGAGCTGCAGGTATCCCAAGCCGACCGACCTCAGGAATTCGGTTCGAGATTCGAGTTCATCGAGCAGGTCCCGCGCGATCGCGCGCTCGCGGCCCTGCAGCTTGAAGGAGCCGAGCACCCCGGCGAAATCCGCGACCGCGAGTTCGCTGAGCGCGGCGATGGAGCGGCCGCGAAAGCTGACCGCGAGCGCCGTGCGGTTCAGGCGCGCGCCGCCGCAGTCCGGACACGGCGCCGCGTTCGTCGGGGCACCCTCGGTCCAGACGGACTCCTCGCCGCTTTGTTCGGCATCGAAGCCCGCGAGCTCCTGGCCCGTGCCGAAACAAGTCGGACACCAGCCGTGGCGCGAATTGAACGAGAACAGGCGGGGGTCGAGCTCCGGAAATCCGGTTCCGCACGCGGGGCACGCGCGCTTGGTCGAGAGCGTCTCCGCCGCCCGCTCCGGCCCGCCGGCCTCCGCGGCCGATTCGACGATGACGACGCCGCGGCCGAATTCGAGCGCGCGCGCCAGCCGGTCGCGCAGCGCCCGTTCGCGCGCTGCGGTCACCGTCACGCCGCCTACCGGCAGCTCGATGTGGTGCAGGGCGAAGCGGTCGAGGCGCGGCCATTTCGCCGTCGGCAACAATCGGCCGTCGACCCGCAGGCTGTCGAAACCCCGCTCCCGCGCCCATTTCGCGAGCGCCGTGTAGAGCCCCTTGCGGGCGACGATCAGCGGTGCGAAGAATTCGACGCGCCGGCCGCGGTGGGTCCGCAGCAGGCGCGCGGCGATCGCCTCCTCGCTTTGCGGCTCGATCGGCACGTGGCAATCCGGGCAGTGCTGGACGCCAAGCTTGACGTACAGCAGGCGCAGAAAATGGTAGATCTCGGTCAGCGTCGCCACGGTGCTCTTGCGGCCGCCGCGACTGGTGCGCTGTTCGATCGCGACCGTCGGCGGGATGCCGTGGATCGCGTCCACGTCCGGACGCGATGCGGGTTGGACGAACTGGCGCGCGTAGGCGTTCAGCGATTCGAGGTAGCGTCGCTGACCCTCCGCGAACAGGATGTCGAACGCCAGGGTGCTCTTGCCGCTGCCGGA
>JBBISV010000040.1:0-19843 GCA_037441085.1 Gammaproteobacteria bacterium | reverse complement strand
ATCGCGCGCTCAGCGTGGGCATCATGCGGGAACAGGCCGCGAACCTGAGCGACGCGGACAAGCGCGATGTAGCCGAATATCTCACGGGCGCGAAGTTCGGCGCGGCGAGCGAAGCGGCGGCTCCGCGCTGCGCGGGCGCCGCGGCGCAATTCGACCTGGCGCGCGCGCCGGACGTCTACGGCTGGGGCCAGGAACTCGACAACGATCACTTCGTACCGGCCGATGTCGCCCGGTTGACGCCCGCGCAGATCCCTCATCTGCGGCTCAAATGGGCGTTCGTCTATCCAGGCGCGGTTCGGGCGCGTTCGCAGCCGAGCTTTGCCTATGGCGCCTTGTACGTCGGCAGCGAGAACGGCACGGTCTATGCGCTCGACGCGCGCACCGGATGCGTGCGCTGGAGGTTCTCGACCACCGCCGAGGTGCGCACGCCGGTCGTCGTGCCGCCGATGCATTCGTCGCTGAAACAGGCGTTCTTCGGCGATCTGACGGGACATGTTTATGCGGTCGACGCCGCGACGGGGCGGGAATTGTGGCGCGTGCGCATGGACGATCATCCGAGCACGACGATCACGGGCGCACCGGTTTATTTCGGCGGCACTCTGTACGTGCCGGTCTCCTCGCTCGAAGAGGCGACCGCAAAGCCCGATCCTTGCTGCACTTTTCGCGGCAGCGTCGTCGCCCTCGACGCGGCAACCGGCGCGGTGCGCTGGAAGCGGTATACGATCGACCGGCCGGCGCGCCAGACGGGCGTGACGAAGGACGGCGTCAAGATATTCGGCCCCTCGGGCGCCGCGATCTGGAACACGCCGACGATCGATCGGACTCGCGGCCTGTTATACGTCGGCACCGGCAACAACTATACGGGGCCCGGGACCGCCCGCAGCGACTCGGTGCTCGCGATCGACCTAAAGAGCGGTGCGATCCGCTGGTCGCGCCAGCTCGTCGCCCATGACAAGTGGAATGTCGCCTGCATGGTGCACCAAGACGGCTGCCCCTCGGGCTCCGGTCCGGACTTCGACATGGGCGCGGGCACGATGCTCGTGCGGCTGCCCGGCGGCGGCGAGCGCGTGATCGTCGGCTCGAAGAGCGGCGCCGCCGTCGCCGTCGATCCGGCGCGGGCGGGCCGGGTCGTCTGGTCGACGCGCCTCGGCCGCGGCTCGATCCAGGGCGGCATCCAGTACGGCATGGCTTTCGACGGCCGGCGCGTGTATGTGCCGATATCAGACATGGCCGATGCAATGGACGCGTCGCAGGAGTCGCGTCAAGCCAAGGCGGGGCCGCCCCGCCCCGGCCTTTACGCGCTCGATCCGGCGACCGGCCGTCTCGAGTGGAGCCGCCCGGCCGTCGACGCCTGCGGCGGCCGGAAATTCTGCGACCCAGGCATCCTCGCGGCGATCACCGCGATTCCGGGGGCGGTGTTCGCCGGACACATGGATGGGCAGCTGCGAGCCTACGACGCGGCCACGGGACGCGTGATCTGGGCCTACGACACGACGCAATCGGTGCGCGGACTCGGCGGCGCGAGCGGCCGTGGAGGCACCATCGGCGGCGGCGGACCGGTCGTGCACGACGGCATGGTGTTCACGAATTCCGGCTACGGCATGTTTTTTCACATGCCGGGGAACGTCTTGCTCGCATTTTCAGTCGACGGTAAGTGATCCGATGCCCGACGCGCAGGCGTCGGGCATCTCCCGCACTCATTGCCAATTTTCCAAAAACAAACAGTCAGGTCTGTTTCTTTTTTAGTCGCGGGTATAATCTAACGATTCATCGCCGATCCGCGACGAGGCACGAGAATCCATGGATACCGCAACCGTTCAACGCTTTCTCGACGGCATGAAGTACGAGACGGAACGCACCGCGCCGCCACCGGGGTTTCCGCCGCTGCCCGACATTCCCGCGGGTCGCTACACCGACACGCAGTTCCTGCGGCTCGAGTCCGAGAATCTCTGGCGGCGCAGCTGGCTGTACGCCTGCCACATGGATGACCTGCCGGCCGCCGGCAGCTTCGTGCTTTGGAAAAAGACGGGCACGCCGATCCTGATCGTCCGCGGCAAGGACGACGTCGTCCGCGCGTTCTACAACACCTGCCGTCATCGCGGCGCTCCGCTCGTCAAGGCGGAATGCGGCAAACAGGACGGATTCGTGTGCGGGTATCACGGCTGGACCTACTCGCTCGACGGCCGACTCGTGAACCTGCGCGACAAGCGCGACTTCCCGGGTCTGGACATGTCGACAAGACCATTGATATCAGTGCGTTGCGAGCGATTCTACAACTGGATATTCATCAACGAGGACCCCGATGCCGAACCGCTGATCGAGCACGTCGGCCCGTTCCACGAGTATTTCCGGCAGTTCCAACCCGAATGCTGGCGGTTCGTCGCGAAGGAGAGCTTCGAGGTGCGCTGCAACGTGAAGGTGCTGCTCGACGCGTTCCTCGAGGTCTATCACCTGAAGTCGATACACCAGAACACCGTCGACCGCTTCCTCGATCACCGCGGCACGACCATCGCCTTGTACCGCAATGGTCACTCGCTGATGGTCACGCCGAACCGGCGTCCCGACTGGCAGGATCCGGGCACGCGCGGCATGCGCCGCATCGACACGGCGACGGTGATCTCCGCGTACAACAACCCCTCGTTCAACTTCTATCCGAACCTCGTCGTGCCGGTCGATCCGACCGGCGCGCCGTTCCTGCTGTTCTGGCCGACCGGAAACGACTCGATGCGGATCGAGTGTCATTGGTTCGCGCCGGACTGGGGCGATGGGCCGCTGCCTGACCTGTGGAAGACGCGCATCGCCAATTTCGACCGCATCCTCGACGAGGACCTGCAGTTCGCCCCACAGATCCAGGAGTCGCTGATGTCGCCGGGCTTCCGCGGCATCCCGTTGAGCTATCAGGAGCGCCGGATCTACCATTGGCACGAGGAACTCGACCGTCGCATCGGCGTCGACCGGGTGCCGTCCGAGCTGCGCGTCAAACCGCTGCTCGAGCCGTACTGGGAACGCTGAAGGGACACGATGCAGGACCTCGGTTCCATTCTGGCCTGCGGCGTGCACGTGCCGCGTCTGCGTCTTTCGCGTGCGCTGATCGCGGCCGAGACCGGCTGGCTCAATCCGCCGGTGCGGAGCGCGCCCTCCGGCGAGCGCGCCGTCGGCAACTGGGACGAGGACGCGCTGACCATGGCGGTGTCGGCCGCGCGCAACTGCCTCGCCGGCCGCGAGGCGCCGCCCTCCGGCGTCGCGTTCTGCTCGACGACCGCCCCCTTCGCGGACCGCGACGACGCGGTGCTAATCGCGTCCGCGCTCGACCTGTCGGACACGATCGCCACCCAGAACCTCGGCGCCTCGCTTCGCGCAGGCACGCGGGCGCTGATCGGAGCCGCCGGCGCCGCCGGCGCCGCAGGCGCCGCGGGTTCGAGCCTCGTGGTCGCGAGCGACCTGCGCGCGACCCGCGTGGGCAGCCCGCAGGAACTGGCCTACGGCGATGCGGCGGCGGCACTGCTGATCGGTCCGCACGAGGACGGGGCACTCGCGCGGCTGCTCGGTGCGGTAAGCCGCAATGCGGATTTCGTCGACCATTATCGGATGTCGGGAACGCGCTTCGACTACGCGCTCGAGGAGCGCTGGGTCCGCGACGAGTCGTCGATGAAGACCGTGCCGCGGGCGATCGGCGAATTGCTCACCGGCGCGGGCGTGAATCCAGCCGACATCCGCCACCTGGCGATCCCGACGGGCATGACTCTCGCGCGCCGGATCGCCCAGAGCAGCGGGCTGTCGGCCGCCCGCTGCGACGAGCGCCTTCAGCAATGCTGCGGCGACGCGGGCGCGGCGATGCCGCTATTGGAGATCGTCGCGGCGCTCGGCCGCTCCGAGCCGGGCGATCTGATCGTCGCGGTCGGTCTCGGACAGGGCATCGACGCGCTGCTGCTGCGCGCCGAGAATGGCGCGCGGCTCGCGGCTCAGGCGCTCGAGAGCGCACTCGGGCGCCGCCGCGAGGAGACGAGCTACGTGCGCTACCTCGCGCACCGCGGGCTCGTCGACGCGGATTTCGGGATGCGCGCCGAGCGCGATCAGCGCACCGCGCACACGGTCGCCTTCCGCAAGCGCGCCGCGCTGACCGCGTTCACCGGCGGCCGCTGCGACCGGTGCGGCGCGGTGCAGTTCCCCTTGTCGCGCGTGTGCGTGAATCCGGCCTGCCGCGCGACCGACACGCAGCGGCCGCACCGGCTCGCGGACTCCAGCGGGCGCGTGAAGACATTCACCGAGGACTGGCAGGCCTACGCGCCGCGACCTCCCTACGTGTACGGCAACGTCGAGTTCGCCGAGGGCGGCAACCTGTTGATGGAGGTCACCGACATCGAGCCCGGCGAGCTGTCGGTTGGCGATGCGGTGCGCTTCGAGTTCCGGATCAAGGATGAGGACCGCGCGCGCGCATTCCGCCGCTATTTCTGGAAGGCGACCAGATCTTGAACGGACCAAGGTAGCGCAACGATGCCGAGCGGAATCAAGGACAAGGTCGTGATCGCCGGGATGGGCTGCTCGAAGTTCGGCGAACGCTGGGCGCTTGGCCCCGACGATCTGATGGTCGAGGCGTTCGCCGAAGCGGTCGCGGACGCCGGCATCGAACGCGACCGGATCGACGCGGCCTGGCTGGGCGTGTTCTTCGACGAACAGAGCACCGGCAAGTCATCGCTGCCGCTGTCGATGGCGCTGCGTCTGCCGAACGTGCCCACGACGCGCGTGGAGAACCTGTGCGCGACCGGCACGGAGGCGCTGCGCGGCGCGGTCTACGCCGTGGCCGCCGGCGCATGCGACATCGCGCTCGCGATGGGGGTCGAGAAGCTAAAGGACACGGGCTTCGGCGGCCTGCCGGAGCGGACCAAGGGCACGTTCGAGGACCTGTATCTGCCGGGCAGCACGGCGCCGGGCGCGTTCGCGCAGCTCGCCAGCGCCTACGCCGGGGCCTACGGCTACTCGATCGACGAGATGAAGCGCGCGATGGCGCACGTGTCCTGGAAGAGCCACGAGAATGCGACGCACAATCCGAAGGCGCACCTGCGCAATCGGATCACGATCCAGCAGGTCCTCGACGCGCCGATGATCGCCCACCCGCTCGGAGTCTACGACTGCTGCGGCGTGAGCGACGGCGCCGCCTGCGCGATCGTGACCACCCCGGAAATCGCCCGCGGTCTGGGCAAGCGCGACCTGGTCTCGATCAAGGCGCTGCAGCTCGCGCCGAGCAACGGCGTGGAAATGGGCCACGAGTCCTGGGACGGAACGCACACGCTGACCACGCCGATCGCGGCGCGCCGCGCCTACGCCGAGGCCGGGATCCGCGACCCGCGCGCCGAGCTCGACCTGATCGAGGTGCACGACTGCTTCTCGATCACGGAACTCGTGCTGATGGAGGACCTGGGCCTGTCCGACGAGGGTCGCGCGCCGCGCGACATACTCGACGGACGCTATGACCGGGACGGCGCCATACCCTGCCAGATCGACGGCGGCCTGAAATGCTTCGGTCATCCGATCGGCGCGAGCGGCTTGCGCATGGCCTACGAGATCTACCTTCAGCTGCTCGGCCGCGCAGGCTCACGCCAGTTGCGCGGCCGTGGCGGCACCGGACCCGCCCTGGGGCTCACGCACAATCTCGGCGGCATTCCGAACCGCAACGTCGCGAGCGTCTCGGTGCTGGGGCTGCTCGCGGATCGCGGCTGAATCGAACCGACCACGGCAATAATCGAGGGGAGACAGGACGATGAGCGAAACACCATTCACACGGATCACGCGCGACCGTCTTGCGCCGGAATGGCAGCCGGCCTGGGACACGCTGCACAAGCTGACCGGGGACGCGACCTTCGTCGAGGTCTTCGCGCAGGCGCCGGACATGCTGAAATTCGTGATGCAGCAGTTCTACATGAACATCTTCTTCGGTGGCAAGGTCGCCCAGCGCTACAAGCAGCTCGCCAGGCTCGAGCTGTCGCTGATCCACGGATGCCGGACCTGCAACAAGCAGAACGTGCCGGGCGCCCTCGAAGCCGGGTTCACGGCGGCGCAGGTCGAGTCGCTCAAGGAGGGACGCTTCGACGTGTTCACACCGGCCGAGCAGGCCGTGATCGAGTACGCGCGCCAGGTCGCGCTGTCGAACATGGAGGGACACCTGGGCGCGGCGCTGTTCGCGCGGCTGCGCGCGCACTTCTCCGAAGCGGAAATCCTCGAACTCGGCACCGCGATGGCGGTGATCTCGGGGATGGCGAAACTGTCATTCGTGCTCGACCTCGTCGAGCGCGAGCCCTACTGTCCGTTCGCGACCGCGGCGGCCTGAGGCGCCCGCCCGCCGCCGCAGGGTGCTCAGCGGCCCGGGACCCGGAAATAATCCGGGATTCCGGCCGGCCAATCCTCGCCCCAGTTCTGGCGCCCGCCGTCGATGGTCAGCACCTCGCCGGTGATGAACTTGCCGCTCGACGCGGCGAGATAGACGACCCCCTGCGCGATGTCCAGCACGTCGCCGAGCCGCTTCATCGGATTGGAGTGCACAAACGCCTCCGCCGCCTCGCGCGGATAGACGTTCAGTCCGTCGGTACCGATCGATCCGGGCGCAACGCAGTTGACGCTGATGTTGAGCGGGGCCCACTCGACCGAGACGGACTTGCTGAGATAGATCACGCCCGCGCGGGCGGCGGCCGTGTGCGCGACCTGCGGCATGCCGCGACTGACGACCGCGACGATGTTCACGATCGCACCCGGCAGACCGTGGTCGCGCCACAGGCGGGCTGCGGACTGCATCATGTACCAGGTGCCGTTCAAGTTCGTGTCGACGACCGCGTTCCAACCCTTGACGCTGAAGTCGATCGCGGCCTGCGGATACTGCCCGCCCGCGCTGTTGACGAGCACATCGAGACGTCCGTGCCGCGCCCAGACCTCGTCGAACAACTGACCGACCTGTTCGGGGTCTCGGATCGTCATCGACCGCGTCATCACGCGCTTGCCGACGTGCTTCTCGATCCCGGCGGCGGTCGCCGCGAGCTTTTCCGCGCTGCGACCGCAGACGACCACCTCGGCGCCGAGACGGGCGAGCACATAGGCGGTCGCGCGGCCGATCCCGCTTCCGCCGCCCGAGACGACGCAAACCCGCCCGGCGAGCAGACCGTCGCGGAATGCCAGCGGCAGCGTCGCAATCTCGACGTCGGACAAGCCCCAGTGCTTGGGTGGTTCGAGCGGCACACGATTGGTCATGATGTTGGTTCTTGCCCCGAGACGGCACACGAGCCGCCGACTTATTTCTTCGTTCGGGGCGGTAGTATAAAAGGCTGACTCTCAAAAAGAAACAGGACTGACTGTTTGTTTTCGGGGGCGAGCATGATACTGTCCGCTTCAACATCTGCATCGAGCAGGGAATTGAACGCCATGGCTGGATCCAAAAAAGCACCGCCGCGCGCGCGCGTGACAAAGTCGCGATCGAAGACCGCCCAGTCCGTCGCGGTGAGAAAGCGCGCCCGCGCCCCGAAGCCCGCGCCCCGCTCCTCGCCGGCCGCGGCGGTCGGCGAGGACCTCGCGCTGCTGAGGATCTCGGTCACCACGATGGGCGACCTGCTGCTCGCCGCCGCGGACCGCCACCCGCAAACCCTCGCGCTCGTGTTTCCGGATGCCGCCTTCACCTACGCCGACCTCGCCGCCCGCGCGATCCGCCGCGCGCGCAGCCTGCGTGCGCTCGGGGTGAGGCCGCGCGACAAGGTCGGCATCCTGATGCACACCTGTCCCGCGTTCGTCGAAGTGTTCTTCGCGGCGGCCCTGTGCGGGGCCGTAGTGGTGCCGATCAACGCGCGCTACCGCTCGTCCGAACTCGCCTACGTGATCGAGAACGCCGACATCGCCACCCTGGTGACAACGGACACGATCGCCGAACAGGTGAGCTTCGTCGAACGCTTGGGCGGCGCGCTGCCCGACCTGAAATCCCAGGCAGACCCACGCCGCCTGCGTCTCGCGCAGGCGCCGAAGCTGCGCAACATCGTGATGATCGGCGAGTCGGCGCCCGCCGGATACGTGTCGCAGCGCGAGTTCGACCGCGCGGCCGAGGACGTGCCCGAGATCGAGGTGCATCGCGTGCGCCTCGGCGTGCGTGTGCGCGACGTCGGGCTGATGCTGTACACGTCGGGCACCACCGCGCATCCGAAGGGGTGCCTGATCACGCACGAAGCGCAGGTGCGCAATTCGATCGCGCTCGGCCGCCACCGCTACCGGCTCACCCACGAGGACCGCTTCTGGTCGCCGCTGCCGATGTTCCACATCGCCTCGGTGCTGCCGATGCTGGCCATTTTCGACGTGGGCGGCACGTACTTGACGATGGGCCATTTCGATCCGGGCGTCGCGCTCCGGATGCTGGAGAAATACGCCGTCACGGCGACCTACCCGTGCTTCGTGACGATCATGCAGGGCCTGATCTACCACCCGGACTTCCCCAAGGCGAACCTGAAGCGGATCCGCCTGATGAACTCGAACTTCGCGGTGCAGCCGCCCGAGGTGGCCGAATCGATCATGCGTGCAATGCCGCAGGCCCTGCAGGTCGGCAGCTTCGGCATGACCGAGACGGCGGGCACCGTCTGCACGGGATCGCCGGACGAGGACCAGTACCTGCGGATCAGCCGCCTCGGCAAGCCTTTGCCCGGCCTCGAGGTGCGCATCGTGCAGCCCGACACCGGCGAGGAAGCCGCGACGGGTCAGCGCGGCGAGGTGTTGGTGCGCGGCTACAGCACGCTCGAGGGGTACTACAAGGACCCCGAGAAGACCGCGCAGGCGATCGACGCCGACGGCTGGTTCCACACCGGCGACATCGGCTCGCTCGACGATCACGGCACGATCATGTTCCACGGCCGCTACAAGGACATGCTGAAGGTGGGCGGCGAGAACGTCGCCGCCGCCGAGATCGAAGCGCTGCTCGCGCGTCATGCCGCGGTCAAGCTTGCACAGGTGGTGGGAATCCCCGACGAGAAATATGTCGAGGTGCCGGCGGCGTTCGTCGAGCTCAAACCCGGCCGGAAGGCGACCGAGGCCGAGCTGATCGCGTTCTGCAAGCGCGAGGTCGCGAGTTTCAAGGTGCCGCGCGCGATTCGATTCGTCGAGGAGTGGCCGATGTCCTCCAGCAAGATCCAGAAGTTCCGGCTGCGCGACGGGCTCGTGACCGAACTCGGGCTCGGCTGAGCGGGCGATGAGCGCCGCCGCGCCGCAATTCGGGCCGATCGTCCAGAACGCCTACGTCGTCCGCGACATCGACGAGGCGGTCGCGCACTGGGCCGGGAAGATCGGGGTCGGACCGTTCTTCCTGATGGAGCACGTGCGGTTCGGCGACGTGTGGTTCCGCGGTGCGCCGCTGCAACTCGACCTGTCGGTGGCGATCGCGCAATGGGGCGAGATCCAGGTCGAACTGATCGTGCAGCACGATGCCGCGCCGTCGATTTACACCGAGTTCGCGGCCCGCCATGGAGAGGGGCTGCAGCACGTCGGCGTGATGACGCCGAGCGTCGAGGAGCATCTGCGCCGGCTCGCGCCAGCGGGCATCGAACCGGTTCAGCACGGAGCGACCGCCAACGGCATGCGGTTCGCCTACGTATCGACTGACGCCCACCCCGGCGCCATGATCGAACTGATCGAGACCGGTCCCGCCGTGGAGGCCTTCTTCGCGATGGTGCGCAAGGCCGCCCGCGCCTGGGACGGCGCCCGTCCCCTGCGCCGGCTGACCTGAGCCGGGCCCGGCGGCGCGCGGAGCGGATCCATGTTCGGCCTGCCCTCACGCCCGGTGCAGATCGCCTATCACGTGGCGGATCCGGCGCGCTCGGCGGTCGAATTCGCCGGCGCGTTCGGATGGGGCCCGTTTCATCTGTTCGAGCACGTCCCGCTGTCGCGCTGTCTGCATCGCGGCCGCCCGACACGCTGGGATCACACCTCGGCGTACGGCCAGGCGGGGGCGTTGATGGTCGAATTGATCACCCAGCATGACGACGCACCGTCGGTGCTTCGCGACGTCTACGCGCGCGAGGCGGTGGGGATCCACCACGTGGCGCATTTCGTGACGGACCTCGCCGCGACGCTCGCCGCGGCGCGCGCGGCCGGCGTCGAGATCGCGCTCGAGGCGACGACCGGGACGGGCACGGAATTCGCGATGCTCGACCTGCGCGGCACGCTCGGCCACATGGTCGAACTGTACGAGCCGGGTGGCGGTCTCGCCAGGTTCTACCGTTACGTCGAACGGTCCGCGCAGGACTGGGACGGCACGGAGCCGCTGCGCAGAATTCAAACATCGAGGAGCAGCGATGGGACGCATTGAAGGGAAAGTCGCGGTGATCTTGGGCGCCGCGGGCTCGGAGAACATGGGCCAGACGATTGCGCGTCGTTTCGCCGCCGAAGGCGCGCGCGTGATCGTCGCGGGGCGCCGCGAGGAACCATTGCGCGCGCTCGCGGCGGACCTGGGCGGCGACTGGCGGCTGTGCGACATCACCCGCGGCGAGGACGTGGCCGGACTCGCCTCGTTCGCGATCGGGCGATACGGGGCTCTCGACGTCGCGGTCAACTGCACCGGATGGGCGCCGATGACCAAGCTGCTCGAGGTCCGGGAGGAGGAACTCGACCGGCTCTGCCAACTGCAGTTCAAGGGTGTGTACTTCTTCCTGCAGCACATGGCGGCGCTGATGTCCGCTCACGGCGGCGGCTCGATCGTGCAGATGTCGTCCGCGTCCGCCTACGCACTGCTGTGGAACCACGCGGCCTACATCGCCACGAAATCCGCCGGCGACGCGCTCGTGCGCTGTTTCGCGAACGAGTTCGGCGCCCGCGGGGTGCGCGTGAACTCGATCGCGCCGGGTCTCACGGAAAGCCCGATGACCCGGCGTGAAATGGCCCTGCCCGGCCTCGTCGAGGCGTTTGTGAAGGAATATCCGCTGGGGCGCATCGGCACCCCCGAGGACGTCGCGAACGCCGCGCTGTGGCTCGCCTCCGAGGAGAGCTTTCTGACGGGGCAGGTTCTGCAGATCAACGGCGGCCTGACCTTGCGCCGCAACCCGAGCCCACGGGAAATCAACGCCAGCCTGCGCGCGAACGCACCCCAGAGCCATGAAAACAGTCAGTCCTGATTGTTTTCCGCGCCGCAGGTGCTTACCATCGAGCGCGGATCCATCACGCCCCTTCGACGGAGTCCAAACATGTCGGTAAATTTCAAGGCCGAGTGGCCCATGTCCCTTCACGCCCCGGCGGACTCGCTCGAGGCCAAGCAAGCTCCGGTCGACAACGGGCTCGAAGTGCCCGATCCCTCGCGCTACTACAGCCAGGAATTCATGCAAAAGGAATGGGCGCTGCTGTGGCCGCGGGTCTGGCTGCTGGCCGGCGTAACGCCGGACATCCCCGAGGCCGGCGACTACACCGTGTTCGAGATCGGCCACGAGGAGTTCATCGTCGTACGGCAGGAGGACGGCGCGATCAAGGCGTTCTACAACGTCTGTCCGCACCGCGCGAACCGGGTCTGCCTGAACGAACGGGGCAGCGTCGCACGCTTCACGTGCGCTTTCCACGGCTGGCAGTTCGGCTGCGACGGCCGGCTCGAGAAGATCACCGACGAGGCGACGTTCGACAAGCGCCTGATCGCCCACCGGCCCGGCCTCAAGGAGGTTCGCTGCGACCACATCGGCGGGCTGATATTCATCAACATGGACGGCAAGGCGCCCGAATTGCGCGATTGGATCGGGCTGCCGCGCGGCTACATCGAGAACTACGAGATCGACAAGATGCACGTCGTGCGGCACGTGCGCAGCGAATGGCGCGCGAACTGGAAGACGGGCGTCGACGCGTTCTACGAAACCTATCACCTGCCGCACATTCATCCACAGACTCAGGGCGTGATGGAGGACTTCAGCCAGTACGACCTCTATCCGAACGGCTTCAGCCGCATGATCGTACCGATCGGCGTGAAGTCGCACCGGGTCAGGGACCAAGACAGCGTCGACCCGTACCAGCAGTACATGATGCAGGAGGCCGGCATCGACCCGGCAACGTTCCAGGGCGGCGCCCGCGACGTGCGCACCGCGATCCAGGCCGCCAAGCGCGCGCGCGGCAAACGATTCGGGCTCGCCTATTACGACAAGTTGACCGACGCGCAGCTCACCGCTGGGCGACGGGCTATTTCCCGAACGTCCAAATCGGCATGCATCCGGAGGGCGTGTTCATCATGCGCTTCCTGCCGCATCCGACCGATCCGGAGCGCTTCTATTACGACAACATGACGATGTTCCGCTACGTCGACGAGCCGGGCTACACGGTGCCGGGCTGGATGGGGCTGCCGAAGGAGTTCGATGTGACCGGGGCGACCCGTCCCGGGATCGAGCGCGTGCCCGTCGATGTCAAGCCGGATTTGGGCGAGGTCCTCGACCAGGACGTCGACCTGGTCGCAGCGGTGCAGCGCGGCCAGAAGTCACGCGGATTCCGCGGCCCGCTGTGGTCCGATCAGGAACAGCGTGTGCGCCATTTTCACCGCGAGCTCGATCGATACATCAACGGCGAGAAGTGACCAGTCCATGCAATTGAGCGAAGTACGCGCGCTCGTCACCGGCGGCGCATCGGGCCTTGGATACGCGGTGGCCGAACGGATCGTGCGCGCGGGAGGCCGGGCGGTGTTGTTGGACGTGAACGAGTCCCAGGGGCGCCAGGCGGCGGCCGCGCTCGGGGACAACGCGACGTTCGCGAAGGTCGACGTGACCGACGAGGCAGCGGTCGATCTGGCGGTCGGACGGGCGCGAGATTGGCTGGGCGGGCTCAACGGCGCGGTCAATTGCGCGGGCATCGGCACACCCGCCCGGCTGGTCGGCAAGCAGGGGCCTATGCCCGGCGCCTTCTTCCGCAAGATGATCGAGGTCAACCTGGTCGGCACCGTGCTGGTCGCGAAGGCCGCCGCCGTCGCGATGCAGGGAAACGCCCCGAATGCGGACGGTGAACGCGGCATCATCGTGATGACGGCGTCGGTGGCCGCGTTCGACGGCCAGATCGGCCAGGTGGCCTACGCGGCGTCGAAAGGCGGCATCGTCGGCATGACGCTGCCGATGGCGCGTGAACTCGCCTCCTCCGGCATCCGCGTGATGACCGTCGCGCCAGGCCTGTTCCTGACGCCGATGATGCAGGGTCTGCCCCAGGAAGCCCAGGAGTCGCTCGGCAAGCAGACGCCGTTCCCGCCCCGGCTAGGCCGGCCGGAGGAGTATGCCGCGCTGGTCGCGCAGATCTTCGAGAACACGATGCTGAACGGCGAGACGATCCGGTTGGACGGCGCGATCCGGATGGCACCGCGTTAGACGATCCCCGGCGACGCCCCGTGGCGCACTTGCGGCCGCCCGGCTAGCTCGCGCGCGCCGATTTGTGCCAATATCCGTCGCCACATGTCCCGTTCGGTTTTTTTGAGCTACGCGTCGGAGGATCGTGTGGAGGCACGCGCGATCGGCGACGCGTTGCGCCGGCACGACCTCGAGGTCTGGCTCGATGAAAGCGAGCTGGGCGGCGGCGATGCCTGGGACCAAAAGATCCGCCGCCAAATTCGCGAGTGCGATTATTTCATGGCGGTGATCTCGGCCAACACCGAGGCCCGGCACGAGGGATATTTCCGGCGCGAATGGCGTCTGGCGGTCGATCGGACGCTCGACATGGCCGACGATCATCTCTTTCTGGTCCCGGTCGCGATCGACGACACCGATCAGGCGGGTGCGCGGGTTCCGGAAAAATTCCTCACGGTGCAATGGCTGCGCCTGCCGGGCGGCGTGGCGACCGCGGCCCTTGACAGCCTGTGCGCGCGCCTCGTTTCGGGCCGGCCCGTCGATGCGCCCACGATGCGCACGCCGGCCCGAGCGAACGGTGCGCAAGCTCCGGCGGCGCACCGGTCACTGCCGGACTTTCCGCGCGAGGAACCAGGACAACGGGTGAGATTTTGGACCCAGGTGCTCGGCTGGGCGCTGCGCTCGGCCTGGACGATGTTCATGCGCGTGCCCCGCTGGATCCGCATCATCGTGTACCTATGGATCGTGGGTACGCTGCTGTCGCGCGGCTGTTCCTCGACGCGACCGTGACCGCATCGCGCCCGGCGGCCGCGACGCAGGGCCGCCGCTAGGCTGCGTCGAAACGCGGGCTGCGTTTCTCGAGAAAGGCGGCTATCCCCTCGCGCCCCTCGGCGCTCGCGCCCTGCGCGGCGATCGCGTGGCTCTCGCGCGCGAGTTGGGCCTCGAAGCCCGGATCGGATTCGGCGAGCAGGCGTTTCAGTCGCCGGTAGGCGCCGGCGGGGCCGGCGGCGATCTTGCGCGCGAGCGCCTCGGCCTCCTCGAGGAGCCGTGCATCATCGACGACGCGGTTGACGACCCCCCACGCGAGCGCTTCGTCGGCGTCGAGTACGCGGTTCGTCACCAGCCATTCCATCGCCCGTTTCGCGCCCACCGCGCGCGGCATCCAGTACGTGCATCCCGCATCCGGAGTCAGGCCGACGCCGGTATAGGCCGGCACGAACTTTGCGCCGCGCGCGGCGATCGCGAGATCCGCGCACAGCACCAAACCCAGGCCCGCGCCGGCCGCGGTGCCGTTCACGGCGGCGATCACGGGTGCCGCCGCGCGCGCCAGATGCGCGATCCCCGCGTGCAGGTTCGCGGTCAGCTCGACGAGATAGTCGGCGATGTCCCGCTCGGCGGACACCATGCCCTTCAGGTCGCCGCCGAAGCAGAAATGCCGCCCGGTGCCGCTCAGCAGAATCGCACGCACCCCGCTCTGCGCGGCCACCGTGGCCGCATTCAGAAAATCGCGCCCGAACGCGAGGTTCATCGTATTGGCGGCATCTGGCCTGTCCAACGTCAGACGGGCGATCCCATCGCTGATTTCCACACTGACGCACTCACGGGTACGCTCGGACATCACTCGCTCTCTGTAATAAGCTGGGCAGGCCGCCAAGTTTACGCGCTTTGTGCCGCGCCATCGATCGACCGAGGCTCCATGGAAATTCTGAAGACGATTCTGCGCATCCTGATCCTGCCGCCGGCGGCGCCGCTGCTGCTCGTGTTCGCCGGGCTCCTCTCGCGGGCGCGCGCGCCGCGGCTCGGCCTCGCGCTCATCGGCGCCGGCGCCGGCGCGCTGTGGCTGTTGTCGACGCTCGTGGTCGCGATGCAGCTCGAACGGCTGGCCCAGCACTACCCGGCCCTGGACCCCGCGCGCGTCGCCGACACGACGGCGCAGGCGATCGTGATCCTGGGCGGCGGCGGGCAGCGCAGCTTCGCGCCGGAATACGGCGGCGCGGAGGCGGATCCTTACCTGCTCGAACGGCTCGCGTACGGCGCCTGGCTCGCGCGGCGCACCTCGCTGCCGGTGCTGGTCACCGGCTATCGCATCGAGGCGACCGCGATGCGCGAGACGCTCGCCCGCAACTTCGGAATCCACGCGCGCTGGGTGGACGACCGCGCGTACGACACCTTCGAGAACGCGCGCAACAGCGCGAGGATGCTGCGGGCCTCCGGCGTCGGACGGATCCTGTTGGTGTCGAGCGCCGCACACCTGTGGCGCGCCGCGCACGAGTTCAGCGCCGCCGGCCTCGCCGTGACCGCGGCTCCGGTGCACGTCTGGGCCCCGACCGAATGGACGGTGTTCGATTTCCTTCCCAGTTCGCGCGCGCTGGTCCGGTCCAATTTCGCGCTGCACGAACTGCTCGGCGAGCCGGTCCGGCGCTTCTTCGCGTGGACCGGACTGCGGCGCCAGCGGGCCGCGGCCGTCCCGCCGGAGGCCGGCATCGCGCGTCATTGACCCGCTCTATGGCATCGATAGGCAATATCGACTTCTGCGCGGGGCGCGACCGGCGTACCCTACAGGGCTCGAACGGGTTCGATCTCGATCGAGCACCAAATTATCCACCAGGAGATCACGATGCAACTGAAGGGCAGCAGAACCGAGAAGAACTTGAAGGACGCGTTCGCGGGAGAATCCCAGGCGAACCGCCGGTACCTGTATTTCGCGGCCAAGGCCGACGTCGAAGGATTCAACGACGTCTCGGCCGTGTTCCGTTCGACCGCCGAGGGCGAGACCGGCCATGCGCACGGTCACCTCGAATACCTCGAGGCGGTTGGCGATCCGGCGACGGGCCTCCCGATCGGTCCGACCAAGGACAATCTCAAGGCGGCGATCGCCGGCGAGACCCACGAGTACACGGACATGTACCCGGGCATGGCCAAGGCCGCGCGGGAAGAGGGATTCAGCGACATCGCCGATTGGTTCGAGACGCTCGCGAAGGCCGAGCGGTCCCACGCCAATCGTTTCACGAAGGCGTTGGAGTCGCTGTAACCGTCCGCTGATGACCGCGCGTCCCGCCCGCACCGCCGCCCACAGCGGCTGCGGGCGGGCGCCGACTGGAGAATGACGATGAGCAGCGACCAGAACGGCACCGGCGCCCGCGAGGGCGGCCTGGAAGCCCCGACGCGTCACCCGATCGATTGGAAGAATCCGGCGTTCCTCGACGAGGGGGCGTTGTTCAAGGAGCTCGAGCGCGTCTTCGACATCTGTCATGGCTGCCGCCGCTGCTTCAGCCTGTGCAATTCCTTTCCGACCCTGTTCGACGCGGTCGATGCCTCCCCGAGCGGCGAGCTCGACGGGGTGCCGAAGGCCGTGTACTGGCAGGTGGTCGACCATTGTTATCTCTGCGACATGTGCTACATGACCAAGTGCCCGTACGTGCCGCCGCACCCCTGGGCGCTCGACTTTCCGCACTTGATGCTGCGGGCCAAGGCCCTGAAATTCGAGCGCGGCGAGACCAGCCTGCGCGACAAGGTGCTGTCCTCGACGGATCAGGTCGGATCCATCGCCGGCATTCCGGTGGTTTCCTCGATCGTCAACGCGGCGAACCGGTCGCCCGGCGCCCGCAAACTGCTCGAGCGGACACTCGGCGTGCACCGTGACGCACCCGTGCCCGAATACCACAGCGACACATTCCGCCGCCGCGAAGCGCGGCGCGACAAGCCGGAACTCACCGCCGTGCCGACCGCGTCGACCAAGGGACGAGTCGCGATTTTCGCGACGTGCTACTGCAACCGCAACGAGCCGCAAATCGACACCGACCTGGCCGCCGTGTTCGAACACAACGGAATCCCCGTCACGCTCACGAGCACCGAGAAGTGCTGCGGCATGCCCAAGCTCGAACTCGGCGACCTGAAGGCGGTCGCGAGCCTGAAGGAGCACAACGTGCCGGAGCTCGTGCGCCTGATCGACGCGGGACACGACATCGTCGCCGCGATTCCTTCCTGCGTGCTGATGTTCAAACAAGAGCTGCCGTTGATGTTCCCGGACGATCCCGACGTGCAAAAGGTGCGACGGCACATCTTCGATCCGTTCGAATATCTGATGCTGCGCCACAAGGCGGGCCTGCTGCGCACCGACTTCCAGCGCGAGCTGGGCAAGGTCGCCTATCACGTGCCCTGCCATTTGCGGGTCCAGAACATCGGCCTGAAGACGCGCGACGTGCTGCAGCTCGTTCCCGGCACGAGCTTCGAGGTGATCGAACGCTGTTCTGGACACAACGGCACCTATGCCGTCAAAAGCGAATTCCACGACATTTCGATGAAGATCGGCAAACCCGTGATGCAGCGGGTCGAGAAATCCGACGCCGCCTGGTATTCGAGCGACTGCCCGATGGCGGGCCATCAGATCGAGAACGGCATCGCCGGCGACAAGCCGCCGACCCATCCCCTTTCGCTGTTGCGTACAGCCTACGGAATATAGGAATTCACCATCATGCAGACCACCAACGGCCACACGCCGGCGCGCGCTGAGCGGGCGCTGCGGCCCCAGGATTTGATGTCGCTCGAGGCCTATGCGCGCGAGCGAAAGGACTTCCGGCAGCGGATCCTCGATCACAAGCGCCTGAGAAACATCGCCATCGGTCCGCACATGACCTGGTGCTTCGAGGACCGGCTCACCATCCAATACCAGATTCAGGAGATGCTGCGCGCCGAGCGGATCTTCGAGTCGGACGCGATTCAGGAGGAGTTGGACAGCTACAATCCCCTGATCCCCGACGGCACCAACCTCAAGGCGACTCTGCTGATCGAGTACACCGATCCGGAGGAACGCCGCGGCGCGTTGGAACGGCTCAAGGGGGTCGAGTCACGCTGCTGGATCGGCGTCGGCACGGAGCGCGTCTTCGCCATCGCCGACGAGGACCTCGAGCGCGAGAACGAACAGAAGACCTCGGCCGTGCATTTCTTGCGATTCGAACTCGGCGCCGGGGCGCGCGCCGCGATGAAATCGGGCGCCGCCGTCGAACTCGGCGTCGACCACCCGGCGTATCGGCACTCGGTGACGCTGGATGCGCAGTCAAGCGCGTCGTTGGCGCGGGACTTGATCTGACCGGGGCCGCACCGCGGCGGCGGCAGTCAAGGCAGTGCCGCGGGGGCCGCCAGGTACGCAGACGATAGCGCTTGGAACTGACCGCCGTCCGTGAGGATGTTGGTCTGGTGGGACTCGCCGGTGCTGAAGACCACTGCGAGGCCGCCGGCCGCCGTAAGCTGCGCCGCGTGCGTGAGGAAATAATGTTCCCGGTTGTCGCGATAGCGGTAATCGACCCCGCCGGGTGAACTCGCGGGCACCCCTTCGGGCGTCTGCCACCAAACCACCGGAAGGCCGCCGATACCAAGGTGGTAGGCGGTCACGCTGGCCAGGTGATCCTGGAAGTTGGGATGAGTCTGGTTCGACTCGTCCCAGTAGAACGTACCGGAACGCACGCAATAGGTCGGCGCCGCCTCGAAGCACCCCGCGTCGCGATCCAGGGTCTGCGCAACGATGAAGTCCGCATGTTGCGCACCGACCGCGTTCATGAACGCAATCACGTCCGCGTCGGTATTTCCACCCCAAGTCGACGGGGGAAATCCGATGTAGGCATTCGGCGCGTACTTGCGGGCCATCGATATCAAACAGCCGGCGACACCGGTGACGTCGTTCGGCTGCGTCGCGCAATCCGGATTGAGCGTGACCAACGCCGCCAGTTTGGTCGGATCGCCACCCGCGGCGGCGCGTTCGGCGTATCCCCAGAAGTCCGGCTCCAGATTCACCAGGGCCGGCTTCTTGTAGGCGGCGATGTCCTGAAACAACAATCTCGCCCGATTCCAATAGGTCGTCATGAACGCGGTGTCTCCCAAGACCGCGAGGTTGCCGTCGCCGTTGTTCGCCATCTGGTATTGGGTGTACATCGGGACCGCGCCGACGGAATCCGCGGCGTTCGCCACGACGCAAACATAGTCGCAGGGCGCGGCGTTCCACGCGGTCCAATCACCGGTGCCCAGATAGCGCTCGTAGATGTCGATCTTCAGATTCTGGGACATGATCGCGGAGATGGGATCATTTGTACCCTGGGCGCCCAGCCCGATCAGCAATCGGCTCGGTCGCCCGATAGCGGCCGCGAGACGCGCGGCCGGCCCGGAACCGGTCGCGCCGGCGGAACCGCCGGTGGAACCGCCGCTCGTGGATCCGGTGGCCGTGGATCCGGTGCTCGTGGAACCCGTGGTGGCACCCGTGCTGGCCGGCCCGCCGCCGCCGCAACCGGCCAAGGCGAGAAGCAGTCCGCCGACCACCATGGAATGAAATCGTCGAAACATGATCGCGTGCATCCAAACCCTGAATATTCGTCGCTGGAATCTCTTTATAACCGGCAAGCGATGCGCGCCGAAAGGTGTCGCCGTTACCCGACCGGGATCGACTATCGCGCACACCAGGCCTCGAGCAAACGAATTCAACGCCGTGGATGTGACGACATTCGCATTCAGCACCGGTGCCGCACGAGAGCACGAGTCTGTGTTACCCGGCC
>JBBISV010000039.1:0-19997 GCA_037441085.1 Gammaproteobacteria bacterium | reverse complement strand
GTGCGGATGCGCGCCCGCCGGGACGCCCGCGGGCGCGGCGGGTTCTGGGTCGCGGTCGGCATCGCGGCGGCGGTGGCGGTGCGGATCGGCCGCTTCGATCCGCAGCTGTACCTGTTGGGCGGTGGCGCGTTCGCGTGGGGCGGGGCGTTGCTGTTGTCGGTCGGCGAGCGCGGCGGTGGAATGCTCGCCGAGATCATCCACGATTTGGACCACATGCCGCTCGCGATGCGCCGCTTGGTGCCGGTGCAGTTTTTCTCCTGGCTGGCACTGTTCGCGATGTGGATCTATTCGACCGCGGCGGTCGCGCAGGTCCATTTCGGATCGACCGACCCGAACTCCGTCGCGTACAACGCCGGCGCCAACTGGGTCGGCGTGCTGTTCGGCGCGTACAACGGCTATGCCGCGCTCGCCGCGGCGATCATTCCGCTGATGGTCCGCGTCGCCGGGATGCGCGTCAGCCATTTGATCAATTTGTTTCTGGGTGGCGCCGGACTGATTTCCTTCCTGCTGGTCAAACGGCCCGACTGGCTGCTCGTGTCCATGGTCGGCGTCGGCTTCGCGTGGGCCTCGATTTTGTCGCTCCCCTACGCGCTCCTGTCCGACAGCGTGCCCGCGGAGAAAATGGGCGTGTACATGGGGATTTTCAATTTCTTCATCGTGATCCCGCAATTGGTGGCGGCGAGCCTGCTGGGATTGTTGCTGCGGACGCTGTTCGGCGGGGCGCCGATCTACGCGCTCGGCTTCGGCGGGCTCTGTTTCCTGATCGCGGGACTTCTCGCGCTGCGCGTGCCTCAGCCCGCCGGTGACGCGACCGCCTGAACGGTGCCGCAGGACTGGCGCACGATCAGCCGGGCGGGCAGCATGCGATCCGCGACGGGCTCGCCGCGGATCAGCTTCAACAGCGTTTCGACCAGGACGACGCCCGCGAGACGGGTATCCTGCATGATCGTCGTCAGCGCGGGACTCGCGAGGCTCGCCGCCGGCAGGTCGTCGAAGCCGACGACCGACACCTGTTCGGGCACGCGGATGGAGCGCTCCTTCCACGCGCGGATCGCACCGATCGCGATCAGGTCGCTGGCGGCGACCGCCGCATCGAACGGCCTGCCGTCCGCGAGCAGCCGGCAGGCCGCCTCGTGTCCCGAGCCTTCGGTGCTGAACGCGTCGATCTGCAGCGGCTCCAACGGGGCGAGGCCGGCTTCGGCGAGCGCGAGCCGGTAGCCGCGGAAGCGCTCCAGAAACTCCGGATAGTGGCTGGTGGCGTTGCCCAGAAAGGCGATGTGGCGCCGTCCGCAGCCGAGCAGATGACGCGTCGCCTCGTAGCCGCCGCGGAAATTGTCGCAGCCGATCGCCTTGCCCGGCTGGCCGTCCTGAACCTGGCCCCAGCGCACGAAATGCGTTCCGGCCGCGGCGAGCGACTCGATGCGCACGCGGTGGTCGTGATAATCGCCGTATCCGAGAAGAATGATCCCGTCCGCCCGGTGTTCGCAGCCGAAATCCCCGGCCGCCTCGCCCGAGCGGGGCTGGAACGAGACCAGCAGGTCATAACGCCGCTCGGCGCAGGCCCGGGTGATCGAGCCCAGCATCGAGTGGAAGAACGGATTGATCAGCGAGTCGTCCGGTGTCGGATCCTCGAAGATCAACAACGCGAGCGTGCGCGTCGTGCGGGAACGCAGATTCGACGCGTTCCGATCGACCGAATAGCGCAACTTTTGCGCGATCGCCTCGATGCGCTTGCGCGTCTCGGCCTTGACCATCGGGCTGCCGCGCAGCGCGCGGGACACGGTCGGCTGCGAGACGCCGGCGAGATGGGCGATCGTGAGGGAGGTGGCCCTGCCGGCGCCGCGATTGCGGGTGCTTTGCGGCATCGTCGATGGGTGTTGATCGTGTGCCGGACAAGACCGTCCCGCCGCCAGGTCGGCGACGGGACGGTGTCATGCGATCAGAGCTTGTACTTCGCGCCGAGGAAGAACAGACGACCGTAGGTCTCGTAGTCCCGAACCCGCGTGCCGATCCCCGCGTAGTCGATGAACGGCGTGTTCGTCAGGTTGTCGACCTGGAAGAGGAGCGACAGCCCGCTGAGGCGGCCCTTGGTGAAATCATACCCGGTCTGGAAGTCGGTGATCTGCTCGTGACGCACGTACTCGAGCGCCCGATCGCCCGCGAAATCGGTGATTTCGCCGATGTAGTTCGAACGATAGCGTGTCGCGATCCGCGCCGAGAAGCCGTAGCGCTCGTAGTACACGGTCGCCTGCCAGACGGTCTTCGACAGGCCCGGCAGGGTGATGGCCTGCGATGAGAGGCCCGCGACCTGACCCGGGATGCTGATGCTGCTGTCCGTTTCCGAGACGCTCGCATTCGCACCGAAGCCGGTCAGATAGTCGGAGATCATCTCGCCGGGCAGAGACACCGCGAGTTCGACGCCGTCCACGCGACCGCCGTTTCCGTTCGCGGGCGCGGTATAGGTGCCGAGCGCCTGCTCGGTCGCACCGCTCGGCAGATATCCCGGCGGCAACAGCGCGTTGAACGAGGAGAAGTCGAAAGGCGCGTTGATCTGGTAGATGTAGGTCTTGAGCTTCTTGTAGAACGCGGCCGCCGAAACGTACGCCTTGTTCTGGAAGTACTTCTCGTAGGACAGGTCGAACGCGTCCGCGCGCCACGGGTCGAGCCGCGGGTTGCCGCCGTTCGCCGACGGGATGAACGGCGCGGTGTTCGCGGCGCTGTAGTCGAACGACGCGTCCATCTGGTCCATGCGCGGACGGGCGATCTCGCGGGCGATGCCGACGCGCACGTCCTGCTGGGCGGGCAGGCCGAACACCAGGTTCACGGCGGGCAGAACGTCGTTATAGGTCTTGCCGCCCGTGATCGGCCGCGGGATGCCGGCGGCCTCGTCGAAGTATTGCGAGCTCGAGCTCTGGTCGGTGTGGATGACCTGCAGGCCGACGTTGCCGCGGAGGGTGACGCTGTCCGAGAGATCGTGATCGAGATTGCCCTTGACGTACACGGTCGTCAGCTTCTCGTGCACCTGCCAGGACTTGCCGACCAGGTAGTTCGCGGTGGTGGACGTCTGAATCGGCTGGAAATAGTTCGCCAGCACCGCGGGCACGTTCCAGGACAATGACGACGGCGTACCGGAGAACCCCAGGTTCGTCGGCGGCAGCAGATACTGGCTCGCGATCTGGCAGGGGCAGCTGGCAATCGCGTTCAGGCCGCCTTCGGGCTGGCGCTTGTCCTTCGAGCGATCGTCGTAGTTCACGCCGGCCGCAACCGTGCTGAACCACATGCCGGCCGGGTGGGAGACGTCGATGCGCGCGGACTTCAACTCGTCCACGACATGCGGGAAGCGGCTGTAGCCGGCGCCGTAGATCGTCGGGCCGACGAGCACTTTGGACGGATCCGAGTACGAGCTGTTCAGCTGGAACGTCGGTCCCGAACTCGAGGGGATCAAGAACGAGCCGGTGTCGGTCACGCCCTGGTAGGTCGCCTGGGTCTCATAGTCGTGCTCATCGCGAACTGCGCGCGAATAGGCGAGGTCGGTGTCCCAGTTCCACTCTCCGGTGTTCCACTTGTTGTGCCAGCCGGTTGCGAGGATCTGGTCCTTCGTGATGTACAGGAAGTTTCTCGCCAGGGGCACGAGGTTCGAAACCGTGGCGCCGATCAGGCTGTTGTTGACGATGTCCAGGTTGGAGTAGTTGGTGGTTTGCGGATAATTGCCGAGGTTCACTTCCATGCTACGGCGGTTGTTCTCGAATGTGCGGCTCGTGTAGTACAGGTCGAGCGTGCTCGTATAGGAATCGTTCGGCTTCCACTCGATCGTCGCGAGGCTGCCGTCGCGCTTGTCCACGCCCATGCTTGCGAGCGACTTGATGCCGTTCGTGACGTAGACGCCGTTGGGAACGCTCGTGTGATAGTTGTAGCTGTCCGCCGCCTGGGTGTTCGCGTGCCAGGGGTCGTACAGGCCGACCTCCTGGCCGTCGACCGGCGTGTCGAGCCGGGCGAATCCGAAGGTCACGCCGAGCGTATGGTCGAGAAACTGGTCGACGTAAGAGAAGCTGGCCCGGTACTGCTTGTTGGTCGAGTCCGCTCCGAGATTCTTGTTGGAATTCTCGATCCCGCGAATGTCAAACACCATCGTGCGATGGCCGTATTCCAGCGGCCGCGTCGTCTGCAGGTCGATCGTGCCCGCGAGCCCCTGGCCGACGATGCCGGCTTCCGGGGTCTTGTACACCACGACCTGTTGAATCAATTCGGCGGGATACTGGTCGAACTGGATCGCCCGATTGTCGCCGGTGCTCACCTGTTCGCGGCCGTTCATCAGCGTGCCATTGAAGTCCGGGCCGAAGCCGCGGATGCTGATGTCGGAGGAGCGGCCGTCGGAGCGCTGTGTGGTCACGCCCGGCAGGCGCGAGATGGATTCGGCGATGCTCGTGTCCGGGAGCTTGCCGATGTCCTCGGCGGAGACCGCCTCGACGATCTCATTCGAAAGCTTCTTTACGCTGATCGCGGCCTCGACGCTCGCGCGGATGCCGGTTACGACGATTTCGGAAAGCTCGTCCTTCCGCTGCTGCTTCCCCTTGGGCGCAGTGGTCTGCGCGTCCGATCCGCCGGACGCGTCGGCCGGCGTCTGCGCCGCGGCGTTTGCCACCGCGCAGACGAGCAGCAGCGAGCCGGCCGCTGAAACCGTCGATCTCTTGATGCGAATCCTCATTTAGTTTCTCCCCATTCGCCAAGTGTTCTTGTCACGCCGAGTTCCCGGCAATCCCGCCAGGTCATTGCAAAATTTTGCAAACTTCGATCTGGGTAAATTATGCAAACATTGGACGATGCTTTCAACAAAATTTCAGCAAGGGCGTGGCGAATCCGCCATACGCCGCAACGGGATATAAAGAATGACAGATAAAACAATGAGTTATGATTGCAGCGCGTTTGGCGACGATGACGCAATTGCCCCGGTCGCCGGCAAATTCGACTGCAAAAAAATGCAAAAACTGACCAAACTTCAGGCTCCGCAGCTCTCGCGCACGATCAGATCGGTGGGCAGGCGCTCCGACCGATGGTCGCCGCGTGATTCGGCGTTCAACAGCTTGGAGACGAGCAGCCGTCCCGCGAGCGCGGTGTCCTGGCGTATCGTCGTGAGCGCGGGCCGGCTGTAGCTGGCCAGCGAGATGTCGTCATAGCCGATCACGGACACGTCGTCCGGCACCGACATCCCGGCGCGCAACAGCGCGCGGATGGCGCCGATCGCGATCAGGTCGCTCGCCGCGACGATCCCGTCGAACTTGATCTTGCGGTTGATCAGCGCGTCCACCGAAGCCGCCGCCGCCTCCACGCCGAAATGCGCGGGAACCGTGAGTCGCGCATCCACGGGAATCCCGGCGTGCGCGAGCGCGGCGAGATAGCCTTGCCGGCGCTGCATCGATTCCGGCGCCTCGATGTCGCCGAGGAAGACGATCCGCCGCCGACCGAGCCGTGTCAGGTGCAGAGTCGCGCGGCGCGCGCCGATCGGGTTGTCGCTGCCGATCGAGCAATAGGCCTGTTTCGGCAGGTCCGCGCCCCAGACCGCGAACCGCGCGGTCGTCTCCGCGAGCCGGTTGAAGGCGGAATGCAGCGAACTCTGGCCGAGGAAGATCACGCCCTGGGACCGGTTCGTCTCGATCAGCTCGAATAGTTCATCGGCGCTCGTGGGTGTGAGGTGGGAGACCATGAAGTCGCAGCCGCGGCTGCGTGCGGCCTCGCCGACGCCTGCGATGAGCTCGAGTATGAACGGATCGGACAACTGCGCGCCCCGGCCCTGGGGGCGCGGAATCACGATCGACAGCGTCGCGGCGGCGGTGGTCGGACCGCTCGGCATGTAGGTCCGGAACGGATAGGCATGCTCGCGGGCGAGCTTCCAGATCTGCTGCTTGGTCTGGATGTTGACGGCCGGGCTGTCATTGAGCGCGCGCGAGGCGGTCGTGATGGACACTCCCGCCAGCCGCGCGAGGTCCTCCAGCCGGGTCTTGCGTGGCGTTTTCATCAATGCAGTCTCCCGATTGCGGGGGTCCCGCCGAGGCGCGGTCCCGGACGGCAAGCATGACCACGCTGACATCAATTTGCAATATTTTGCAGCCCGGGGGCCGGCCCTACCGCGCCGATTTCGCGGGCAGCAGGAACGTCAGCGGGTCGGCGAGTCGCGCCCCCCACGACTCTTCGTTGTGGGTCGCGCCCGCGTATACCTTGCTTTGGAAATCGATCCCGCGGCGCCAGCCGAGCGAAGTCAACTCCCGGTTGATGCGTCGCTGATAGGGTGAATAGTACGCATCGAGAGATTTCGTCCCATGATCGAACCAAATCCGCCTGTTGTCGGGCGGGCCAAGCCGTTGGCGCAGGTAAGCCGTGAACGCGTTGGAAACCTCGAGTTCGAACATCGGGTGATCGCCCGCCATGGGCAGGCCGGCACCCGTGGGCAGCAACAGCGGCCAGTGCGGCGACATGCAGCCGGCGCCGCCGAAGACGTCGGGGTATTCGGCGACCGCGTAGAGCGATATGAGCGCGCCCATGCTCGAACCCATGATGAACGTCGAATCCCGGCCGGGATTCGTGCGGTACCTGCGGTCGATGAGGGGTTTGAGTTCCTGGACGAGAAAGCGCAGGTAATCATCCGCGAACGGGTGTCCCGGAACGTCCTTCTTCAGGTGGCGTTTGACGGGGTCGGGCAGGCGCTCGTACACGGCCTGCGGCGTGTATTGCCCGGCACGGTCGGCGCCCAGATTGGCGATGCCGACCACGATCGTCGGGTGGATCGTTCCTGCCGCCATCAGCCGGGCGACCACCTTGTCCACCCCCCAGGCATGGCCGCCGAAAGCCGCTGCCGGGTCGAACAGGTTCTGGCCGTCGTTCATGTACAGCACCGCATAGCGACGATCGTCCTTGCGATAGCCGGGCGGCAACCAGACGGTCACGTCGGGGGTCGTGGAGAGGAATCGCGACTTCAAGCCATGGATTTCCACGACCGTTCCCGGGCGATCGGCGTGCGCCAGGGCGCAGGCGAGGGGGGCGGCCACCAACACCGCCAGCAGCAGCGCCCAAACGCGCGAGGACGAAAGGCGAGGCGGTAATTTGAATCGCAGCATATTGCGCTCCTGAATCGTGAAGTGGGGCGATCGAGCCGCGCATCGCGGGTTCGCGGATTTTTACCTGCCGGGTGAAAACAAGCGCAGATCGATCGCGTCCGCCATGGCCTCGCAGCCGGCGTCATTGGGGTGCAGGTGATCGTCCGAGTCGAACGCCGCCGCCAGTTTCCGGTGGTCTTGGGTGTCGCGGACGGCCTTGTCGAAATCCACGACGCCGTCAAACAGCGGGCTGGTGCGAATCCATTCATTGACGGTCCGGCGGACGGCGTCTCCGTCGATGGAGTAATACACACTTCCGCGATAGGGCGTCAGCGTCCCGGCGATTACGCGCATGCCGTGCAAATGGGCCTGTGCGGCAATTTGCACGATGCCCGACTCCAGACGCCGGGTCAGGCCGTCATAGGGCAGGTGGTCCATCGCGAATCGCCCAATCTGCGATAGGGCGCCCGGACCCCAATCGTCCTGCAGGACACGGTTGCCGCTGATTCCCGCGTTGACGACCCCCAAAACCCCGCTTCCGTCAGTGTGGTCACCCGCCGCGAGGCGCCTCGCGAAGTCGTCCGTCCAGCGTCGATCCTCGTCCGGTGTCGACCGCCATCTGTCGGTGATCGAATCGCCGAACGCGACCACGGCGGAGTCCCCCGGCGCGTAGACATCCATCCCGGTGATCACGTACCAGGAATGAATGGGCCGCGCCGTCCCGTTCAGTTTCGCCGCGCCGGCTGGAATCTCGACGGACGGCATGTCGTTGAATTTCACGACGCGATCCGTACCGTCGCGGATGCCGCCTTCACCGGCGGATACGGCGATATGGACCGCGCCGACGCGCAGCGCTTCGCGGCCGAAGCGATTCGACAACCAGATCCGCGCGCGCGGCCCGCCCGGGCTGCTATGCACGACTTCACGCAAGGTGTGACCGCTCAGGTCGGGCGCGCCGCCCTGACTGGCGCCGGGGGAGTCCGTGGCGACCATGGCGGCACCCCAGGTCGCCACCCAGGGCGATGCGTCGCCCGCGCGCTGGTGATGAATAACGTCGGAGGCAGTCCGCGCAAGTCGGTATACACCGGCGAGAGCATGGGGTCCTCGGGATTCGCGGCACCCACGTAGTTCGGGAATGGCGGGAGCTTTCCCGGCGGATCCACTCCGGCCACGCCACCCAGTCCGTACATGGCGGCCGAGTCACCGTTGCGGCTGAAGTCGCCGAAACCGGAGAAAATGCCAAGCGCGGCGGGCAGTGGCAAACCCAGTTGCTTCAGACGCAGGGCCACTTCGGCGGTGAGTGTCGCGCCCGCCGAGGTGCCATAAATGGCTATGTGCGCCGGCACGTCGATTGGCGTCACCACTCGCACCGGGACGCCGTCGATCATGTCGCGCGCGATGTGTACCGGATACATGGTCTCGGCGATCCCGCCCATGTGCGCCTGCCATGCGTCGGTGTCGGTTCGCATCTGCGCGAGCGAAGGGGGCGAACCGCCCTCGTCATGGATCCCTGGATGTCCGATCAGCTTTCGCGCCTCAGGGCTCACCGTGGTCGGCAGCGGAATGATGCGCGTGATATAGGCGGTTCCGTGACCATCGATCACGCCGGTATCACCCTGCGCCGTCGATCGTGCGCCCGCGAAAACCTCTAGTCCGAAAAAGATCAAGCAAACGGTGATCGAAACGCCAACCGATGCCCTGATCCATGTGGAGTCATTGCTCACGCGCGCGCAGGTCACAGCGGCGCACTGCGCCACCGCAGCCAGCGTGTCTGCAGCGAGTAAATGACCAGGCTCGCGCCGATCAGCGCGAACAGCCCCAGGATCTCCGCGCGCGACGCGACCGCGATCAGTCCGATCATGCTGGCTATGCCGATGAACGCCGCGGCGCCGAGCCAGCGAAAGTTCAGCGGCGCGCCGCCCCCCGTGAAATTGGTGCGCGCGAGCCGCCAGGACGCGGCGCAGCCGGCGATGTAGAAGCCGGCGGTCGTGAGCGCCGACAACACGGCAAGCTCGACGAAGGTTCCGCTAAGCGCGAGCACGATCGCGAGCAGCGCGTAACAGCCGATCGCGACGTGAGGGGCGCGGGTCTCGGGATGCACGCGCCCGAGCGCGCTCGGCAGCAGCCCGTCACGGGCGAAGGCGAACAGGATCCGCGGGCTGCCGAGGATGTCGCTGCTCAGGTAGCCGAACATCGACAGACTGGTTCCCGCCAGCATCAACAGCCGCAGCATCGGGTTGACCCGCGCCATGGCGTCGGCGAGCGGGGCCGTGGAGGTGGCCAGCGCGGCGCCGAGCATGCCCTGCGCCACGGTCTGGATGCCCAGGTACACCAGGGTCACCATGCCCAGCGCGAGCGCGAGCGCCCGCGGAATGGTGCGCTCCGGCCGCGCCACTTCGCCGCTTGCGCACAGCGCGGTCTCCATCCCCATGAACGCGAAGACGACGAGGATGATCGCGCGGCCGACGCCGACGCCGCTCAGGGGCGCCGGATGGTGAAAGTTCGCGCCGTGCAGCGCGAATGCCCCGACGACCAGGAAAACGGCGAGCGGCGCGAGCTTCGCCAGGACGGTCGCCTTGACCAGCCGCATGCCGCGGTCGACGCCGCTCATGTTGACGAGCGCGACGCCGACGATGGTGCCGGTGATGACCAGCGCGCGCGCGATGCCCGCGTGGGCCTGCGGCAGCAATCCCACGAGCACGTCCGCGAGTGCGGCCGCGATGCCGCCGCAGGCGAGCACGTCGCCGAACCAGAGCAGGGTGCCCGCGGCATAGCCCGCCATCGGTCCGAATGCCGATTCGATGTAGCCGTAGGCGCCGCCGCTGCTCGGCAGCCGGCTGCCGCCCTCGGCGAAGCAGATGGCGACGGCGCCGACGGCGATCGCGCAGGCCACGATGGCGAACGGCGCATAGACGCCGACATTGGCGGCAAGCGGCGCGGGGACGACGAAAATCGAGGCGCCGATCACCATGTTGACGATGCTGGCGGCAAGCCCCCAGGTCCCTACCGAGCGGATCAATCCGGCGTCGCGCGCGCTGGTGTTCATGCCGGCTACCGTAACATGGTCGCCGGAGGGCCGTCTCAGGTCACTGAGCGGTCCAGGCGCCGTCGATCGGTATGGCGGCGCCGGTGATGTTGTGCGCCTCGGGGGCGCACAGCCAGCAGGCGAGGCGGGCGATCTCGCCGGGCGCGGACAAGCGGCGCGTCGGCTGTTTCTCCGCGACCATGCTGGCGAGAGCGAGTTCGCTCGAGACGCCGAGGGCCGCGCTGCGCTCGGCGATCTGCGGCGCGATGATGGCGGTGTCGACCCATCCGGGACAGATGCAATTGACGGTGATTCCGCCGCCGGCCGCGGTTCCGAGCGGCGCGTATTCCAGGGCCGCGACCCGCGACAGTCCGATCAGGCCGGATTTGGACGCGACATAAGGCGCCTTGTGAACCGAGGCGACCAGACCGTGCACCGAGGCGATGTTGATCACGCGCCCGTAGCCGCCGCGCGCCATCCGCGGCAGCGCCAGGCGCATCGTATGGAACGGGGCCGTCAGATTCACGGCGATGACCTCGTTCCACATCCCGTCGGTCAGTTCGGCGAGCGGCGCGGTGCGCTGGACGCCGGCGTTGTTCACCAGCACTTCGGGGTCACCCCAGTCGAAGACGCGCTCCATCAGTCCCTGCACCTGGCCGGCATCGCGCAAATCACCGGTGAAATACCGGGCTTCCGCGCAGCCCGCGGCGCTCATTTCGCCGACCACGCGGGCGGCCTCCTCCGGCGTGGCGAGGCCGTGCAGCGCCACCCTCGCGCCCGCGGACGCGAATCCCAGCGCCACGGCCTTGCCGATTCCCCGGTCCGAGCCGGTGACCAGGACCAATTTGCCCGAGAGGCTGAAGGGGTTCATCCCGCCGCCTGGATGGGGCTCAGGCGCCGTCTCGTCATCGCATCGCCTCCACGGTTTGCAGGAATTCGTCGATCGCGGCGACCGCCGCCGGCTCATCCAGCATGGGCGCGTGTCCCCGATTGGCGATCGTCACCGCACGCAAGCTAGGGTGCGTCGCGACCATCGCCTGCAATATCTCCGGAGTCAACAAGTCCGACAGGGCGCCGCGCAGCGCGAGCATCGGCAGGCCCTTGAGACCATCCCACAGCGGCCACAGCGTGGGCGGCACGGCGGTGAGGTCGGCGCTGTTCAGTCCCGCCAGAATCGCCGGATCGAAGGCCGCGACCGGGCGACCGGACGCATCCTCTGCGTAGGTCCGCCGCGCGAACGCATCCCAGTCGGCTTCGCCGTAGTCGGGGAAGGCGATTTCGTTGATGCGCCTTGCCTGAAGCGACGCCTCCTCCCAGTTGGCCGCGGGGCTCCGGCCGGCCAGCGAATCGCGCAGCCTGCGCAGGCCGGTGGCGGCGATTTCAGGACCGATGTCGTTCAACACGAGGCCTTGCAGCCGCCCGGGCCGGGCCGCGCCCATGATCATGCCGATGATTCCGCCCATCGAGGTGCCGACGATCGCCACGCGCTCGATCGCCAGGTGATCGAGGAGCGCGAACATGTCGGCGGCGTAGGTTTGCGGTTGATAGTTGGCGGGCTGCGGATCCCACGCCGATCGACCGCGCCCCCGCTGATCCGCCGTGATGACGCGATAGCGCGTGCCGAGATGCGCGGCGAGGAACCCGAAATCGGCGCCATTGCGGGTCAGTCCATGCAGGCACAGCACCGTCAGCGAGGCACCAGCGGGTCCCCGAACCTCCGCGTGCAGGCGCAGCGCGCCGTCGGCACTGGGGAACGTCAGGCTTTCCGCCCCAGCCGCCATCAGAAGTGGTACTGCACGGTCGCGTCGTAGGTGCGCGGCGCACCGTAGAAGCCGATCTGGCTGACGTTGCCGAGCAGCCCGGAGCTGCCGAAGTCGTAGCCGGATACGCGGTACCAGCGGTCGAGGAGATTCTTGCCGTCGAGCGCGAAGCGCCAGGTGCCGCCGTGCGTCGTGTAGGCGAGCCCCGCGTCCAGCAAGCCGTAGGCCGGCTGGTCGGTGACGCTCGCAGTCGTGTTGGCGACCTTGGTGAAGCTGCGCCAGCTCCAACCCGCGCGTGCCAGCAAGGATCCCGACGACAGGGTCCAGGTATACGTCGCATTCGTCGAGACCGTCCACATGGGCGCATTGACCGGCCGATTCAACGAGGCGATATTCTGCGGCGGCGCATTGGCGGTGCACCCGGGCGTGAGCGCGGTGCAGCCGACGAGGAAGTCCTGATAATAGGAATCCAGATAGCCGATATTGAGGCCGATGGCGAGCGGTTTGATCGGTGCCCACGCGGACTCGATCTCGACGCCCTGATTGATCTGTTTTCCGGCATTCAACACCGCGGTGACATTCTGCGGCACTCCGCCGGTCGTGACGAACTGCTGCACGCCGATCTGCGCATTCTTGTATGGATCATAGAACACGGTGAGATTGAGCTTCAATGTGTCGTCAAGGAGGGTCGATTTGACGCCGGCCTCGTAGCTGTCCGCGGTCTCGGAGCCGTAGCCGTTTTCGGTCGCCGGATAAACGCGCGCATTGCCGCGCATGTCGAACCCGCCGCTCTTGAACCCTTGAGCGTACGTGAAATACGCCATCACCTGCGGCGTCAAATGGAAGTCGAACCCGATGCGCGGCGACACGTTGGAGAAGGTGCGATTGTTCGAATAATTGGTGAGGACGCCGGTGGCCGCGCTCGGAAACAGGAAGAACCCCGCCGGCGGGCTGGCCGCGTCGAAAAAGGTCTGGTTCGGCAGCAGCTGCGTCGGGGCGACGCTTGCGTATTGCGCCTGGTACACCGTGGCGCTCTTGCGGTCCTGGTTCCAGCGCACGCCGGCGTCGAAATTCAAGCGCCCGGTCAATTTCCACGCGGTATCGACGTACACGGCGGTGCTCTTGGTCTGCACGCAACCGTCGACGATCGAAGTCAGGTAGAGGTCGTAAACCGGCACCAGCACGCCGAGCGATGCGTTGTAGGCGCCGCAGGCGCTGCTGTTCATGTAGAACAGTCCGCCGACCGCCTTGACCCGATCGTTCACGTAGGTCAGCTGTCCCTCGCCCGAGGCCTGGCGCTCGCTGTATTTGGCCGGCACCTGGAACAGGTTTGCGTTCAGTTCCTCGAAATCGATGAACTGGTGTCCGTGTCCCTCGCGATAGGCGCCGACGAGTTTGAGGCCGAGCGCATCGGTCAGCGCCTGCGTGTAGGTCGCCGCGATGCCGTTTCGGTAATAGCGGTCCTGATCGACCGGCATGTCCGTGCGGGTGTCGTAGCGGCTGTCGGTCGGCGGCGCGAGCACGTTGTTGAGGCGCTGCCCGCCCGCCGCGTTCGAATGGTCCTGGGTGGTGTCGGCGGCGAGCCTCAATTTCGAACTCCCGCCCCAGAGCAGCGTGACGTTGCCCCGCGCCGCGAGCACGTCGTAATTCGACACATTCTGGCCCGGATGATTGTACGGGCTCGCGGTGGTGCCGGCCTGGGCAACGACGTGTCCGTAACCGTCGTGGTGCAGATCGGCCACCGCGAAGCCCGCATAGAGGTGATGATCGACGATGGGCGCGGACGCCGCCAGCTTCAGGTTGCGCTCGCCGTAGTTGCCGCCCGCAACCGACGCGGTGAGGCTCGCGGGACCCGCGATGTCGCGCGTCACGTACTTGATCGCTCCGGCGATCGTGTTCTTCCCATAGAGCGTGCCCTGGGGCCCGCGCAGAACCTCGATGCGGTCCACGTCGTAGACATCGAGCAGCGCCGCCTGCGGCCGGGCCATGTAGACGTCGTCGATGTAGATGCCGACGCCCGGTTCGAAGCCCCACAGGGGATCGCTTTGCCCGACTCCGCGTATATATACGTTGATCGTGCTGCTGGTCGCGCGCGCGCTGGATATGGCGATGTTCGGCACGAAGGAGTTCAAGTCGCCGAGCGAGGTCACGTCGCGCAGGCGCAGCTCCCCGGCGCTGATCGCGGTCACCGCAAGCGGCACGTCCTGCAGGTTCTCCCGGCGGCGGCGCGCCGTGACGACGATCTCGCCGAGGGCGCCGGTGGATGCATCGGTGGCGGCGGGCGCGGCGGCCTCGGCGGCGCGGACGGCCGCCGGCGGCAATGCCGAGGCGGCCAGCAACAGGACCGCCGGCAGTCGGCGGCCAATCGCGGAAAACATCTTGGACATCAGCGTTCTCCCCAGCATTGCGCCGCGCGCGATGCGGCGGCTTCTTCTTCATAGCTGCGGAGCCGGCGGCCGCCGGCCCGCAGGCCGATTCATGTCGTGCGGATATATTCAACGATCGTTGAGGGAAATTCAACAACCGTTGGCAAAATATTCATCACTCGTTGAATAAAGGAGGGCGGCCGGCGCGGCGTTGCGGCGCGGATCACGACGCGGGAGAATGGCCGGATGACAGTTGTGCGACGCAAAACGGCGGCCCGAAAGGCGGCCAAGGCACCGGTGGCGCAGGCGGCCGCGAAGCCGGCCAAGGAACGCATCCTCGACGCCGGCGAGCGATTGTTCGCCCGCAACGGCTTCCATGGGGTTTCGGTGCGCGACATCACGAAGGCCGCCGGCGTCGACGTCGCCCTGGTCAGCTATCACTTCGGCGGCAAGCGTGAACTGTTCGCGGCCGTGTTCCGGCGCCGCGCCGAGATGCTGAATCCGGAACGACTGGGCATGCTCGAGCAGGTCCGGCGCGACGCGCTGCCGGGGGTTCCGGCGCTGGAGGACATCGTCAACGCGTTCACCTATCCGATGTTGGAGCGTTCGGCGCGTGGCGGTGCGGGTTGGAAGAGCTATTTTGCGCTTGTCGCGCAGGTCAACAACTCGCCCGAGTGGGGGCCGGTGTTGATGACCGAGCACTTCGATCCGCTGGTCGAGCGATTCATCGCCGTGTTGCGCGAGGCCCTGCCGGGCTGCGATGCGCGCGAAATCTATTGGGGATATCAATTCCTGACCGGCGCGCTGACCTTGACGTTCGCCGAGACCGGCCGGATCGACAAGCTGTCCGGCGGGCTGTGCCGGTCGTCGGACCTGGACAGCGTCCACCAGCGCCTGGCGCGCTATGTCGCCGCCGGCTTCCGCGCACTGTGCACCGGTTCGACGCCCGCGCCGTCGGGCAAGACGCGGTCGCGGCCGCGCCGGCCGCGGGGCCCGTGAATTCCTGGGAAATTCACCGATCGATCGATGATCGACCTGTCGCGCAAGGGGGATCCGGGTTGGAAGAGTTACTTCGCGCTGGTGGCGCAGATCGACAACACTCCGTGGGGGGGCGAGATCATTCATCGGTTCTTCGATTCGAGCGTCGGCGAATTCATCGACGTCGCCGGCGGCTTTCTCGCGATGGTCACCGCGGAGCGGCTCAGCGGCCGTGCGTAACTTGAACCCGGGCGCGTCCGCATGATCACCCGCGTGTCGCGGCTGCCGCTCGGCGTGCTGTACCTGCTCGCCGGGTTCCTGTACCTGCTGGCCTACTACGTCGTGCGCCACCGCCGCCGCGTCATCGACGAACAACTCGCGCTGGTGTTCCCCGATGCGAGCCCCGCCGAGCGCCGCGCGACGGGCCGCAGGTTCCTGCGCAATTTCTGCGACGTCGCGGTCGAGATCCTGAAGGGGGCGACGATGCCCGCCGACGAGATGCGCGCGCGCGTGCAGCTTCGCAATCCGGAGCCCGCGCGCGAGGTTCTGGACGCCGGCCGTTCGGTGCTGTTCGTCACCTCGCACCTTTGCAACTGGGAATGGCTGCTCCAGGGCGTCGTCCTGCAGATCGGCCATCCGGTCGATGCGGCCTACAAACCGCTGCACGACGCCTGGGCCGAGCGGCTGATGCTGTCGATCCGGTCGCGCTTCGGCGCGCGGCTCATCCCGGCGAAGGACTTGCTGACCGAGCATCTGCGCCGCCGCTCCATCGTTCGCGTGCTGGCGATGAATGCCGATCAGGCGCCGGTGTCCACCGATCGGCGCCACTGGACCCGGTTCCTCGGCCAGGAAACGGCGTTTTACCTGGGGGCGGAGCAGATCGCGCGCGGTACGCGGCTGCCGGTGTTCTACCTGGCGATGCGCCGCACCGGACGCGGCCGCTACGAGGTCGAGCTGACCCCGTTGTGGGACGGCCGCGAAATCCTCGAGCCGGGGGTCATCACCGACCGCTACGCGCGCGCCTGTGAACGGGAGGTGCTCGCGAGCCCGGCCGACTGGCTGTGGTCTTACCGTCGCTGGCGCCTGCAGAAATCCCTGTACGGCGCCGCCGGGGGCGCTTAAGCCGGGCCTTGGCGGCCCGGGCTCAAGGACCGGCGAAGCGCGCCAGCGCGGGCCGGCCGTCCGACCAGACCGTGAACGGCAGATCGAGGGGTTCCTGCGGCATCCGCAGCTGCAGCTCGTGGCTGTCGGCGATGAAGCGCAGCGTGCCGGGGTCGACCCGATAGGCATAGGCCATGACCTTGCCGTGGTTCGGGACCAGCAGCGCTTGGCGCTGCGTGAGGCTCACCGGCAGCTGCGCCAGCGGCTTCAAGTCGATCAGGCGGCCGTCCGCGTCCAGGTGCATCTCGCCCTCGTCGGGACCCGGCGGCGGCGACATCCGCGGGTCCACGGTCGACCAGCGGTACAGCAGCAGGTAATCGACGTCGGTGCCGGACAGGTCCACCTCGACGGCGACCAGGGTCGCGTAATCCCGCGCGAACGCGGCGGCGTCGGAGCGTTCGCGGGCGAAAATCAACGGTTCGTCGACGACCGACAGCGTGCTCGCGGTCCGTTCGTCGAAAAATACGTGCGATCCCGCCCGGGGAGGGCGGGCGAGGGAATGGGTCGTACAGGATGCCAGCGCAGCGGCCGCCAGGATCAAGCCTACGCGGATGTTCATACGGCTTAGAAGCGTACCCGATATGCCGCTGAAACGTACAGGGAACGCTGGTTGACCGCCGTCGTTTGCGACTGGCCGGTCAGCGACTGGAGCTGCAACAGGGTTTGCTGGTTCACGATCTGATAGCCGGCCGTCAGCTCGAACAGCGAATTCCGGCCGCTCCAGTCGCCGCGCAGCTCCGGCAGATAGAGCATCTGCTTGCCGCCGAGCGACGGGTCGGTCAGCTGCTCGACGCTGAGGCGCGGTCCGAGCCGCCAGGTACCCGGCAGCACGAAGCGTGCATCCCAGGTCACGGTGGTGCTGCGCGCGGTCGGTGAGTCGTCGAACCGCAGCCCGAAGATGTGCAGGTCGCCGGCCTGCATCAGGCTGGAGACGGAGGTCTGCACCGAGCCGTTCTTGTCGAGTCCGGTCGACTGGGTCGCGACCACGCCGTAGGAGGCGGGGGTGCCGCCGAGTTCGAGTGCCGACAGGTCGACCATCAGCTGCCAGCGCTCGCCGAACGGCCGGTTCGCCGAGAGCACGAAGGTGTTGCTGGTCGCGGTCCGGTCCAGCGCCATCTGGCGTATCTGCGACGGCGTGAACTGCTGCGCGAGCGTGCGCAGGTCCGTCGCGCTCTGGCCGATCAGCGCGTTGCTGAGCTCGAGCAGCGGGCTGCGGCGATGATCGGCGTCGAAGCCGAGGACCCAGTGCTGCCCGATCTTCGCGTTGCCGATCAGCGTCGCCGAGTTCAGCTGCCGGAACGCGAAATCGTAATCGACGAGCATCACCGCGGTGCGGCCGAGCTCGGTATACCGGGCCTGGAAGCCGGCCGAACGCCGTTCGGTGCCGATGTCGTTCGTCTGGTCGAACAGATAGGCGTCGAACACCCAGGGATGGTGCGCGGGACTGTACTCCGCCGTCACGGTGCCGAACTTTTGCGACGCGGTCACGGAGGAGTAGCTGGTGTAGGCGGGCAGACCGGCGGCGGCGCTCACCGACCAGCGCGGGTTGATCTGGTAGCCGACGTACAAGCCGTCGAACAGTCCGACGATGCCCTGGCTCGCGAGCGACTGGCGCCCGAAGCGCGCGGTCAATCCCCAATAGCGGTCGACCACTTCGCCGTAGGCCGCGGTGGTCCGGTCCTGGCTGCCGCCGAAGGTTGCGACCATGTTCTGCGTATAGCCGCCGTCGACGCGCGCGGTGAAGTCATAACGTTTGCCGCGGTCGCGCGCGAGAAAGTCGCCGTACAGCAGCGCGGCGTTCACCGAGTTCGTCGTGGTCGACGTGCCCGCCGAAACCGTCTGGTCCCGGCCGTATTCATAGCTGAGGGCCGCGCTGCCGGCGAGCAGCCAGCCCTGGCTCGAAGCAGGACCGAACGTGCCGCCCGATTTGGGCGCGATCGACGCCGCCGCGAGGGTCTGCAGGCGCATGCGCACGCGCGAGGCAGCGGCGCCGTTCGGATAGCGGCGCAGGTACTCCTGGTATTCGGCGATCGCCTGCGCGAGCTGACCCGCGCGTTCCCGCGTGATGCCGAGCAGTTCCTGCGCGTCGGCCCGCTGCGGATATTCCGGCTGGCGCACGAGGCGCGTCAACAAATCGACCGCCTGGGCGTAGCGATGGGCGGCGAGCGCGGCGCGCGCGTCGTGCAGGATCTGCGCACGCACCGCATCCGGGAGCGCCGGGTCGGTCGGCGCGCCGGCCGCCACGGCCTGCACGCCGGGGGTCGCCACCGGTGCGAGGCCGTTCTTTTCGTCGCCGGCCGCGACCCAGGCGCGCGGATAGTGCGCGAGCGCGGCCTTCAACACGCGTTCCGCGTCGGCGCGGTCGGCGTAGGGTCCGACGCGCAGCCGGTACCAATGTTGGTCGCCGATGTCGGCCTCGGATACGTAGGCCTGGGTCTCGAGATCGGCCGCCGCGGCCTCCACCGTCGCGCGCGTGAACGGCGTGCGCGAGGAATCCAGGTTCACCGAAAAGACTCCGGGGGCCTGCGGTTCGGCGACCAGAACCGATCCCCGGTTCGGATTGGTGTTGAGCAGACGCACGCGCAGACCGAGTCCCGACGCGGTCGGCGCCATCACGAAATCCAGCGGACGCACGAAGCTGAGCTCGAGCGAGATCTCCCCGGGCATCATGGAGTCGACGCGCGCGCCGGTCACGATCCGGCCGCCGCCGCCGACCAGCGGCAGCTCCGGCGGAATCGCCTGGAACTGCGAGCCGCAATCGGTCCCGAGCCGGAGCCTGATCGTGGTGCTCGAGCCGTGGCTCTGCGGGATGTTGCTCAGGTAGTGCATCGAACAGGAGAACTGGATCGATACGTCGGTGTGGTTGGCCGCATCGGTGGTGTCGATCAGCTGCACGAGCGGACCGCTCGGAAACAGCGAGCCGGGCGCGGCGCCCGCGGGTGCCGCGGCCAGCGCCGCGCCGAGCCACGCGGCGGCGAGGATCGCGAGTGCGCCCGGGCGTCGCGGACCGCCCGGGCGTGGTCGGTGATCGGATCCCCTCACTTGATGGAACCGCCCTTCGGCGCCGGTCCAAGGTGCAGCAACGGCCGCAGCATCACCGGCGGCGTCGTGATCTGCCAGCCGAGGGTGTTGTGGCAGCTGCCGCAATCCTTGGTCGTGATCACGTGCTGGATCTGCTTGCCGGTCGCGATGACGCCGTTGTGGCAGCTCTGGCAGGTGGCATTGACACCCATGTGATCGAAAGTCGCCGGCCGCCACGCGAGCGTGCCGTGACAGGCGCCGCAATCCAGGGCGGTGGTGACGTGCAGCGCCGGCTTGCCGGGCGCGGTGACGCCGTTGTGGCAGCCGACACACGTGCCGGCGATGCCGCGATGGTCGAAGCGCGCCGGCATCCACGCGAGCGTGGTGTGGCAGTTCTCGCAGGTGTTGTTGCTCTGGACGTGGGTCGCCGGCTTGCCCGCGGCGAGCACGCCGTTGTGGCAGCTGGCGCAATTGCCGGTCACGCCCGCGTGGGTCGGACCGGGAGCGCTCTGGATGACCGCGCGGCTGGGCGCGCCGCCGCCCGGCGTGCCGACCCGGGGGGTGCTGACGTGGCTGCCGCCGGCGCCGGTGGCCTTGC
>JBBISV010000038.1:5795-20172 GCA_037441085.1 Gammaproteobacteria bacterium | reverse complement strand
CCGCGACCGCCGATATTTCCTGCACGTCGTGGGACACCACGATGCTGGTCAGACCCAGCGCGTCGTTGAGGCGGCGTATCAGCCGCAATATGACCCCCAGCGATATCGGGTCCAGCCCCGCGAAGGGCTCGTCGTAGATCAGGATTTCCGGATCCATGACGATCGCCCGCGCCAGGGCGACGCGCCGTCCCATCCCGCCCGACAGCTCCGCGGGCATCAGCTGCGCGGCGCCGCGCAGGCCGACCGCCTGCAGCTTGGTCAGCACCAGCTGGCGGATGATCCGCTCGGGCAGATCGGTGTGCTCGCGCAGCGGAAATGCCACGTTCTCGAACGCGCTGAGGTCCGTCAGCAGCGCACCGTTCTGGAACAACATGCCCATGGAGCGGCGCAGCGCGAACAGGCCCGCGCGACCGAGGCTGGCGAGCGTGGTGCCGGCGACGACGATCGAGCCGGAATCCGCCCTCACCTGCCCGCTGATCAGGCGCAGCATCGTCGTCTTGCCGGTGCCGCTAGGCCCCATGACGGCCGACACGCGGCCGCGCGGAATGTCCATGTTCAATCCGTCGAAAATCACGCGGCCGCCGACGGAATAAGTCACATCGCGGATTTCAATGATGGAGGCGCTTTGGTTCAATTTGCGGTTGCTGCGTCCCCGACACCGATGCGCCGGCGGACTCCTTCATGGCTTCGAATTCTTGGTTTTGACGCGAACATCGGCGGTGCCAGTCTTCGTACACGGCAGGTTCGACCCATCCGCGACCGAAGCGTTCCGTTCGCGCAAGTACCGAAGGATAGCAAACTCGCGGCGCCCCCGCCCCGCTGTGGCAATTTCCGACAAATAGGACTAAACTCGTCCTAGATCATTTTCACCCCTCGGGGCCTTTATGTTGCGCATGGGAAAACTGACGGATTACGCGACCGTCGTGCTCGCCACGCTTGCCGAAGCGCCCGCCAGCCACGCGGCGGCGGCCGATCTGGCCGAGCGCACGCACCTGAGTCAGCCGACGGTGAGCAAGGTGCTGAAGGAACTTCAGCGCGCGGGCATGGTGATCTCCTCCCGCGGCTCGCACGGCGGCTACCGGCTCGCCCGCCGCCCCGAATTGATCACCGCCGCGCAGATCCTCGACGTGTTCGAAGGCCCGATCGCGATCACCGAATGCAGCGCCGCGGCAAGCCACTGCGGCATCGAAAAGCTGTGCCGGGTCGGCGGCGCGTGGCAGCGGATCAACGCGGCGATCCGCCGCGCGCTCGAGGACGTCACCTTGCAGCAGCTTGCCGGGCTCGACTCCGGCGGACTGCGCATCGCGGCGCTGGCAGCGGAAATCCGCGTCGGCGCCGCGCAGGCTTAAAAACCTCCTTTCACGGGAACAACGTGTCAAGCAAATCTCAAGAAATCGAAGCCGTGCTCGGCCAGAAATACCGGCACGGCTTCGTCACCGACATCGAGTCCGACAGCCTGCCTCCGGGCCTCGACGAATCGGTGGTCGCCGCCATCTCGCGCCGCAAGCAGGAACCGCAGTTCCTCCTCGACTGGCGCCTGAAGGCGTTTCGCCACTGGCGGACGATGCGCGAGCCGGCCTGGGCCAGCGTGCGCTACAAGCCGATCGACTACCAGGACATCTCGTACTATTCGGCGCCGCGCGCGCCGACGGATGCGCCGAAGAGCCTGGACGAGGTCGATCCGAAGCTGCTCGCGACCTACGAGAAGCTCGGCATACCGCTGCACGAGCGCGCCCGGCTCGCCGGCGTCGCGGTCGACGCGGTTTTCGACAGCGTGTCGGTCGCGACGACGTTCAAGGACAAGCTCGCGAAGGCGGGCGTGATCTTCTGCTCGTTTTCCGAGGCCGTGCGCAATCATCCCGGGCTGATCGAACAGCACCTCGGCTCCGTGGTGCCGATCCAGGACAATTTCTTCGCGGCGCTCAACTCGGCGGTGTTCTCCGACGGCTCTTTCGTCTACGTGCCGCCGGGGGTGCGCTGCCCGATGGAACTGTCCACGTACTTCCGCATCAACGCGGCGAAGACCGGTCAGTTCGAACGCACGCTGATCATCGCGGCGGAAGGCGCTTCGGTGAGCTACCTCGAGGGCTGCACGGCGCCGATGCGCGACGAGAACCAGCTGCACGCCGCGGTGGTCGAACTGATCGCGCTCGACGACGCGCGGATCAAGTACTCCACGGTGCAGAACTGGTACCCGGGCGACGAGAACGGCGTCGGCGGCATCTACAACTTCGTGACCAAGCGCGGCGAATGCCGGGGCCGCAACGCGAAGATCTCCTGGACCCAGGTTGAAACGGGCTCCGCGATCACATGGAAATACCCGAGCTGCATATTGAAGGGCGAGAACTCGGTCGGCGAGTTCTACTCCGTGGCGGTCGCGAACAATTTCCAGCAGGCCGACACCGGCACGAAGATGATCCACATCGGCCGCAACACCAGGAGCACCATCGTCGCCAAGGGAATCTCGGCGGGCCACGCGAGCAACACCTACCGCGGGCTGGTCAAGATCCTGCCGGGCGCGGACGGTGCGCGTAATTTCACCCAATGCGACTCGCTGCTGATGGGGAGCCGGTGCGCGGCGCACACCTTCCCCTACATGGAGGTCAGGAATCCGAGCGCGACGGTCGAACACGAGGCGAGCACGTCGAAGATCGGGGAGGACCAGCTCTTCTACTGCCTGCAGCGCGGAGTCTCGGCCGAGGACGCGGTCAACATGATCGTCAGCGGATTCTGCAAGGCGGTGTTCAAGGAGCTGCCGATGGAATTCGCCGTGGAGGCCCAGAATCTCCTGAGCGTGAGCTTGGAAGGGGCCGTGGGTTGAACATGCCGGGGAAGAACGTGCTGACAATATCGAACCTCCGCGCGAGCGTCGCGGGAAAGAGCATTCTGAAGGGCGTCGATCTGGGGATTGGGACCGGCGAAGTGCACGCCATCATGGGTCCGAACGGCTCCGGCAAGAGCACGCTCGCCCAGGTGCTCGCCGGCCGGGAAGACTACGAGATCGAAGGCGGCGGCGTCACGTTCGACGGCCAGGACCTGCTCGCGATGCGGCCCGAGGAGCGGGCCCGGGCGGGCTTTTTCCTCGGGTTTCAATACCCGGTGGAGATTCCCGGCGTGAACAACGCCTACCTGCTGAAGGCCGCGCTGAACGCGAAGCGCAAGCGCGCCGGCCTGCCGGAGGTGGATGCCTACGAATTCCTCGCGCTGATCAAGGCGAAGATGAAATTCATGCAGATGAACGAATCCTTCCTGAGCCGCGGCGTCAACGAAGGGTTCTCCGGCGGCGAGAAGAAGCGCAACGAGATCCTGCAGATGCTGGTCCTCGAGCCGCGCCTCGCCGTTCTCGACGAGACGGATTCGGGCCTCGACATCGACGCGCTCAAGGTCGTCGCCAAGGGCGTCAACAGCCTGCGCGGCCCCGAGCGCTCGATCGTGCTCATCACGCACTACCAGCGGCTGCTCGACTACATCGAGCCCGACCACGTGCACGTGTTCAGCGGCGGGCGCATCCTGAAGTCCGGTGACAAATCGCTCGCGCGCGAGCTCGAATCCCGCGGCTACGACTGGATCCAGGAAGGCCGCGTCGCATGAGCGCGGCGCTGCAGTCGTTCGAGGCGGCGTTGCGCGGACGGCCCGTCGACGCGCTGGCGCCGATGCGCGCGGAGTCGATGCGCCGTTTCCTGGAGCTCGGGCTGCCGAACTCCGCCGACGAGACCTGGCGGTACACCAGCCTGCGCAGCCTGGCCGCGAGGAATTACGTCGACGCGCCGCGAGTCGACGCCGGGGCGCAGGGCGCCTCGTGGCTCGCCGCCGCGTCCCGGATGCCGCCGGTGCGCATCGTCAACGGCTTCGCGGAACTCGGCGACGGCTCGGCCGCGGAACGACCCGGGGTCGCGATCCGCGGCCTCCGGGCGCTCGCCGCGCAGGATCCGCAATGGCTGCTCGGCCGGATCGCACCGGTCACCGACACCGACGAGGAGCGCTGGGCGCTGCTCAACCGGGCCCTGTTCGTCGACGGCATACACATCCGCATCGACTCCCCGGTTCCCGACCCGATACTCATCGTGCACGTCGCGGTTTTGGGCGCGGCGAACTCGGCCGTGCACTCGCGGGTGATCATCGAGGCGGCGCCGGGCGCGACCGCCACGATCATCGAGCACCACGTCGGCTCGCCGGGCGCGGCGATGCTCGCCAACAGCGCGACGCAGATCGATCTCGCGGCGGACTCGTCGGTGGAGCACTATCGCGTGTTCTCGGGCAATGAATCCATGACGCACATCGACGCGCTCGCGGTGCGCCAGGCCCGGGGCAGCCGCTGCCGGCAGTTCACCGTCGCGCTCGGCGGCGCGCTTGTCAGGGCGAACCTGCGCGCGTACCTCGACGGACCGGGCGCGACCCAGGACAGCCACTCACTGCTGGTCGGGCACGGCGCCCGGCACGTCGACTGCGTGGCCACCGTGGTGCACGCCTCGCCCCACACCACGAGCACGCAGACCTCGCGCGCGATCGCGAGCGGCACCGGCCGGGTCGTGTTCAACAGCAAGGTCGTGGTCGCCGCGGGCGCGGACGGCTCGCAGTCGAATCAATCGGCGCGCGGCCTGCTGCTCTCGCCGACCGCGGAAATCGACACCCGGCCGCAGCTCGAGATTCACGCCGACGACGTCAAATGCGCGCATGGCGCGACGACCGGGCGGCTGGACCCGGACATGATGTTCTACCTGTTGTCGCGCGGCATCGACCGCGCGGCGGCGCAGAGCCTGCTGATCTACGCCTTTCTCGACGACGTGCTGACCGGCATGTCGTCCGCCGCCGCCCGGAGCGCGATCGAGAACGCGCTGATCGCCGAGCTGCCGGACGCCGAACTGCTGAGGACGTTTCGATGAACGACCGGGCCCCGGCGGCGCGCGCCGCCGATGCCCCCGCCCACCCCCGTTTCGACGTCGAGACGGTCCGCCGCGACTTCCCGGTGCTCGCGCGCCGGGTGCACGGCAAGCCCCTCGCCTACCTGGACAACGGGGCGTCGTCGCAAAGTCCCGAGGCGGTGATCGCCGCGGTCGACGATTACGCCCGGGCCCACCACGCGAACATCCACCGCGGCGTGCACACGCTGAGCCAGGAGGCGACCGCGCTGTACGAGGGCGCGCGCGACCGGCTGGTCGGATTCGTCAATGCGGCGTCCCGCCACGAGATCGTGCTGCTGCGGGGCGCCACCGAGGCGGTGAACCTGGTGGCTCAGAGTTATGCCCGGCCCCTGCTCGCCCCGGGCGACGAGATCCTGATCACCCACCTCGAGCATCACGCGAATATCGTGCCGTGGCAGATCGTCTGCGCACAGACCGGCGCGAGGCTGGTGGTGGCGCCGATCGACGACCGCGGCGACGTGCACGCCGAGGCCGTGGAGGCCTTGATGGGGCCGCGCACCCGGATCATGGCGTGCGCGCATGTCTCGAACGCGCTCGGCACCGTGCTGCCGGTCGCGCGCCTGGTCGCGGCCGCGCGCGCGCGCGGCATCGCGACCTTGATCGACGGTGCGCAGGCGGTCGCGCACCTGCCGGTCGACGTGCGGGCGCTGGGCTGCGACTTCTACGTGTTCTCCGGCCACAAGATGTTCGCGCCGACCGGCATCGGCGTGCTCTACGGCCGTGAGGCGCTGCTGGAGCGCATGCCGCCGTGGCAGGGCGGCGGCGACATGATCCTCTCGGTGGAGTTCGAGAACACGACCTACAACGCCCTGCCCTACAAGTTCGAGGCCGGAACGCCCAACATCCCCGGCACCATCGGGCTCGGCGCCGCGGTCGGCTATCTCGCCTCGCTCGACCTCGAGGCGGCGCATGCGCATGAAGACCGGCTGCTTCAACGCGCGCATGCGGCGCTCACGGCCATCCCGGGGCTGCGCGTGATCGGCACCGCGCCGCGCAAGCTCGGACTCGTCTCCTTCGTCGTCGACGGGGTCCATCCGCACGACCTCGGGACGATTCTCGACCAGGACGGCATCGCCATCCGCACCGGACACCACTGCGCGATGCCGGTGATGGATTTCTTCAAGGTGCCGGCGACCGCGCGGGCATCGTTCGCGTTCTACAACACTTTCGACGAAATCGACCGGCTGGCCGAGTCCGTCGAGCGCGCACGGCGCATGTTCACCCAGGGACCCGGCTGATGGACCTCCAAGACCTGTATCGCGACGTCATTCTCGACCACAACCGCAATCCCCGGAATTTCGGCCCGCTCCCCGCCGCGTCGACCGTCGTCGACGGGTTCAATCCGCTTTGCGGCGACCGTCTGAAGCTGCACCTGCGGATGGTGGACGGGCGCATCGAGGACATCCGCTTCGAGGGCCAGGGCTGCGCCATATCGACCGCGTCGGCCTCGCTGATGACCGAATCGGTCAAGGGCCGCACCCGCGCCGAGGCCCTGGCGGTGTTCGAGCGCGTGCACGAACTCCTCACCGACGATGCCGCCGCGACGGGCGAGGACCTGGGAAAGCTGGCCGCGCTGTCGGGCGTCCGCGAATTCCCGGCCCGCGTGAAATGCGCGAGCCTGTGCTGGCATACGCTGGTCGCCGCGCTGAAGGACGAGAGCGCGCCGGCGCCGCCGGCGGTGTCGACAGAATGAGCGGAGCGGGCTGATGCGCGGACACGAAAACGAACCGATCGTCGTGCGGCGGGAGGTGAAGGCGATCGCGATTCCCGCGGGCGTCGAGGTCAATCTCAAGATCGCCTCGGTGGGCTACATCACGCAGGCGCTCGGGGGCAGCTTCACCGTCTACATCGACGGCAATCTCTTCCGCATCGCGGGCGCCGACGCGGATGCGATCGGCATGACCGCGGCGAAGGCGCCGGAGGTGCCGCCGGAAGCCTCCGAGGAGGACATCAAGAACGTCATCTGGGACCAGCTCAGGACCTGCTACGACCCCGAGATTCCGGTGAACATCGTCGATCTCGGCTTGATCTACGAGTGCTCGCTGCAGAGCGGCGCCGACGGACGCAGCGTCGGGATCAAGATGACGCTGACCGCGCCGGGATGCGGGATGGGCGAAGTCCTCGTTCAGGACGTGCGCGACAAGGTGTTGATCGTGCCGACGATCGTGCGTGCCGACGTCGAGCTGGTGTTCGATCCGCCGTGGAACCACACGATGATGTCCGAGGCCGCCCGTCTGCAGACCGGGATGATGTAGCGTGGACACGCCGCGGTGGCTTGACGCGGGACCGGTCGATGCGCTCGCCGAGGGACGGTCGATATCGATCCCGGCCGCGGGACGCTTCATCGCGGTCGCGCGCAGCGGCGGCGAGATCTTCGCCGTGGACGACGTGTGCACCCACGACGGCGCGGAGCTCGCCGGCGGCGCGGTCGAACAGGGTGAGATCGTCTGTCCGCGCCACGGCGCGCGCTTCTGCCTGCGCACCGGCAGGGCGCTGACCCCGCCCGCCTACGAGGACGTGAGGACGTTCGAAACGAAAATAGAGAACGGCAGGATATGGGTGCGCGCAGACGGCTGACCCTGCTGCGTCATGGCAAGGCGCACGACGCGCCCTCCGCGACCGCCGGCGATTTCACGCGCACGCTGACCAAGCGCGGCGCGTGCGACGCCCTGGAGATGGCGCGGCATCTCCTGGCGCGCGACCTCGCACCCGAGCTGATCGTCGCGAGCCCCGCGCTGCGCGCCTGGGCGACCGCGGCGATCGTCGCCGACCGCCTGGGTCTCGGCCACGACCGGCTGCGCGCGGCGCCCGAACTGTATCTCGCCGAGCCGGCCACGATCTGGAAAATCGCCTCCTCGACCGATCCGTCCGTGCACCACCTGCTGATCTGCGCGCACAACCCGGGCCTCAGCGGCCTCGCCAGCCGCTTCGGACCGCACCCGCGGCAGCGTCAACTGCGGACGGCGGGACTCGCGAGCGCGACCTGGAGCGGCGAATGGCGCGACCTGGAGCCGGAAGACGCCGTTGAACTCGAACTCGACGCGCCGGCGGACGGCGCGGCCTGAGCCGCCGCGGGCGCGCCGCGGCCGCGCGCTCAGGTCTGGGCGCGGCGCAGGTCCGAAAGACGCCTGCGGTCACGCTTGTCGGGGCGGCCGTCGGAGCGCGGCCGCGACAGGTCGGCGAGCCGCCGCTGTTCGCGCAGCACCGCGCGCCGCTCGCTGCTCTCTCGCGTTTCGGCATAGTGAGTCTGCGCTTCGGCCGCCGGTCCCCGGCGCTGCGGCAGACCGAGGACGTCGAATTCCGCGACGATGCCGTCGATCGACACGCTGACGCGATCACCGACCGTCACGCGGCGCGCCGGCTTCGCGCGCTCGCCGTTCAGGTGAACCCTGCCGCCCGAGGCGGCGGCCGCCGCGAGCGAGCGCGTCTTGAAGAAACGCGCGTGCCACAGCCACTTGTCCAAGCGGTGGTTGCCGTGGGCCTGGTCTGACATGATTCAAGGACCTCGCACGCGCGCCGGCACCGCGGCGCATCGGCGGACGGCGTTACGGCAAACGCCCTACCGTCCGGTGCGTATAATAGTCGCACGAACGGTTTCGCGACAACGCGTCGCGCAGGGGAAGAACGGTGCGGAGTGAACTGCTGGAAAGGCTGCGTCGGGAGACCGGGGCGCTCGACGCCGCGGGCCTGCTCAAGCGCGAGCGGATCATCGGCTCGCCCCAGGGCCCGGTCGTCAGGCTCGCCGACGGCCGTGAGGTGATCAACCTCTGCGCCAACAATTATCTCGGCCTCGCCGGCCATCCGGCGGTGATCGAGGCGGCGCACCGCGCGCTCGACGAGTACGGGTACGGCGTCGCCTCGGTGCGGTTCATCTGCGGCACGCAGCGGGTGCACCGCGAGCTCGAGGAGCGCCTTGCCTCGTTTCTGGCGATGGAGGACGCGATTCTGTACTCATCCTGCTTCGACGCCAACGGCGGCCTGTTCGAGACCCTGCTGGACGAGCACGACGCGGTCATCAGCGACGCGCTGAATCACGCGAGCATCATCGACGGCATCCGCCTGTGCAAGGCGCGGCGCCTGCGCTACGCGAACAACGACATGGCGGAGCTCGAGCAGCGGCTCGAGGAGGCGCGCGACGCCCGCGTGCGACTGATCGCGACGGACGGCGTGTTCTCGATGGACGGCTCGATCGCGAATCTCGACGCGATCTGCGATCTCGCCGACGAGTACGACGCGCTCGTGATGGTGGATGACTCGCACGCGACGGGTTTCATCGGCGGCGCGGGACGCGGGACGCCGGAGCACTGCGGCGTCGCCGGCCGGGTCGACATCCTCACCGGCACGCTCGGCAAGGCGCTGGGCGGCGCGAGCGGCGGCTACGTGGCGGCGCGCAAGGAGATCGTCGCCTGGCTGCGCCAGCGCTCCAGGCCGTACCTGTTCTCGAACAGCATCCCGCCGGTCGTCGCCGCCGGGACGCTGCGGGTGCTCGAGATGATCGAGCGTTCGGCGGAGCTGCGCGAGCGCGTGAACGAGAACGCGCGGCACATGCGCGCCGGCCTGCAGCGCCTCGGCTACAAGCTGCTGCCGGGCGCGCACCCGATCATTCCCATCATGCTCGGCGACGCGCCGCTGGCGGTGCGCCTGGCCGAGCGCATGCTCGCCGAGGGCGTCTACGTCGTCGCCTTCTCCTACCCGGTCGTGCCCCAGGGCAAGGCGCGCATCCGCACGCAGATGAACGCGGCGCACTCGACCGCGCAACTGAATCGCGTCATCGAGGCGTTCGGCCGCGCGGGCCGCGATCTCGGCATCATTCACTAGAGGTGTTGTCATGAAAGCATTGGTCAAGGCCCGCGCCGAACCCGGCATCTGGCTCGAGGACGTCCCGGAGCCGCAGGTGGGCCACAACGACGTGCTGATCAAGGTGCATCGCTCCGCGATCTGCGGCACGGACATGCACATATTCAACTGGGACGCGTGGGCCCGAAAGACGATACCGGTGCCGATGGCCGTCGGCCACGAGTATGCGGGCGAGATCGTCGAGATCGGCAGCGAGGTGCGCGGCTTCGCGCCCGGCGACCGCGTCTCCGGCGAGGGGCACATCACCTGCGGCCACTGCCGCAACTGCCGCGCCGGCAGGCGCCACCTGTGCCGCAACACCCAGGGCGTCGGCGTGAACCGCGCGGGCTCGTTCGCCGAATATCTGGCGATCCCGGCATCGAACGTATTCAAGCTGCCGGACGTCATCGACGATGAAATCGCGTCGTTCCTCGATGCGTTCGGCAACGCGACGCACACCGCGCTCGCATTCAACGTCGTCGGCGAGGACGTGCTGATCACCGGCGCGGGCCCGATCGGGATCATGGCCGTCGCGATCGCCCGCCATTGCGGCGCCCGACATGTGGTGATCACCGACGTCAACGATTATCGGCTCGCGCTCGCGGCGACGATGGGCGCGACGCGCACCGTCAACGTCGCCCGCGACACGCTCGACGGGGCGATGCGCGATCTCGGCATGGAGGAAGGCTTCGATGTCGGCTTCGAGATGTCCGGAAACGCGGCGGCGCTGCGTGAAATGCTGCGCACGATGAATCACGGCGCCAGCATCTCGATGCTCGGGATCCCGCCCGGCGAGACCGCGATCGACTGGAATCAGGTGATATTCAAGGGTCTCGTGATCAAGGGCATATACGGACGCGAGATGTTCGAGACCTGGTACAAGATGTCGAGCATGCTGCAGAGCGGACTCGACGTGCGTCCGGTCGTCACGCATCGTTTCGGCATCCGCGATTTCCGCGAGGGCTTCGACGTCATGAACTCCGGAAAGTCCGGCAAGGTCATCCTCGACTGGGCCGCGCTATGAGCGGCCGGCCGCGTCAGCCGCCGGGCGAAACGCACCAACAGTAGGAGTAGATCTCGCGCGGATCGTCGAACAGGGCGATCGCCCGCGCCTGTTCGAGCAGCGGACCCAGCATCCGGCCGAACGGACCCGCGTCGGGAACGAGCCCGGCGATGGCGCCCATCCGCAGGATGTCGGAGCGGAACTGCATCAGCAGCTCGTCGCGGAAGCCGAGTTGCGGCTCGATGTAGTCCACGCCGTAATTGCCGCCGAGATCGGCGATTTTCGCGGCGGCGCCCACCGCATCCTTCAGGTCGCCCAGATGGTCGACGAGACCGAGACGCTCGGCGTCGGCGCCGGACCACACGCGGCCCTGGGCGATCGTGTCCACGTCCGCGACGCTCTTCTTGCGTCCCTCGGCCACCCGGCGCAGGAATTCCGAATAGGCGTGGTCGATCGAACTCTGGAGCATCAGCTTGCCGGCCGCCGTCATCGGGCGGTCGGGGCGCATCGTGCCGGCGAGCGAGGTGGTGCCGATTCCGTCGACGGAGATGCCCAGCTTGGCGAGCGTGCGCTGGAAGGTCGGAACCACGGCGAACACGCCGATCGAGCCCGTCAGCGTAGTCGGACTCGCGAATATCTGATTGGCGGCGGTGGCGATGTAATAGCCGCCGGATGCGGCGTATGAACTCATCGACACGACCACGGGCTTGCCGGCGCCGCGCAGGCGCTCGACCTGGCGCAGGATCTGTTCCGAGGCGAACAGGCTGCCGCCCGGACTGTCGATGCGCAGCACGACCGCCTTGACCGCCGGGTCGAACTGCGCCTGGCGCAGCAGGTCCACCATGCTCTGCCCGCCGATCGCCCCGGGCGGCTGGCGTCCGTCGAGAATCTCGCCGGACGCGACGATGATCGCGACCCGGGATGCCGGCTTGGACTCGAACAGGTGCCTGGCGCGAATCGCGTCGAGGTACGAGTCCATCGAGATCGCATTGTACGAGTGCGTGTCGCCGTCCCTGCCGACCAGGTTCTCGAGCTCGTCATCCACCTGCCTGCGGCTCTTCAAAGCCGTCACCAGGCCGTGCTGCAGCGCGAGCTTCGCCGAGTCGCCGTTCACCGCGGCGAGTTCCGCGGGCCCCTGTTCCACGTAGTCCTGCAGCGCCCCGGGCGGCAGCGAGCGGGCGGTCGTGACGTCGCGCTGATACGCGTTCCACAGGGAATCGAGCCACGCGGTGCTCTCCTCCCGCTCGCTCGACGACATGTCGTTGCGCGAATATTGGTCCGTGTAGCTCTTGAACGTGCCGGCGCGGAAGATGTTCACGTCGACGCCGAGCTTGTCGACGGCGTCCTTGAAGAACATGCGGTAGTAGCTGAAGCCGTCGATGTACACCGACCCGAACGGGTCGAGGTAGACCTCGCCCGCCTGCGCGGCGACGTAGTACTGGGTTTGATCGAGCGAATCGGCGGTGGCGACGACGCGCTTGCCGGACGCGCGGAAGTCGCGTATCGCGGCGCCGACCTCCTGCAGCTTCGACAGACCGGAGGGGGCGAGGTCGTCGAGCCTGAGGACGATCAGCTTGATGCGCGGGTCCTTCTTGGCCGCCTCGATCGAGTCGACCACGTCGCGCAGCAAGGTCTGGCGGGACGGGCCCCCGGTGGCCTCGCCGACCGCACGGCGCAACGGATCCCCGGACAGCTGTTCGACGAGTTCCCCGCGCGGCGCAATGACGAGCGCCGCGGAACTGGGCACGATCGGGATCGATGAATGCAGCGCGGCCAGCAGGAAGCCGAATATCACCAGCAGCAGCACCAGGTGCAGCGCCTTGCGAATCCCATCGAGTATGCGCCAGACCAACGACGAGACGCTGCCCAGCACCGAACCGACACTCATCGCACGCCTCCCGGCGCCGCCCCGATCGGAACGACTCCGGCCTTCCGTTTTAGAGCTTCTCTTCGATGCGCGCGGCCTTGCCGGACAGGTCGCGCAGGTAATAGAGCTTCGCGCGGCGCACCGCGCCGCGGCGCTTGACGCTCACTTCGCTGATCGCGGGACTGTGGGTCTGGAACACGCGCTCCACGCCCTCGCCGTGCGAGATCTTGCGCACCGTGAACGAGGAATTGACGCCGCGGTTCTTCTTCGCGATCACCACGCCCTCATAGGCCTGAACGCGCTCGCGGTCGCCTTCGACGACCTTGACCTGCACGATGATGGTGTCGCCGGGATTGAATTCCGGAAACTTCGCCTGTTCCCGCTCGCTGTTCAACTGCTGAATGACCTTGTTCATTGTTCCGACCTCGTCTTTGTATCATCTTCACTGCGACCGGCGCGCCCCGCGCGCCCGGCCTTGAATTCTTCCAACAATTCCCGCTCCGCCGCGCTCATGCCGCGGCGCTCCAACAGGTCCGGCCGCCACATCCAGGTGCGCCCGAGCGCCTCGCGCAGGCGCCAGCGGCCTATCGCGGCATGGTCGCCCGACATCAGCACCTCCGGCACCCGCCGCCCGTCGATCTCGGCCGGCCGCGTATAATGAGGCCAATCGAGCAGGCCGTCACTAAAGGATTCCTGTTCCGCCGATTCCGCGTCGCCCAGGGTGCCCGGAAGCAGCCGCGCAATCGTATCGATGACCACGAGCGCGGGCAATTCCCCGCCCGTGAGAACGTAGTCGCCGATCGACCAGCGCTCGTCAGCCTCGCTCTCCAACAATCTCTCGTCGATGCCTTCGTACCGACCCGCGATCAGCACGAGGCCGGGCCAGCCCGCGGCCGTGCGCGCCAGGCCCTGATCGAAACGCCTGCCGTCCGCGCCCAAAACCACCCGCGGCACGGCCTGCGGGAAGGACGCCACGGCGCTGCGCAGCGCGCTGCGCAGCGGCTCGACCTTCAGCACCATCCCGGGCCCGCCGCCGAACGGCCGGTCATCCACCGTGCGATGCACGTCGGTGGCCGCGTCACGCGGGTCGTGGCAGTCGACCCGCAGCGTCCCGCGGGACAATGCGCGGCCTACCACCCCGTGCGACAAGGCGTCCAAGATCATCTTCGGAAACAGCGTCACGACGGCGATGCGCATCGCCCTATTCCGCCGCCTCGTCCCAGTCGACGACGACCCGCCGCGCCGTCAAATCCACCCGCCGCAGGTGCGCAGGCACCGCGGGGATCCAATGATCCTTCGCCCCGCGCACGACCATCAACGCGTGCGCCGGGGTCTCGACGAAGTGATCCAGCACACCGAGCGGCGCTCCGCCGATCGTGACCACCGCACAGCCGATCAAGTCCGCTCGGTAGAACTCACCTTCGCCGCCCGCCGGCAACTCGCTCCGCGCGACACACAGGTTCGCGCCGGCCAGGGCCGCGGCCCGGTCACGGTCGTCGATTCCCTTGAACTTCACGGTCAACTGACCGCCGCTGCGGCCGGTCGCCTCGATCACCAGGCTGGCCGTCGTGCCGTGCCGCACCACCCGCAGGTTGCGGTACTCGAACAAGCGACCGGGAGGGTCGGTGTCGGAGCGCACCTTGACCCAGCCCTTCACGCCGAACGGAGCCGAAACGGCTCCGAGCACGACGAGCGCCGAGGGTTCGTCGCTCATCGCGCGACGGCCGCGCTCAGGCGGCTTGTTGGCGG
>JBBISV010000038.1:0-5780 GCA_037441085.1 Gammaproteobacteria bacterium | reverse complement strand
TGACGCGGTCCGACATGTGGGCGCCGAGGCTGACCCAATGCTCGATTCGCGCGACGTCGAGGCGCAATTTGACCTCCGCACCGCGCGCAACCGGGTTGAACAGCCCCACGCTTTCGAGGCTCGTGCCGCCTTGGCGCTTACGGCTGTCGGTCACGACAACGTGGTAGAAGGGCGTCTTCTTGCCGCCGCGTCGGGTCAAACGGATCGTCACCATCGTGAGATTCACCTTAGGAGAGACTAGCCGCTTATTTTAGCGGTCAAATCGGCCGCAGAGCAAGAACTTATGGACCAAACCCCGGCGGCAGGCGCCCCGCCATGCCGCGCATCATGTTTTTCAGCATTCCGCCCTTGCCCAGCTTCTTCATGGTTTTCTGGATCTGGTCGAACTGTTTCAACAGCCGGTTGACCTCCGGCAGCTGGACGCCGGCGCCTGACGCGATGCGGCGCTTGCGCGAACCGTCGATCATGTCCGGCCGGCGGCGCTCGCGCGGGGTCATCGAATCGATGATGCCGATCTGGCGCTTGACGGCCTGCCCGCTGACGGCTCCCGCGGCCTTGGCGGCATTGGCCTGCAGATGGGCGGGCAGCTTGTCGAGCAGCGCCGTCATGCCGCCCATGCGCTGCAACTGGGCCAGCTGGTCGCGCAGGTCGCCGAGGTCGAACGCCTTGCCGGAACCGATCTTCTTGGCGAGCTTCTCCGCCTTTTCCCGGTCGACCTGTTCGTGGACCTGTTCGACGAAGGACAGCACGTCGCCCATGCCGAGTATGCGCGAGGCGACGCGCTCGGGCTGGAACAGCTCCAGCGCATCGGACTTCTCGCCGGTGCCGATGAACAGAATCGGCTTTCCGGTCACCTGGCGCACCGACAACGCGGCGCCGCCGCGCGCATCGCCATCCGCCTTGGTCAGGATCACGCCGGTCAGGCTGAGGGCCTCGTCGAAGGCGCGCGCGGCGTTCACCGCGTCCTGGCCGGCCATGCTGTCGACGACGAACAAGCGCTCGTGCGGATGGACCGCGGCCTCGAGTTCGCGCACTTCGGTCATCATCTCGGCATCGACGTGCAGGCGTCCGGCGGTGTCCAAAATCATCACGTCGTAGGCCTGGAGCGTCGCCTCCGCGAGCGCGCCGGTGGCGATCGCGAGCGGGCTTTGCAGCGCCGACGTCGACGCGAATCCCGCGCCGACCTGTCCGGCGAGCATTTGGAGCTGCAGGATCGCGGCCGGCCGATAGACGTCGGTGCTCGCCAGCAGCACCTTCTTGCGTTCCTTCTCGATCAACCAGCGGGCCAGCTTGCCCGCGGTGGTCGTTTTGCCGGCGCCCTGCAGGCCCGCGAGCATGACCACCACCGGTCGTTGGGCGCGCAGATTGAGCCCCGCGGCCGGTTCACCCATCAGGCGGGTGAGCTCTTCGTGCACGATCTTGATGAACGCCTGGCCGGGCGTCAGGCTTTTCGTGACCTCGGTGCCGACTGCGCGGGCGCGCACGGCGTCCGTGAAGGTCTTGACGACGGTCAGCGCGACGTCCGCCTCGAGCAGGGCCAGGCGCACCTGCCGCACCGTCTCGGCGATGTTGTCGTCGGTCAAACGCCCGCGCCCGGAAAGCGACTTGAGCGCGGAGGAGAGTCTTTCGGTCAGTTGGTCGAACATGGGCCGGCATTATATGCGGCTAGGAGGGCGCAAGTCCTTATGTCATGATTCCGGCTCAAAGAACCAAGGCCAGCCGTGATCCTCGCCATCAGTTTATTCGTGCTTTACTCCGCCAGCGCCTGGTTGATGCTGCGCAGCGTGAACAATCGTCGCCTGGAGCCCTACGCCTGGGCGCTGTCGCTCGCGGCGATTTTCGCGCACAGCGACGCGATCGTGCACCTGATGCGCACCGTCGGGCCCTTCTCGATCGGCATTCTGGAGGCGGTGTCGCTGCTCGCCTGGACGCTCGCGATCCTCGCCTGCCTGATCGCCCTAGAGCGCCAATACCGGGTGCTCGGGGCGCTGCTGCTCGCGAGCGCGGCGCTCGGGGCGACCGCGACCGGAAGCGGCCACAAATTCCGCGTCGACGCGGTTCCGGCTTGGGAGCTGTCCGCGCACATCCTGTTGTCGATGGCGGCGGCGGCACTGCTGTTCGCCGCGGCGGTGACCGCGTCCATGCTGGTGCTCCTCGACCGGCGGCTGCGGGCGCGGCGCATCGCCGACCTGCCGGGCTTGCTGCCGCCGATCGACGTCCTCGAGAAGGTGATGTTCCGCCTGATCGGGGCGGGCTTCGCGCTGCTCACGCTCGCGCTGTTCACCGGCTTCGTGTTCGTGACCAATCTGTTCGAGCAGCACCTGGTCCACAAGACCGTGCTGTCGCTGATCGCCTGGGTGCTGTTCGGCATCCTGCTGATCGGCCGCGTGCGCTACGGCTGGCGGGGACGCTTCGCGGTGCGCTTCACGTTGACGGGCTACGGAGTCCTGCTGCTCGCGTATTTCGGCTCGAAGTTCGTGCTGGAGGACCTGTTGGGACGGCATTGGGGATGACCACAGCCGGTTTGCCGCCGCATGCCTCGATGGGATTGCTTTACCTCGCGCTCGCGGGGCTGCTGTTGTTGTCGGCCTTCTTCGCCGGCAGCGAGACCGCGTTGATGCGGCTGAACCGCTACCGGCTGCGCCACGCCGCGAAGGCCGGGAGCCGCGGCGCGCAGCGCGCGGAGCTGCTGCTCGCGAAGCCCGACCGCCTGATCGGCCTCATCCTGTTGCTCAGCACCATCGTCAACGTCCTCACGCCGACGCTCGTGGGGCTGATCGCCTTCCGGATCGGCGGCGAATTCCTGGTCGCGGTCGGCGTCGTCGCGCTGACGTTCTTCATGCTGATTTTTTGCGAGGTCGCGCCCAAGACCTTCGCCGCGCTGCATCCCGAGCGGCTCGCGATGCCGGCCGCCTACGTGCTGACGCCGCTGTTGCGCATGTTGTACCCGTTCGTGTGGGCGACCAACCTGGTCGCCAACGGCGCGCTGCGCGCGCTCGGCGTCCCGCCGCAGCAGAGCTCCCAGATCCTCAGCCGCGATGAACTGCGCACCGTCGTCGCCGAGACCGGCGCGACGATTCCGCTGCGCCACCAGCAGATGCTGGTCAGCATCCTCGACCTGGAGAAAATCACGGTCGAGGACATCATGGTGCCGCGGACGGAGATCGTCGGCATCGACCTGGAGGACGACTGGGACGCGATCACGCTGCAGCTGCGCCAGAGCCAGCATACCCGGCTGCCGGTCTACGAGGGCGAGATCGACAAGATCGTCGGCGTGCTGCACATGAAGCGCATCGTGCACGCCCTCGCCCGCGGGCGCCTCGACCGGCAGGCCCTGATCGACGCGGCGACCGCGCACGACACCTATTTCGTGCCGTCCGGCACCACGCTGAACACGCAGCTGCTCCACTTCCAGCGCGCGAAGCGCCGCCTCGCGTTCGTCGTCGATGAGTACGGCGACATCCAGGGATTGGTGACGCTCGAGGACATCCTGGAGGAGATCGTCGGCGAATTCACGACCGATCCGGCGACCATGATGCACAAGGACGTTCACAAGGAGGCCGACGACAGCTACGTGGTCAACGCATCGACGACCCTGCGCGCCTTGAACCGTTCGATGCGATGGAACCTGCCAACCGACGGCCCGAAAACGCTGAACGGGCTGATCGTGGAGCACCTAGAGACGATTCCCGACCCGGGGACCACCCTCAAACTGGCCGATTACACGATCGAGGTCCTCCAGACCGGCGACAACGCGATCAAGACGGTGCGCATCCGGCCGCCCGCGGCCGCGGCGACGGCGGCGGGCCCGCGAGGCTAATCGGCGTCCAACGCCTCCGCCAGGCGCTTGACGCCGCGTATCCGCATGCCCTCCGGCGCGCGCTTCGGCACATTGCTGAGCGGCACCAGCGCCGCGGTGAAGCCGTGCTTCGCCGCCTCGCGCAGGCGCTCCTCGCCGAAGGGCACGGGCCGGATCTCACCGGCGAGGCCGATCTCGCCGAACGCGATCAGCGCATGCGGCACGGGCGCGTCGCGCAGGCTCGATCGGGCCGCGAGCACGATCGCCAGATCCGCCGCCGTCTCGGCGATGCGCACCCCGCCGACGACGTTCGCAAACACATCCTGTCCCTGCAGCGCGAGTCCCGCGTGCCGGTGCGCGACCGCGAGCAGCATCGTCAGGCGGTTGCCGTCGATGCCGACCGCGACCCGGCGCGGCGTGCCGCCGGCGCTCTGATCGGCGAGCACCTGCACCTCGATCAGCAAGACCCGAGTTCCCTCGCGCATCACCGTGACGACGCTGCCGGCGGCGGGCTCCGGATCGCGCGACAAGAAGATCGCCGACGGGTTCTTCACCTCGCGCAGCCCCTGTTCGGCCATCGCGAACACCCCGATCTCGTTCGCGGCGCCGAACCGGTTCTTCACCGAGCGCAGCACGCGAAAGCGGCTGCCCGTGTCGCTTTCGAAATACAGCACCGTGTCGACCATGTGCTCCAACACCCTGGGACCGGCGATCTGGCCCTCCTTGGTCACGTGGCCGACCAAGAGCACCGCGGTCCCGGAAGTCTTGGCGTGGCGCACGAGCATCGCGGTGCACTCGCGCAGCTGCCCCACGGCGCCGGGGGCGGACTCGACGCGCTCCGAATACATCGTCTGGATCGAGTCGACGATCACGATGCGCGCGCCGACCCCCGTGGCCGCGGCGATGATCTCCTCGACGCAGGTCTCCGCGAGCAGCCGCGCCGCGGCCCCATCCAGTCCGAGCCGGCTGCCGCGCAGCGCGACCTGCTGCAGCGACTCCTCGCCGGTCGCGTACAGCACCGTGCCGGCCGCGCACAGTCCGGCGGCCGCCTGCAGCATCAGCGTCGACTTGCCGATGCCCGGATCACCGCCGATCAGGGTGACCGACCCCTCGACCAGGCCCCCGCCCAGCACCCGGTCCAGCTCGGTCGATCCGGTGCCGAGGCGTGCCGGAGCGGCCAGCGATTCGGCCGCGAGGGTCGAGGTCGGCTGGGTGCGCGCGGCGCCGGGGGTACGGCCCGGCGCCGCGCCCGGACGGCGGGATTCGGCCGAAAGCGTGTTCCACTCGCCACATGCGGCGCATTGCCCCTGCCATTTCGGCGAGGTGGCACCGCAGTTCTGGCAGATGTACACCTCTTTCGACTTCGCCATGACGATCCTTGCATCCGTTTTGTGAGCTTAGCATTGCCGTGGGCGCCGCCCGATCCCCTATACTGCGGCAGCGTACTGTATGGGGATGATCTCTACGGCATGAGAAAACTTGGGTTGATCGCCGCCATTTCCGGCGGCGCCTTGATCGTGTTGGAGCTCGCGCTTCGCGCGCTTGCCGGACACGGCTCCTGGGTGTGGCTGGCCGGCATCGCCTTGTCGGCGGGCGGCGCGCTGCTGTGGGGTGCGTCGCGCCTCGGCTTCGGCGGCGGACATGCCGCGACCGGCGGCCTTCAGCCGGTGCCGGGTCCGGACACCGCGCGCCTGCTCGACAATTTCGAACAGCGATTCGCCGAACTGAAGACCCGCAAGGCGAGTTCGACGGTGCTCGGCGACCTGTACACGCTCGCGATCCAACTTGAACAGCGCGGCCGCGCGCCGCAGGCGACCGCCGTTTTCAGGCACCTGGCCCGCGTCGACGGCGCGTACCGGGACGTCGCGGCGCGCCTGAAGCGTCTGATGGATGCCGACCGCCAGCCGCCGAAGAAGCCGGCAGCCGCGCCCGTGGCCGGCGCGCCGGCGCCCGCCGCCGCGGCTTCCAAGCCGGCCGGGCC
>JBBISV010000037.1:0-20528 GCA_037441085.1 Gammaproteobacteria bacterium | reverse complement strand
CTGGCCGCCGCCGCGCGCGCGATCGACGCGGCGGGCCTCGGCCGTCCGTTGCGCCGGCGTTGTCGGCGTGCCGAGCGACGGATGCGTCACCCGAGGCGCTCCGGTCGGCGGCTGCACCGGCTGCGATTGAAGATCAAGAGACTGCGCTATGCGGGTGAGCTGCTGCAGGCGATGCAGCCGCGCGCCCCGATCCCGGAGCTCGCGGAACTGCGGCGCCTGCAGGACCGGCTCGGCGAACTGCACGACCTGTGGTTATTGCGCAAGTGGCTGCGGCGCGAGCTGCCGGCCGGGGCGCCGGCATCGGCGCTGCTCTCGATGATATCCAGGACAAAGAGGCGCAGGATTCGCGCCCTGCGCGACGAACAACGGCTGTTTTGATTCCGACCCGAGCAACCGGCAATGAACGGCGAGTCCTTACGCATCGGGGAGCACACCCTCGAGCTCACGCATCCCGGCAAGGTGCTCTTTCCCGGCGTGCCGGGGTTCACCAAGCGGGACCTCGTGGATTATTACCGCCGCATCGCCGCCACGATGCTGCCCCATGTCGCGGACCGGCCGCTGACGATGCAGCGCTTCCCCGACGGCATCGGGAACGAGGGCTTCTACCAGAAGGAGATACCGGCCTATTTTCCGGGGTGGGTGGCGCGCGTGTCCGTGCCGAAGTCCGGCGGCCGCGTGAACCAGATTTTGTGCCAGGATGCGGCGACGCTGGTTTATCTTGCGGAACAGGCCTGCATCACGCCGCACGTGTGGCTGAGCCGCATCGACCGGCCGCGTCATCCCGACCGGATGATCTTCGACCTCGATCCGCCGCAACGGGACTTCGGGCCGGTCCGTGTCGCCGCCGGGCTGGTGCGCGCCTTGTTGCGTGACCTCGGCCTGACCGGCTTTCCGATGACCACCGGCTCGCGCGGCCTGCACGTGCTGGTGCCGCTCGATCGCGCGGCGGACTTCGACGCGGTGCGCGCGTTCGCGCGCACCGCCGCGTCGATTCTCGCGCATCGCCACGGGCGGGAGCTGTCGATTGACGCGCGCATCGTCAAACGGCGCGGACGCCTGTACCTCGACACGACGCGAAACGCGTACGCGCAGACAGGCGTCGCGCCGTACGCGGTGCGCGCCAGGCCCGGGGCACCGGTCGCGACGCCGATCACCTGGGAAGAGCTCGAAGATCCCGGGCTCGATGCCCGTCGCTACCGGCTGGACAACCTGTTCGCACGCCTCGAGCGGCACGGGGACCCGTGGCGGGACATCGCGTCCGCCGCGCAATCCTTGACCGAAGCGCGGGCGCGCCTGATGGAACTCGAGCGCGCCGAGAGTGCCCGCTCCGACCGTTGACCTGCGCCTCAAAGGCCGAATGGGTAGGTATCGGGAAGCCCTCGCAGCTCCTCGGTGCCCAGCGGGGTGACCGCCCGGGTTTCGTCGAACCAGATGTATTCGTCGAACTGGCGCGGCAACACCGCCTCGAAATAGTGACTCTGGAGTTCCGACTCCGGCCGGTAAATCACGCCGATGGCGCGCTCGAGCCGGGGCCTGGCGAGCCCCACCGCCAGGGTCGCGGGCTCCATTGCGCGCAACGGCAGGAAAAATTGCCGCGCCCCGGCTTCATGGCACAAGTGCTCGTAGCTGCCCTCGAGGGCCGGACGGACCGATTTGACCTGCATCGGCTCGTCCCAGTTGGATGCCGCGGCCACGGTCCCGCGGTCGGTTCCGAACCCGATCGAATAGCTCGCGCCGTCGAACGCCTCGCGGCACAGATGGCCGATGTTGTATTCGTCGCGCGCCGACATCTCCGTCGCGGCCGAATCGCCGATGTGCGAATTGTGCGCCCACACGATCGCCTTGCTCTTCGGTCCGTGAAAGCTGAGCAGGTGCTTCAAGGTGTCGAACATGTGGCTGTCGCGCAGGTTCCAGGACGCGCGCGAGCCGTAATACATCGTCCGGTAGTAGCGTTCGGCATTGGCCACCAAGCGCGCATTCTGCACCGCGTCCAGGAACCGCTCGCCATCGTGCTCGGCATACGCGCGCCGTTTCTGCATCAGTTCGGTCAGCATCGCGCCGACTTCGCGCTCGCAGGTCTGGTACAGGCCGGTCTGCGTCGCCCGTCCGTATACGGCGGGGTCGGACTGCCACGGCGTCAGGCAGCCGTACCGCCGGCGCGCCACTTCCGCGGTTTCCGGATCGACGCTGTCGAGATAGTCCAGGATCGAACGGATCGAGTTGTAGAGGCTGTAGAGGTCGAGACCGTGAAAGGCCACCCGCGCGGACGGGTCGAGCCCGGCGTTGTGGGCCCGCAGCCAGTCGACGAACTCGCGCACTTCCCGATTGCGCCACATCCACACCGGGAATCGGGCGAACGCCGTCCATTCGGACGGCGGGTATTCGCGATGGCGCACGTAGTGGTCGATGCGGGCCGCGTCCGGCCAGTCCCCCTCGATCGCGACGAATGAAAAACCGTGGTGCGCGATCAGTTCGCGCGAGATCCGGTCGCGCATCCGGTAGAACTCGGAGGTCCCATGAGTCGCCTCGCCGATCAGCACGACGCGCGCATCGCCGATTCTGGCCGCGAGGGGCGTAAGATCGGCCGAGTCGATCGACCCAAAGCTCGCGGCGGCCGCCGCGACCGATTCGGCCAGCGTGCCGTCGCGGCCGTTCGTCGGCCGGCGCCCGCCCGCGGCCCAGCCCTCTGCGCCCACCAGCGGCACGAACTGCACGTCGGCGAGCTCCGTGGTGCGGTAGTCGTGTTTTCCGAGCCGCGTCACCCGGACCAATTCCTGGATGCGGCGGTTGCCGCCGACCGGCATCACCAGCCGACCGCCGATCTTGAGCTGCGCCTTCAGCGATTCCGGCACCTGCGGCCCTCCGGCCGCCACGACGATCGCGTCATAGGGCGCGTGGTCCGGCCAGCCGCGCGTGCCGTCGCCATGCAGAACATGGACATTGCCATAACCGAGCGCGGCCAGCGTCGCCGCCGACTTTTCCGCGAGCTGGCCGATGCGTTCGACCGTGTACACGTCCCGCACGATGCGCGACAGAACCGCGGCCGCATAGCCCGAGCCGGTGCCGACCTCCAGCACCGTCTCGTCGCCGCCCAGTTCCAGCGCCTCGATCATCATCGCGACGATGTACGGCTGGGAGATCGTCTGGCCTTCCGCGATGGGCAGGGGCGCATCGTCATAGGCGAATTCCCACATGGATTCGGGCAGGAAGCGCTCGCGCGGCACGCTGCGCATCGCCGCCAGCACGAGTTCCGAGCGCACGCCGCGGTGGGCGATGTGCCGGCTCACCATTTCCGCGCGGCGCTTGTCGAAGTCGACGTCGTTCATCGTCGTCTCCGCTGCTCGCGGTCACGTTGGCGGCCGACGATGTCGACGAGCGCGTTCACGTCGTCCGCCACGAGTCTGAGCATGTCGTCGAGGGTCACGACACCCACGAGCCTGCCCCGGCCTTCGACGACCGGCAGCCGCCGGATGCCGTTGGTACGCATGCGCTCGAGCGCCTCGGACGCGTCCTCGTCCTCCTGCGCCACGACGACCGGCGCGCGCAGCAGCGCGCTCACGGTCGTGGTGGCCGCATCCAGGCCGTTCGCCAGCACCTCGACGACGAGGTCCCGGTCGGTGATCACGCCGAGGGGAATCCGGTCCTGCTCCGGATCGTCGACGACGACCACGTCACCGGTGTGCTTCGATCTCATCAAGGAGGCGGCCGTATGCACGCTGGTTTCAGGACCGCAGCAGATCACGTCGGGGGTGCAGATCGCTTTCAGTAACATCGCGGAATCTCCGGTGGTTGCGCCTATTTCTCGAGCAGCGATGCCATGTCCAGCAGCGGGGCTTCCAGGGGCTTTTTCCCGCTGACGACCGCGGCCAGGGCCGTGGCACCGACCTTCCCATCCTTGATTCCGAGCAGAACCCCGTGCAGATCCCGTTCTAGATGCTCGACGGCGGCCACGCCGAGCCGGGTCGCGATCATCCGATCGAACACGCCCGGCGTGCCGCCGCGCTGGACGTGTCCGAGCGTCGTCACGCGCAACTCGAAGCCCAGCCGCTCAACATGTTCCTGGAAGTAGTTCTGCAGGCCCAGGGCGTTGTACTTCGCCCCTTCCGCGACGACCACGATGGCGTGACTCTTGCCGCGCTCGTACGCCGCGCGGATCTGACCGGCGACCGCCTCCGGATCGACCGCGATTTCCGGGATGACGATCGCCTCGGCGCCGCCGGCGATTCCCGCGACCAGGGCCAGATGGCCGCTGTCGCGTCCCATCACCTCCACCAGGAACACGCGTTTGTGGGACGCGGCGGTGACGCGCAACCGGTCGATCGCCTCGAGCGCCACGTCGATCGCGGTGGTCGAGCCGATCGCGACGTCGGCGCCGATCAAGTCGTTGTCGATTGTCGACGCCACGCCGACGACATGGAGGCCGCGGCCGGACAGCGCGAAATTGCCGGCCTGGGAGCCGTTCCCGCCGATCACGATGAGACCGTCGATGCCGTGGGTCCGCATTTGCGCGACCGCGGCCTCCTGCCCTGCGTCGGTCCTCAATTGCTGGCAGCGTGTGCTGCCGAGCACGGTCCCACCCCGGCCGATGATGCCTCCGACATCCCGGGGGCCGAGAGCGGAGAAGTCTCCGGCGATCAGACCCGTATAGCCGCCGCGGACGCCGAACACCTGGTGCCCATGGGCCACTCCGGTGCGCACCACGGCGCGGACCGCCGCGTTCATGCCTGGCGCGTCGCCTCCGCTCGTCAACACCGCGAAGCGGCTCACGTTCGCACCGCCGCGGCCGCCGCGCCGAGCTTCTTCTCCAATTCGAGCACGCGCAGGGTCGTCTTGACGATGGCATCCGGGTTCAGGCTGATCGAGTCGATGCCCAGCCGGACCAGATACTCGGCGATCTCCGGATAATCCGACGGCGCCTGGCCACACAGACCGGAATGACGATGGTTGCGGCGGCAGCCCTCGACCGCGAGACGGATCATTTCCTTCACCCCCGGGTCGCGCTCGTCGAAGTCGAACGCGACGATGGCCGAATCGCGGTCCACGCCGAGGGTGAGCTGCGTCAAGTCGTTCGATCCGATCGAGAATCCGTCGAAGATCTTGCTGAATTCATCGATCAACAGCACGTTGTTCGGTATTTCGCACATGGCGTAGATTTCCAGCCCGTCCTTGCCGCGCTCCAGGCCGAGTTCGCGCATGCGCGCCACGACGCGCGCGCCCTCGTCGACACGGCGGCAGAAGGGGATCATCAGCTTGATGTTGTCGAGACCCATCACCTCGCGCGCCCGCTTCATGGCCGCGCATTCGAGCGCGAACCCCTCCGCGTAGGCCGGATGCGTGTAGCGCGAGGCGCCGCGGAATCCGAGCATCGGATTGGACTCGCCGACCTCGAACCAGCGGCCGCCGGGCAGCCCCGCATATTCGTTGGTCTTGAAGTCCGACATCCGCACGATCACCGGCTTCGGATGGAAGGCCGCCGCGATCGTGCCGATCCCCTCCGCGAGCCGCTGCACGAAATAATCCGCGGGCGTCGCGGAGTTGCGCGCCAGATGCAGCAGGGCCGCGCGCTCCTTCTCGTCCCCGACCTTCTCCGGGTGCAGCAGCGCCATCGGATGCGCCTTGATGTATTCGGTGATCACGAACTCCATGCGGGCGAGACCCACCCCGTCGTTGGGCAGGAAGCTGCTCTGAAAGGCGATCTCCGGATTGCCGATGATCAGCATGATCTTGGTCGCCGGCCGCACGAGTCCCGCGAGCTCGGTGCGGCGCGTCAGGAAGGGGATGGCTCCTTCGTACACCCTGCCGACGTCGCCCTCGGCGCAGGACACCGTCACCGTCGTTCCCGTCGCGAGCCGCTCGGTGGCGTTTTCGCAGCCGATGACCGCGGGGATTCCGAATTCGCGCGCGACGATCGCCGCATGGCAGGTGCGCCCGCCGCGGTTCGTGACGATCGCCGCCGCCTGCTTCATGATCGGCTCCCAGTCCGGCGTGGTGCTGTCGGTCACCAGCACATCCCCGGGCTTGAACCGCGCGATTTGATCGGCTGTCGGAATCCGGTTCACGCGGCCGCTGCCGATGCGCGTGCCGACCGAGCGCCCGGTGATCAGAATCCTGCCGGTTCCCTGCAGCGTGTACTCCTCCAGGTAATCGCCGCGCTTGTTGGACGCGACGGTCTCGGGACGCGCCTGCACGACGTACAATTGCCCGTCGAGTCCGTCCTTCGCCCACTCGATGTCCATGGGTTCCAGCCGGCCGGCCTTGTGGCCGTAGTGTTGTTCGATCTTCACCGCGTAATCGGCGAGCGTCAGGACCTCTTCGTCGCTGATGCAAAATCGGTCCCGATCCGCCGCCGGGGTGGGAAGGTTGCGCGTGGCCTCGCGCGTGCCGCCCTCCAGATACACCATCTTGAGTTTCTTGCTGCCGAGGACGCGACGCAGCACCGCGCGATGTCCGCGCGCCAGCGTCGGTTTGAAGACCATGAATTCATCGGGGTCGACCGATCCCTGGACGACATTTTCCCCGAGTCCGTACGCGGCGCTGATCAGGACGACGTCCCTGAACCCCGTCTCCGTGTCGAGCGTGAATATGATGCCGCTGGCGGCAAGGTCCGCGCGCACCATCTTCATGACGCCTATCGACAGAGAGACCTTGAAATGGTCGAAGCCGTGATCGACGCGGTAGTGGATCGAGCGGTCCGTGAAGAGGCTCGCGAAGCAGCGCCGGCACGCATCGAGCAATCGCTCCTCGCCGTGCACGTTCAGATAGGAGTCCTGCTGGCCGGCGAAGCTCGCCGACGGCAGATCCTCCGCGGTCGCGGAACTGCGCACCGCGAGGCTCATCTCTTCGCCGTATTCGGCGCGCAGTACGCGGTAGCCGTCCAGGATCTGCGCCCTCAGATCGGCCGGCAACGCCGCGCCATAGACGATCTCGCGGGCGCGCCGCCCGCGGCGGATCAGGTCGTCCATGTCATCAGGCTTCAGTCCGTCGAGCGCGGCGTGCAGCGGTTCCCAGGCGCGGGCGCTTTCCAGAACGTCACGATAGGCGTCCGCGGTGATCGCGAAGCCGTTCGGCACTTTCACCCCCTGCGCGGAGAGGCTTCCGTACATCTCTCCCAACGAGGCGTTCTTGCCGCCGACGAGCGGCACGTCGTCGATGCCGATTTCACCGAAGCCGCGGACGTATCGCTTCCCGGACATCGTCGACGGCTGCATCACGGCCGCCGACGCGGCCACGCCGCTGCGCTCATCCGGGCTCATGTCAACGCACCTCTCGAAGGTCCGCCTGATCGAGCCCCATGGTCGATCTAGTCGATGGAGAGCGCCATAGGTACTAATACGCATCGCCATCGCGGCGACGCGCGGCGGCTCTCAGGCCGCCGCACGCCGCGGCGGCACGTCCTCGAGCGCGTGCAGCAACACATCGTCGATCCGCTCGGCCCAGATGAACTCGAGTTTGGCGCGCACGCTCTCCGGTATGTCGTCCAGATCGCGGCGATTGCGCGCCGGCAGGATCACCGTGCTGATTCCGGCGCGCGCGGCGGCGACGCACTTCTCCTTGATGCCGCCCACCGGCAGCACGACGCCGCGCAGACTGATCTCGCCGGTCATCGCGACGTCGGAACGCACCGTCCTTTGGGACAACAGGGAGGCGAGCGAGGCGACGATCGCAACGCCGGCGCTGGGCCCGTCCTTGGGGATCGCGCCGGCGGGCACGTGAATGTGCAGATCCTGGCCTTCGAACGACGCCGGGTCTATTTGCAGGCGCTCGGCCTGGGACTTGACCAGGGTCACCGCCGCCTGCGCGCTCTCCTTCATCACGTCGCCGAGCTGCCCGGTCATGATCAGCCGGCCGCTGCCCTTCACGCGGCTGCTCTCGACGAACAGGATGTCGCCGCCGGCCGGCGTCCACGCGAGGCCGGTCGCGACGCCGGGCACGCTGGTGCGCAGCTTCACGTCGTTCTCGTAGCGCGCGGCGCCGAGGATGCGCGGCACGTCGGCCGCGTCGATCGACACCGCGGTCGCCCGCCCGGAGGCGATAGCGACCGCGGCGTCACGCAGCAATGCGCCGATTTGACGCTCGAGATTTCGCACGCCCGCCTCGCGCGTGTAATCGGAGATCGCCAGCGCGAGCGCGCCGTCGGAGACACTGACCTGGGCCACGGAGAGCCCGGCCGCGGCGAGCTGCCGCGGCAGCAGGTGGCGGCGCGCGATCTGCAGCTTCTCCTCGGCGGTGTAGCCGCTGAGCTCGATCACCTCCATGCGGTCGCGCAGCGGTCCGGGAATCTGATCGAGCACGTTGGCGGTGCCGATGAACAGCACTTTCGACAGGTCGAACGGCACGCCGAGGTAGTTGTCGCGGAATGTGTTGTTCTGTTCCGGGTCCAGCACCTCGAGCAGCGCGGAGAACGGATCGCCCTGGTAGCTAGCCGACAGCTTGTCGACCTCGTCGAGCATCAACACCGGATTGCGCGTCGCCGCCTTGCGCAGCGCCTGGGCGATGTTGCCGGGCAGCGCGCCGATGTAGGTGCGCCGATGGCCGCGGATCTCCGCCTCGTCGTGAACCCCGCCGAGACTCACACGGCCGAATTTCAGCCCGATCGCCTTCGCGATGCTTTGTCCGAGCGAGGTCTTGCCGACGCCGGGGGGACCGACGAAACAGAGGATCGGACTGCGGCCGTCCGGATTGAGCTTGCGCACGGCCAGGAACTCGAGTATCCGCCGCTTGACCTTTTCCAGGCCGTAGTGATCCTCATCGAGAATTGCGCGCGCGCGCTCGATCTCCAGCTGTTCCGGGTCCAGCTTCGACCAGGGCATCGCGATCAACCAGTCGAGATAGCTGCGCACCATCGAATATTCCGCGGACCCGTCCGCCATGCGTTCGAGCCGGGCGAGTTCCCGTTGCGCCTGTTCGGCGGCCTCCGCCGGCATGGCGGCGTCGGCGACGGCCTTGCGCAGGGCCGCGATGTCCTCCGCGCCGCCGTCGGAGTCGCCGAGTTCCTTCTGAATCTGGCGCAGCCGCTCGCGCAGCACCGCCTCCTTCTGGCGTTCGTCGAACGCTTCGCGCGCCCGCTCGTCGATCTCGCGCGAGACGCGCAGCACCTCGACGCGGCGCGCGAGCAGCGCGAGCACCCGGTCAAGCCGCGTCTTCAGATCGAACGTCGCGAGCAGCTCCTGCTTGTCGGCGACGGGAAGATCCATGAAGCTCGCGACCATGTCGGCGAGCGTCGGAATCGACTCGATGCCCTGGATGGCATTGGCGAGTTCGCCGGGTGCCTGCGGCAACAGGCGAACCGCCTCCATCGCGCGTTCGCGCAGACTGAAGCCGCGCGCCTCGATCTCGGCGTTGATCGGCGCGGCGTCACGGTGCGTCTCGATGCGCGCGACCAGGAATGGGTCGCGGCTGACATAATCGAGGACCGTGAAGCGCTCCTCGCCCTGCGCGATCAGATGGTGCGCGCCGTCCGGCGCGGTGATGAATCGCAGCACCGAGGCGGTCGTGCCGACCGAGTACAGGTCTTCCGGGCCCGGATTCTCGACGCCCGGGTCCTTCTGCAGCAGCAGCCCGATGCGCCGCTGCGTGCGCACCGCCTCCTGGGCCGCGGCCAGCGAGCGGCTGCGGCCGAGCGTGACCGGCAGCACGATGCCCGGGAACAGCACCAGGTTGCGCACCGGCAGGATGATCAAGACGTCCTCACGCGGCGGCGCGGCCTCCTCGACGAGGCGCTCGGTCGCGCCGGCTTCGATGTTCATACCGGTACCTCCGTGATCCGCAGAAACAGGCAGCCGCGCTCGAGCCTGCGCTCGCTCATGACGTATCGCCCCGGCGGCAGGTCGATGCGGCGCCGCATCCGGCCGTAGGGCAGCTCGAGCCGCGTCACGCGGCTGCGTGCACCGAGCCGCGGCGGCGGCACCAGCGCCTCGATCAACAAATCGGTGCTTCCCAGGCGCACGAGGACCTCCTCGGCGCGCGCTCCCGGTAGTGCCACGGTAATCAGCCATTCACCGGCGTCGGTGAAGACGTCCGCGGGCGGCTCCCACGTCGGCCGGGCGGCGGGCCCGGCAAGCAACCGGAAAAACTGGCCGTGGCGACGCTCGGCCTCCTCGAGCAGGGCACAGGCCTCGGTCCACATCGAATGCGTTCGGGCAAAGGGGTCCATGGCGGCTGCACGCTCCTGCACGTCGGTCATGTACTCTCATATGAAGGCCGTGGGCCGGGATTCAAGCGCCCGCGGGTCGCGGGCGCCGCAGGAGTCAGTAGCCGCCGGACTTCCACGCGGCTGCGACGTCGGCGAGGCCGAAGCCATAGCCGGGATCCCAGACGGCGGCCCCCAGGGGTATCGCCGTGCTGCGCAGCGCTTTCAGCACGCGGACGCGGTTGAAACCGGCGCTTTCGAGCAGGGCGACGGCACCGGCGATCGCCGGCACGGCGGCGGAGGTTCCGCAGAACTGATTGTCGCGCAGGTTGGTTCCGTCGCTGAACGGCACCGTGACGCAGTCCGGCGCAACGAGGTCGGGCTTGTTCACCAGCAGCGGAGCGGGCAGCCGCTGGTAATCGTAACCATCAGGCGACGCGCTATCCGGCGTCGCGGAAAAGTCCAGGCGGAATGGTCCCTGATTGGACCACGGCTCGAGCGTGCGCGGCGACATCGCGTCGGTCGAGCCGACGACGAGCGCGTCGTCGAAATCGCCGACCGTCCCGCCGGCGAGCCCGGCCGTCGCGTGGGCGAGCGGCTGGCATTCGATGTTGCAGGTCGGACTGCCCTCGGTGACCTGGACCGCGAGTCCGCCCGCCGCGCCGCTGTCGAGAGCGACCACCAATCGCACCGTCTGCGCAACGCCGGTGTGATTGGTGTAGTCGAGCCGCAGGTTCGGATCCGTCTGACTGCCGGCGCTCGTCAGTTCCAGAAGGCCGTCATCCAGCAGGTAGGCCGACAGGGCATGGTTTGCCGCGCCATGCGGCGGATCGTTCCAATTGATGAACAAGACCAGGTGCGCCGATGCCGGTACCGTGATGGCGTTGTACGGGTCGTGAGCGCCGCCGCTCGCGCCCCCGAAATCCAGAACGGGCGCCGTGATGGTCTGAAGCGGGGACTGAATCGGGATGAACGGGCCTTGCCAGTAACCACCCTGTTGCTCGTTGCCGCTCAAATGAATGAATACGAACCGGTCGTTGGCGGCTTCGAGTTGGCTCACGAGCGCCGCCGTCCCGTCAGGATAGTATTCACCCGAAAAGAGTATGTCGTCGACGATGACATCGGCCTGAAAGCGCTCCGTCAGGTCCTTGATGCAGCCATGGAAGTCGAGGTCGAGTCCATCGCAGAACGCGAGCGTCGCGTCGGGGGCATGCTGATGGATCAGTTCCAGGATCCAGCTTCCTTCATCGACGGTGCCGGGCGTGGCCTGACTGACGTACAACGCCTTCGGAATCGTACCGGCGGCTTGATACGAGGCGAGGTTCACGATGCCGGTGCTGATCACGCCGATCCTGACGCCGGCACCCCGAAAGCCGGCGGAACGCAACTGATCCAGGTGCAAAATGGCATCCGCCTCGCTGGTCACGACGGGGGTGGCGGTGACGGGCGCGGCCGAGGACCCGCCGCCGCATCCGGAGAGCCCCAGCAGCCCGAGAAAACTGCACGCGGCTGCGACGCAAACGGCTCTTGCCAGGGTGTCGGACGATCCAGCGGAAGCGGTCATCGCGAATTCTGCCGCGGGTTTTGACCCCGCGGATGTTACACCTTGGTGCAACGGGTGGCGCTGTCTTTGTCGATTCAAGCGCCGGATCGGCTGGCATGGCGGGTCCATCTCTGCAACCATCGCGGATCGGCGGGCGCCGCGGCGCCTGCGCACAGGAGATCTCATGTCCACATCCCACTCGATTCGTCGCGACGTCGGACCGCTCGCCCTGCTGTTCGCCGGCCTGGGCTCGATCATCGGCTCCGGCTGGCTGTTCGGCGCCTGGAACGCGGCCAAACTGGCGGGTCCGGGGGCGATTTGGGCCTGGGTCATGGGGGCCGCGATCATCATGACGATCGCGCTGACCTACGCCGAACTCGGCGCGATGTTTCCCGAATCGGGCGGCATGGTGCGCTACGGCCACTACTCGCACGGCTCGCTGGTCGGTTTCATCGCCGGCTGGTCGAACTGGATCGCGATCATCGCGGTGATTCCGGTCGAGGCCGAGGCCTCGGTCCAATACATGTCGGGCTGGAAATGGCCCTGGGCCAAGGCTCTCTACCACGCCGCGCCCGGCGCGCACGGCGAACTCAGCCACGCCGGACTCGGCATCGCCGCGGCGCTAGTGCTGGTCTATTTCCTGGTGAATTTTTGGAGCGTGAAGCTGTTCGCACGATCCAACTCCCTGATCACCATCATCAAGCTGATCATTCCCGCGCTGACGGGCATCGCGCTGATCGCAAGCGGCTTTCACGCCGGCAATTTCGCGGTCGGCATCGACGGCGGCTCCTACGCGGGAAATTTCGCCGCGATCCTCACCGCCGTGGCGACGGCCGGCATCGTGTTCAGCTTCAACGGCTTCCAGAGCCCGGTGAACCTCGCCGGCGAAGCGCGCAATCCGGGTCGCAGCATCCCCTTCGCGATCATCGGCGCGATTTCGCTGGCCACGGTGGTTTATCTGTTGTTGCAGGTGGCGTACCTCGGCGCGGTGCCGCGCGCGCTGCTCGCCAGGGCCGGCTGGCACGGCATCGACTTCAGTTCACCGTTCGCCGACCTGGCCGTGATCGTCAACCTCAACTGGCTGGCGATCCTGCTGTATGCCGATGCTTTCGTGAGCCCGAGCGGCACCGGCATGACCTATACGGCATCCACCGCCCGCATGATCTACGGGATGGAGCGCAATGGCACGCTGCCGACGATCCTCGGCCACATCGATCCGAAATCCGGCGTGCCGCGTCCGGCGATGTGGCTGAATCTGGGGGTTGCCGCGCTGTTCCTGTTCTTCTTCCGCGGCTGGGATTCACTCGCCGCGGTGATCTCGGTGGCCACGATCATCTCCTACCTCACGGGTCCGGTCAGCGTGATGACGCTGCGCCGCACCGCGCCGCAGATGCATCGCCCGTTCCGCCTTGCCGGCCTGCCGATCATCGCGGGCGTCGCCTTCATCATGTCGGCCGAACTGCTTTACTGGGCGCGATGGCCGCTCACCGGGAAAATCATCCTGTTGATCGTCGTGGCGCTGCCGATCTATGCCTATTACCAGCACAAGAACGGTTGGCGGGACTTCGCGCGCCAGATGCGGGGCGCGTGGTGGCTCGTGATCTATCTGATCACGCTGGCGGTCGTCTCACGCATCGGCAGCGCCGAGTTCGGCGGCCTGGGCTACATTCCGTACGGCTGGGACCTGGGCGTGGTGGCGATCATCGGCCTGGTGTTCTTCGTGTGGGGCGTGCGATCCGGCTGGTGCACGCCATCGGTCGAGACGGCGCGCGGCGACACCGGCCCGGCGGGTGAACCCGCCGCGCTCGCCGCCTGATATCCCGGCGGCTCAGCCGGCGAACGGCAGGTACACCCAGCCCTGCATCAGCACGCGCGCGCTGCGGCTCATGATGGCCTTGGTGACCTCCCAGGCGCCGTTCACCAATTTGGCCTCGGCGCCGACGCGCAGCACGCCCGAGGGGTGCCCGAAACACACGGTCTCGCGCTCGCCGCCGCCGGCCGCGAGGTTCACGAGCGTACCGGTGACCGCCGCGGCGGTGCCGATGGCCACCGAGGCCGTGCCCATCATCGCGTGGTGCAGCTTGCCCATCGACATCGCGCGGACCAGCAGGTCGGTGTCGGCCAACGCGACCTGTTTGCCGCTCGACGCCGTGTAGGGCCTCGGCGCGGCGACCCAGGCCAGTTTCGGCGTGTGCTGACGCGTGGCCGCGTCGTCCAGCTTGGAGATCAATCCCATCCTGAGCGCGCCGCGGGCCCGGATGATCTCCAGCCGGGCGAGCGCGGCCGGATCGCTGTTGATGTCCTGTTGTTGCTCGGCGCCGGTGTAGCCGAGGTCCTCGGCGCGCAGAAATATGGTCGGGATGCCGGCGTTGATCAGGGTCGCCCGGAACGTACCGACGCCCGGAACTTCCAGATCGTCGACGAGATTGCCGGTCGGGAACAAGGCGCCGCCGTCGCCCTCCTCGGCCGGGTCCATGAATTCCAGCACGATTTCCGCGGCGGGGAAGGTGACGCCGTCGAGTTCGAAATCGCCGGTTTCCTGCACTTCGCCCGCGGTCATCGGCACGTGCGCGACGATGGTTTTGCCGATGTTGGCCTGCCAGATGCGCACGACGGCGATGCCGTCGCGCGGCACGCGGGCGGGGTCGACGAGGCCGCTGCGGATCGCGAACGGCCCGACCGCGGCGGAAAGATTGCCGCAATTGCCGCTCCAGTCGACGAAGGCTTTGTCGATGGCGACCTGGCCGAACAGATAATCCACGTCGTGACCCTCCCGGCCGCTGCGGCTCAGGATCACCGTCTTGCTGGTGCTGGACGTGGCGGCGCCCATGCCGTCGATCTGTTTTCCATACGGATCGGGACTGCCGATGACGCGCATCAGCAGCCGATCGCGGGCCGCCCCCGGCACGCGCGCGGCCGCCGGCAGATCGTCCAGCGCGAAGAAGACACCTTTGCTGGTGCCGCCCCGCATGTAGGTGGCGCGAATCTTGATCTGAGGAGCGTGCACCATGACCAGTTCCCGTGTAAGTCTTTTAGCGACCCAAAGGGGCCGAGGCGGCCTCGAGAAAATCCTGGGCGAAGCGCTGCAACACGCCGCCCGCCTCATAGACCGAAACCTCCTCGGCGGTGTCCAGCCGGCTGGTGACCGCCACCCGCAGGCTGTTGCCGTCGCGGCGATGGATCACCAACACGAGGTCCGCCCGCGGAGTGCGTTCACCTTGTACGTCATAGGACTCGGTGCCGTCCAGACCCAGCGTCAGGCGGTTGACGCCCGGCTTGAATTCGAGGGGCAACACGCCCATGCCGATCAGATTGGTGCGGTGAATGCGTTCGAAGCCCTCGGCGACGATGGCTTCCACGCCGGCCAGGCGCACGCCCTTCGCGGCCCAGTCGCGTGAGGAACCCTGGCCGTAGTCCGCCCCCGCGACGATGATGAGGGGCTGCCGGCGCGCCATGTAGGTTTCGATCGCCTCCCACATGCGCATCACGCGGCCCTCCGGTTCGACGCGGGCGAGCGACCCCGCCTGCACGGCGCCGTCCGGACCGCGGACCATCTCGTTCAACAGAGTCGGATTGGCGAAGGTGGCGCGCAGCGCCGTCAGGTGATCGCCCCGATGCGTCGCGTAGGAGTTGAAATCCTCCTCCGGCAGCCCCATGCGGGCGAGGTATTCCCCGGCCGCGCTCGCACGCACGATCGCGTTGGACGGCGACAGATGATCGGTGGTGATGTTGTCGCCGAGCACGGCCAGCGGCCGCATCCCCGTGAGCGTGCGCTCGCCCGCCAGCGCGCCCTCCCAGTAGGGCGGGCGGCGGATATAGGTGCTTTGCGGACGCCAGGCGTACAGGGGGCTCACCGCCTTGCGCGCGCCGCGTTTCGCGAACATCGGCGTGTAGACGTCGATGTATTGGGCGGGCTTCACCGACGCCGCGACCACGGCGTCGATCTCTTCGTCGTCCGGCCAGATATCCGCGAGCCGGATTTCCCTGCCGTCGGCGGCGACACCCAGCACGTCTTTCTCGATGTCGAAGCGGATGGTGCCCGCGATCGCGTAGGCCACGACCAACGGCGGCGACGCGAGGAAGGCCTGTTTCGCCTGGGGATGGATGCGGCCGTCGAAATTGCGGTTGCCGGAGAGCACGGCGGTCGCGTACAAGTTGCGCTCGATGATCTCTTGCTCTATCCGCGGGTCCAGCGCGCCGGACATGCCGTTACAGGTGGTGCACGCGAAGCCGACGACGCCGAAGCCGAGCCGCTCGAGCTCCGGGGTCAGCCCCGCCGCATCGAGATACAGCGCCACGGTTTTCGAGCCCGGCGCGAGCGAGGACTTCACCCAGGGCTTGCGCGCGAGTCCGACCCGGTTGGCGTTGCGCGCGAGCAGCCCGGCCGCGATCACGTTGCGCGGGTTGGACGTGTTGGTGCAGCTGGTGATGGCGGCGATGATCACCGCGCCGTCCGGCATCCGGCCATTCTCCGCGGTCCACGCTCCGGCGACGCCGCGCGCGGCGAGTTCCGACACCGGCAGCCGGCGATGCGGATTGGACGGACCGGCCAGGGTGCGCACGACGGTGGAAAGATCGAAGCGCAGCACCCGCTCGTAACGAACGTCCCGCAGCGTGTCGGACCAGAGGCCGGCGGCGCGGGCGTAGGTTTCCACCAACTCGAGCTGGGCCGGTTCACGCCCCGTGAGACGCAGATAGTCGATCGTCTGCCGGTCGATGGAGAACATCGCCGCGGTGGCGCCGTATTCCGGAGCCATGTTGGAGATCGTGGCGCGGTCGCCCAGGGTCAGGCTGGCCGCACCCTCGCCGTGGAATTCCAGATAGGCGCCGACGACCCGCTCCTTGCGCAGGAACTCCGTCAGCGTCAGCACGATGTCGGTCGCGGTGATGCCCGGCTGGCGGCGGCCGGAGAGCGCGACGCCGACGATGTCGGGCAGCCTCATCCACGAGGCGCGGCCGAGCATGACGTTCTCGGCCTCGAGCCCGCCCACGCCGATCGCGAGGACCCCCAGGGCATCCACGTGCGGAGTGTGGCTGTCGGTGCCGACCAGGGTGTCCGGAAAGGCGACGCCGTCGACGGCATGGATCACCGGAGACATCCGTTCCAGGTTGATCTGATGCATGATGCCGTTGCCCGGCGGCACGATCTCGATGTTCTCGAACGCTTCCTTGGTCCAGCGGATGAAGTCGAAGCGATCCTCGTTGCGGCGATCCTCGATGGCCCGATTCAGCGCGAAGGCGTCCTTCTCGAATCCCGCGTGTTCCACGGCGAGCGAGTGATCGACGATGAGCTGCACCGGCACCACCGGATTGATCTTGGCGGGGTCCTGGCCCATGGCGGCGATCGCGTCGCGCAGGCCGGCCAGGTCGACCAGCGCGGTCTGGCCGAGAATGTCATGGCATACCACGCGCGCCGGATACCACGGGAAGTCGATGTCGCGCTTGCGCCAGATCAACTGCCGCAGCGCGCCGTCGAGCTGCGCGGGATCGCAGCGGCGCACCAGGTTCTCGGCCAGAACGCGCGCGGTGTAGGGCAGGCCGTCGTAGCTGCCGGGCGCGATCGCATCGACCGCTGCGCGGGCGTCGTAATACTCGAGTGCAGTGCCGGGAAGCGGCTTGCGGTACTGGGCGTTCATGTCGTGCGTTCCTGCGGGATCGGGCGTTCGATGCTTGCGGTGCAAGGGTATCGAAAAAGCCGTCGCCGGTGTTCGCTGCGTGGTCGCAGGATGCGCCCGGGGCCGCGCGGCGGGGCCCCGGCCGCCCCCGCGGGAGACGTCGTCATCGAGATGTCACGGACGATCTCTACCCTCGCCGGACGTCCGGTGTCCACGTGCATTTCGCGGCGCGTCGGGCGCGACGCGCGCCCTGGTGGGCCGTGCCTACCAACAATCGAGGAAAGGACCAAGATGTATTCTGCAAAAAACAAGGCTGCTTTCGCGCCACTGGTCGGCGTCGCGCTGCTCGCGCTCGCCCCGCTTCACGCATTCGCGCAAACCGGCCAGGACGACGCCGCCGAAGCGCTGAGCCCGATCGAGGTCATCGCGCACCGCCTGTCCCTGACCCAGATCCCGATGTCGGCCTCCTTCAGCGAGTCGCTGATCGGATCCTCTGCCATCCGCTTCGCCTCGCCGATGCTCGACGTCCAGGGATTGCTCGAGCGGACCCCGTCCGTCAACGTGCGCACGCCCGCCGCGAACGGCGTCCGCACCAACATCACGTTCCGCGCGTTCAGCAGCGGCCAGTTCTCCGAGACCTTCGAGGGCGTGCCGATCAACGACCCATTGAACGGCGGGACCACGAACTCGGCGTCCACCCGCAACAACATACCGCTGACGCTCAACGACATCAGCAGCGTCCACATCTACCGCGGCATCAACAACCCCGCGGTGACCGCGTACAACTCGCTGGGCGGCACCATCGCCTTCTCGCCGCGCGATCCCTCCAACTCGGCCGCGGCGACCGCGAGCGTCGGCGGCGGCAGCTTCCACACCGCGTATTACTCCCTGACCGGCCAGACCGGCGACATCGGCGGCGTGCGCAGCATGGTCAGCGTCAACCACAACAGCAGCAGCGGCTGGCAGGCGAATTCGGGCAACCGCAACACCAATGCCTACTACGGCGGCGTGCTGCCCTACGCCGGCGCGGACGGCAAGGTGTACGCCTACGCCGTGTACAACACCAACCGCGGCTTCACGCCGCACTCGATACCGCTGCCGCTGATCCAGCAGTACGGCTACGGCTATGGATGGCCCCTGAACTGGACCAACAGCTACAACGTCGACCATGGCGGCACGTACATCCTCGGCAACCGCCTGCGCGTGAACCCCTGGTTCTCGTTCAACGCACGGGTATATGCGCGCACCGTCGATTACAACCGCGTGTCCTACACCAATCCCGCGTTCATCCAGAGCGCGACCCAGCCCTATGCACTGCCCAACACCCCCGGCGACTACTCCTTCTGGCTGCCGAACCCCAGCTACGATCCGGCCGCGGCCTTCGGCAGCAATCAGGCTGGTAACGCGTACCACACCTATCTCTACGTCACCCATCAGTACGGCGTCATGCCGCACTTCACCGTGACCCTGCCGGACAATCTCGTGAAGTTCGGCGGCGACTACTCGCACACGACGCTGCACTCGGCGGAGTTTTGGTACGGCACCAATCCGATGCCCCTGACGACCGGCTACAACAACGCCTGGGACGAGCACGACGGCCGCAGCCTCGGCTCGGCATTCGTTCAGGACACGATCAGCCTGTTCGGCGACACGGTGCACGTGACGCCCGGGGTCAAGTACATGTTCGCGCGCACGTCCGACTTCGACAACGTGGGCTTCTTCTACGGCAACAGCGGCACGGTGTCGGATTCCGAAAACTACACCTCCCCCACCGTGGGGATGAACTGGCAGCCGCTGCGGCACTGGAGCCTGTATGCCGCGTGGGGCGAGAACGCGAAGTTCCCGGGAATCGCCGCGTATTACAACAACGTGGGCGGTTCGGTCGCGACGCCCCTGCACGTCAGGCCGGAGTACATCCGCGACATCGAGTTGGGCGCCCGATTCGCGGCGAACGGCCTCGTGGTCGCGTTGAACGCCTATCGCGAGAACTTCCAGAACACCTTCATCAGCGCGACGGATCCCTCGACCGGGCTGTCGACCACGTCCAACGGCGGCAGCTCACGCTACGAGGGCATCGAGCTCGACCTGCAGGACACGTTCAAGACGCCGCTGGGTGACTTCAGCGTCTTCGGCAACATCGCGCAGAACAAGGCGTACTTCACGTCGAACTTCACGGTCGCAAGCTCCGCCGGCACCGCCACGGTCGCCGGACAGCAAGTGGCATCCGGCCAGCCGCTCGCGGGCGTGCCCAGGGTTCTCGGCAACCTCGGCGTCGGCTGGCAGTGGCACACCTGGCGCGCCGACCTCAGCGAGCATTACGCCGGCTCGCAATACGTCAACGAATACAACGCCGGCGTGCCTGGCGCCGAGACCATACCGAGCTATGCGGTCATGAACCTGACGCTGCGCGACACCCTGCCGATCGACCGGGGCATGTTCAAGGACGTCAAGGTCGCGCTGCACGTCGACAACGTGTTGAACCGGCATTACTACACGTTCGGCTACGGCGACTCGACGTTTGCCGTCGCGCCGACGACGGGCACGCCGTTCGTGCGCGCGATCTACGAGGAGCCCATCGGCTTCTTCGGGACGATTGCGCTCGACTTCTGACGGGTTTGGGCGGCCGCCCGGCGCTCCACGCGCCGGGCGGCCGTGCGGCGCCGGCCCGTTCAGAGCATTTCCTCCCACGAGCCGCTGAGACGCAGCGCGCTGCTGATCACGCCGACCATGCTGTAGGTCTGTGGAAAATTGCCCCACTGCTCGCCGGTCCGCGGATCCATGTCCTCGGACAACAGGCCGACCGCGTTGCGGCGCGCGAGCAGTCGCTCGAACAGGCGGCGCGCATCATCGATGCGGCCGACGCCGGCAAGCGCGTTGACGTACCAGAAGGAGCACATCGTGAACGTATTCGCGGGAACGCCGAAATCGTCGGCGTGAACGTAGCGGTGCACCAGATCGCCGCGCACCAGTTCGCGCTCGACGACCGCGAGCGTCGCGAGAAAGCGCTTGTCGCCGAATTCGATGAACCCGAGATCCGGCAGGAGCAGCGATGTGGCGTCGACGGAATCGCCGTCGAAGCGGCCCGCGATGAATTTTTTCGGCCCGCACCAGGACCGGGCCAGGATCTCGGCGCGCATCGAATCCGCGCGCCCGCGCCAGAACTCGCGGCGATCCGACAGCCCGAGGCGCGCGGCGATCCGCGCCAGGCGGTCGCACCCCGCCCAGCACATCACGGCCGAGA
>JBBISV010000036.1:0-20878 GCA_037441085.1 Gammaproteobacteria bacterium | reverse complement strand
GGCCGACGGCCGGCCGGCAGCAACTCGCGGCGCGGGCGGCGCTGCTCGCCGCCGCGCGCGCCTTCTTTGCCGCCCGCGGCGTGCTCGAGGTGGAAACGCCCATCGTCAGCCACGCCGGCGTCACCGACCCGCAGATCGAGTCCCTGACCACCCGCGTCGCCGGCATCGACGCGACGCTGTACCTGTGCACTTCGCCGGAATATGCGATGAAGCGGCTGCTGGCGGCCGGCAGCGGCGACATCTACCAGATCTGCAAGGTGTTCCGCGACGAGGAACGCGGCCGCTGGCACAACCCGGAATTCACGATGATCGAATGGTACCGGCTCGGCATGGACGAAGCCGCGCTGATGAGCGAGGTGGAGGAGCTGGTTGCGCGCCTGCTGGCGCCGCACCGGCGCCTCGCGGCCGCGGAACGGCTGGGCTACGCGGCGGCGATCCACCGCCACGCCGGCGTCGATGCCGACCGCGCGGACCTGGCCGCGCTGCGCGCCGCGGCCGCCGCGCACGGCGTGCGCTGCGACGCGGAACTCGATCGCGACGGCGCCCTCGACCTGTTGATGGGCCTCGTCGTCGGACCGCGGCTCGGCCGCGACCGGCCGGCGTTCATCTGCGATTACCCCGCCTCGCAGGCATCCCTCGCGCGGCTCAAGCCCGGCACCCCGCCGGTCGCGGCGCGCTTCGAGTTCTACCTCGATGGGATCGAGCTCGCGAACGGCTTCCACGAGTTGAGTGACGCGGCGGAACAGCGCGCGCGCTTCGAGGCGGACCTGGCGAGCCGGCGCGACCGCGGCCGGGACGAGCCCGCGCTCGACGAACGGCTGATCGCGGCGCTGGCCGCCGGACTGCCGGACTGCGCCGGGGTCGCGCTCGGCTTCGACCGGCTGGCGGCGATCGCCGTCGGCGCCGGGGGACTCGCCGGCGCGATGGCGTTTCCGATCGAGCGCGCCTGAGCGGCCGCTCAGCCCTTGCCGCGCGACAGGTACTCGCCGGTGCGGGTGTCGATGCGGATGACCTCGCCCTCGTTGATGAACAGCGGCACGCGCACCGTCGCGCCGGTCTCGAGCTTCGCCGGCTTCGAGCCGCCGGTGGCGGTGTCGCCGCGCACGCCCGGATCGGTCTCGACGATCTTCAGCTCCATGTGCGCGGGCGGCGTGACCTGCAGCGGCACGCCGTTCCACAGCGTGACGATGCACACCGTGCCGTCCTTCAGCCACTGCGCGCCCTCGCCCACCGCCGTTTTCGAGGCGGTCATCTGTTCAAACGTGTCCGGCACCATGAAGTGGAAGAAGTCGCTGTCGCTGTAGAGGAACTGCATCTCGGTATCGACGACGTCGGCCGCCTCGACGGTGTCGCCGGACTTCCAGGTCCGCTCGATGGTGCGTCCGCTCTTCAAGTTGCGGACGCGCACCCGGTTGAACGCCTGGCCCTTGCCCGGCTTGACCATCTCGTTCTCGACGATCGTGTACGGATCGCCGTCGATCAGGATCTTGAGGCCGGTTTTGAATTCGTTCGTGCTGTAGTTCGCCATCGGATCCCTAAGTTGGTTGCGGGCCCGAATAGCCGGGCGTGTCCAAAGGCCGCGTATGATAGCCGCATCCGGCCTTTGGGGCCACCGGGCGCCGCCGCCCGGCACAAGACGCCGGTCCCAGATTTGCCCCCGTGGCGGGTGATAGACTTCGCTGATGAATAGACAGGAGATCCCCTCGTGAGCGACCAGGGAGCCGTGCCGCTGGTGGTCATGTCGCGATCCCAGGATCACGTCGAGGCCATCAACAGTTCCCTGCGCAATGCCGGCCACCCGGTGCACTGCACCTGGCTGCCGGACGCCCGCGATCTGGGCGACGCGCTGACCCAGATCAACCCCGAGATGCTGGTCGTCTTCATCGACGAACTGGGCATCGACCTGGGCTCGATCATGAAGGTCAAGGCCCAGAGCGCCCCGGAGCTGCCGGTGCTCGTGGTGCAGGATCGCGTCGACGAGGAGACGATTGCCGCGGCGATGGCCCTGGGTGCCCGCGACGTGGTCACGCTCGCGAACCGCGGCCGGCTGCAGTCGGTCGCCACCCGCGAGCTGCACGCCTACCGCCTCGAGCGGGCGCTCAGCACGACGCTGTCCTCGGCGCGCGAATACCGCGAACAGCTGCAACACTTCCTCGACGGCTCGGCGGACGCGATCACCCACGTTCAGGAAGGCATCATCGTCGATGCCAACAAGGCCTGGCTCGAGCTGTTCGGCTACTCCGGCGAGGACGCGCTGACCGGCATGCCGCTGATGGACTTGTTCGAGATCGAGACGCACGTCGCGCTGAAGGGCGCCTTGGTCGCCTGCCTGCAGGGCAAGTGGACCGACCATGCGCTCAAGGTCCAGGCCCTGCTGTCCGACGGCTCGAGCCTGCCGCTCGAGATCACGCTGACCAAGGCCGATCACGAGAACGAGCCGGCGATCCGGCTGTGCATTCCGGCGCGCCAGAAGAAGGACCGCAACATCCAGGCCCAGCTGGCCGAGGCGGTCAAGAACGACGCGGCGACCGGCTTCCTCCAGCAGCGCTTCCTGACGGTCGCGCTGCGCGAACGCTGCGCGCAAGCGGCCAAGGGCGGCGTGCGCGAGATCGCCTGCATCAAGCCCGACCGCTTCCTCGAAATCCAGAGCGCGATCGGCGTCCTCGCGAGCGAGGATTTCATGAACCAGCTCGCCGACCTGCTGCGCAGCCAGCTGACGCCGACCGACCTGTGCGGCCGCTTCGGCGGCAACGGCTTCCTGGTGCTGCTCGAGCGCGGCACCCCGCGCGACGTCGACACCTGGGCCGAGAACGTCGTCAGCCGGGTCAACCGCCACCTGTTCACGATCGGCGACAAGAGCCTGTCGGCGACCGTCACGATCGGCCTCGGCATGGTCCCGTCCGCGAGCCCGGACGTGGGCAGCGTGGTCACCGACGCGGTCGCCGCGGCGCGTCAGGGACGCCGGCAGGGAGGCGCCCAGGTGCACGCGATCCACAAGTCCGACACCGACACGCGCGTCGAGGCCTACGACAAGATCTGGGTCAAGCACATCAAGTCGGCGCTGATGGAGAACCGCTTCCGCCTGGTCCAGCAGCCGATCGCGAGCCTGCTCGGCGAGGACAAGGGGATGTTCGACGTGCTGGTGCGCATGCTCGACGAACAGGGCAACGAGGTCCTGCCGGCCGAGTTCATGGCCGCGGCGGAACGCAATGAGCTGATGAAGAACATCGACCGCTGGGTCATCGGCGCATCCATGTCCTTCAGCGCGAACCGCAAGGCGGAGTGCATCTTCCTGCGCATCTCCAAGGACACCGTGCTCGACAAGACGCTGGTCGGCTGGCTGGAGACCCAGCTGCGCGCGATCCGCGTCGAGCCGCGGCGGCTGTGTTTCCAGGTCTCGGAGGAGCTGGCCACGCAGTACGTCCGCCAGACGAAGGAAATTGCGCAGGTGCTCGGCAAGCTCGGCTTCCGCTTCGCGCTGGAGCACTTCGGCGCCGGACGCGACCCGATGAAGCTGCTCGCCGACGTCGACATGCACTTCATCAAGATCGACGGCTCGCTGATGCAGGGCCTGTCGACGAACCAGCTGCAACAACAGCGGGTCAAGAGCCTGGTCGAGGCCGCCAAGCGCAAAGGGGTGGAGACGATCGCCGAGCGCGTCGAGGACGCCAACACCATGGCCGTGCTGTGGCAGCTCGGCATCGAGTTCATCCAGGGCTATTTCGTCAACGCCCCCGAGGACGTGACGATGTCGGGCGACCGCTAGGGCCTTCAGCCGGGGCCCGACTCCAGCCGGTCGATCTGCTTGTAGGCGCGCGAGAAGCGCTGCCGGCGCCGCCCCTTCTGCTCCTTGAACGCGTCGAGCTCGGCGTACTTCAGCTTCATCGGCGAGCTGTTGCCGCTCCAGACGGTCAGGATCTCGCCCGGCGCGACCACGGCGGCCGCCACCAGATATTCGTCGCGGTCCGAGGATTTCCTGCCCGGGATGCCGTAGAGGTTCTGGCCCTTGCCGGAACTCATCTCCTCGATTTCGGCGCAGGGCAGCACCAGCACCTCGCCCTCGTTGTTGACCAGCACCGCGAGCGCCTGCGGGTCCGTCACCGGCTGCGCCGGCAGCACGCGCGCATTCTCCGGCACCTTCAGCACCGACTTGCCCTTCTTGTTGCGCGCGTACAGGTCGGCGAGCCTCGCCTTGAAACCGTAGCCCGCGTCGCTCAGCACCAGCCAGCGATCCTCCGGATCGCCGATCAGCACCGCCGCGAACGTCGCCCCGTCCGGCGGATCGACGCTGCCGGACAAGGGTTCGCCGTAGCCGCGCGCGGCGGGCAGCGCATGCGCGTCGAGACTGTAGGCGCGTCCGGTGGAGTCGACGAACACCGCCTGCTGCAGGTTGCGGCCGCGCGCGGCGGCCTGGAATTCGTCGCCGTCCTTGTAGGTGAGCGACCGCGGGTCGATGTCATGCCCCTTCGCGGCGCGCACCCAGCCGAGCCGCGACAGCACGACGGTCACCGGCTCGCTCGGGATCAGCTCCGTCTCCGAGATCGCCTGCGCCGCGGCGCGCTCGACGATGCGCGTGCGGCGCGCGTCGCCGTATTCCGCGGCGTCCTCGATGAGCTCCCCGCGCACGAGCTTCACCAGGCGCGCGGCGCTCTTCAGCGTCTTCTCGATGTCGTCGCGCTCCGCCGCGAGCTCGTTCTGCTCGCCGGTGATCTTCATCTCCTCGAGCCGCGCCAGGTGGCGCAGCTTCGTCTCGAGGATCGCCTCCGCCTGCGTCTCGTCCAGCGCGAAGCGGCGCATCAGCACCGGCTTCGGCTGGTCCTCGGTGCGGACGATGCGGATCACCTCGTCGAGATTCAGGTACGCGATCAACAGGCCGTCGAGGATGTGCAGGCGCGCCCGCACTTTCTCGAGCCGGTGCTCGAGCCGGCGCGTGACCGTCGCCTTGCGGAACTCCAGCCATTCGAGCAGGATTTCGCGCAGCCCCATCACGCGCGGCCGGCCGTCGCGCGCGATCACGTTCAGATTGACCCGGTAGTTGCGCTCCAGATCGGTCGTCGCGAACAGATGGGCCATCAGCGCATCGACGTCGACGCGGCCCGACTTCGGCACTATCACGAGGCGCGTCGGCTTCTCGTGGTCCGATTCGTCGCGCAGATCCTCGACCAGCGGCAGCTTCTTCTGGCGCATCTGGCCCGCGATCTGTTCGAGCACCTTGCTGCCGGACACCTGGAACGGCAGCGCGTCGACGACGATCTCGCCCTCCTCGACCGCGTAGGTCGCGCGCGCCTTGAAGCTGCCCGCGCCGGTCTCGTACATCTGCGCGAGTTCGGCGCGCGGCGTGACGATCTCGCCGCCGGTCGGCAGGTCCGGGCCCTTGATGTGGCCGAGGAGCTTGCGCGTCGAGATCTCCGGATCGTCGAGCAGCGCGACGCAGGCCGCGACGACCTCGCGCAGATTGTGGGGCGGGATGTCCGTCGCCATGCCGACCGCGATTCCGGAGCCGCCGTTCAACAACAGGTTCGGCACCCGCGCCGGCAGGATCGTCGGCTCGTCGAGCGAGCCGTCGAAATTCGGAACCCATTCGGCCGTGCCGGACCCGAGTTCCTGGAGCAGCAGCGCCGCGTAGCGCGTCAGCCGCGACTCGGTGTAACGCATCGCCGCGAAGGACTTCGGATCGTCGGTCGAGCCCCAGTTTCCCTGGCCGTCGACGATCGGATAGCGGTAGGCGAACTCCTGCGCCATGTGCACCATCGCCTCGTAGCAGGCCGAGTCGCCGTGCGGATGGAACTTGCCGATGACGTCGCCCACGGTGCGGGCGGACTTCTTGTGCTTCGCGCCGGCCGCGAGCCCGAGCTCGCTCATCGCGTAGATGATCCGTCGCTGCACCGGCTTCAGGCCGTCGCCGACGTGCGGCAGCGCCCGGTCGAGGATCACGTACATGGAGTAGTCGAGATACGCCCGCTCGGCGAACGACTTCAGCGACTCCGACTCGACCCCCTCGAAATTCAGTTCCTGATCCTTCATAGCCGCGCGAGATTCCCCTTGTTCTCCAGCCATTCGCGCCGGTCCGCGGCGCGCTTCTTCGCGAGCAGCATGTCGAGCATCTGATCCGGGTTGTCCTGCGCGTCGATCGTCAGCTGCACGAGCCTGCGGGTCTGCGGCGCCATCGTGGTCTCGCGCAGCTGCGACGGGCTCATCTCGCCGAGCCCCTTGAAGCGCGTGACCACGGTCTTGACGCGCGCGTTCTCCTCGGTGAGGCGCGCGAGCACCCGGTCGCGCTCCGGCTCATCGAGCGCGTAGAACACCTGTTTGCCGGCGTCGATGCGGAACAGCGGCGGCATGCACACGTGCACGTGGCCGGCGGCCACCAGCGGCCGGAAGTGGCGCAGGAACAGCGCGCACAGCAGCGTCGCGATGTGCTGGCCGTCGCTGTCGGCGTCGGCGAGTATGCAGACCTTGTGGTAGCGCAGGCCCGAAAGGTCGGCGGCCCCCGGGTCGACCCCGATCGCGACGCTGATGTCGTGCACTTCCTGCGACTGCAGCACCTCGCGCGCGTCCGCCTCCCAGGTGTTCAGGATCTTGCCGCGCAGCGGCATGATCGCCTGGGTGACGCGGTCGCGCGCCTGCTTCGCCGATCCGCCGGCCGAGTCGCCCTCGACCAGGAACAGCTCGCCGCGCTTCGGATCCTGGCTGACGCAGTCGGCGAGCTTGCCCGGCAGCGCCGGTCCCGCGACGACGCGCTTGCGCGCGATCTTCTGGCTGTCCTTCTGGCGCTGCTGCGCGTTCGCGATCGCGAGCTGCGCGATCTCGCCGCCCTGGTCCGGGTGCTGGTTGAGCCAGAGCGCGAACGCGCCCTGGATCACGCCCTGGACGACGCCGGCGGACTCGCGCGACGACAGCTTCTCCTTCGTCTGCCCGGCGAACTGCGGCTCGCGCATCTTCATCGACAGCACGAAACTCACCCCGTCCCAGACGTCCTCCGGCGCGAGCTTCAGGCCCCGCGGCACGAGGTTGCGGAATTCGCAGAATTCCCGGACCGCGTCGCAGGCCCCGGCGCGCAGCCCGTTGACGTGCGTGCCGCCCTCGATGGTCGGAATCAGGTTCACGTAGCTTTCGGCGACCGGCCGCTCGGCCTCGAGCACCCACGCGAACGCCCATTCGAGCGTTCCGCCGTCGATCGCGCGCTTGCCGTAGAAGGTCTCCGCCGGCAGCCACGAGCCCTTGCCGAGCTGCTCGGCGAGATACTCGTGCAGCCCGCCGGTGTAGAACCACTCCAGCGTCTCGCCGCTCGCCTCGTTGAACAGCGTCACCCGCAGATTCGGGCACAGCACCGCCTTGGCGCGCAGCACCTGGGCGAGCTTCGGCACCGCGAACTTGTCGGTGTCGAAATACTTCGGGTCGGGCCAGAAGCGGATCGTGGTGCCGGTGCGCGACTTCGGCACCTCGCCGGTCACCTCGAGCTTCGAGGCAAGCCTGCCGTCGGCAAAACCGATGTGGTATTCCCTGCCGCCGCGGCGCACCCAGCAGTCGAGGCGCGTCGACAGCGCGTTGACGACCGACACGCCGACGCCGTGCAGGCCGCCCGAGTGCTGGTAGTTCTTGTCGTTGAACTTGCCGCCCGCGTGCAGCCGCGTGAGGATGAGCTCGACGCCGCTGATCTTCTCCTTCGGGTGGATGTCGACCGGCATGCCCCGGCCGTCGTCCTCCACCTCGACCGAACCGTCCTTGAACAGGCTGACGCGGATGTGACCGCAATGTCCCGCGAGCGCCTCGTCGACGCTGTTGTCGATGACCTCGTGAGCGAGATGGTTCGGCCGCGTCGTGTCCGTGTACATGCCCGGGCGCCGGCGCACCGGGTCGAGGCCGCTCAATACTTCGATGTCTGACGCAGTGTACGACGATGCCATCGTGTGCCCCTATGCAATCGGCCGCGGAGTCTAGCACGCGTTCCCCGCCGGGGGATCGGCTGGCGATCGCGCGGCGATTGCGCTATCTTCCGCGCCACCATGGGAATCGCCAACGCACATAATCTGGTCGACGCCGTCCCGCAGCTGCCGCGCCCCTACGGCATCGTCGTGCGCCTGCGACCCGGGGATCCGTTCCGCACGCTCCTCGGCGCCGACTGGCAGCGGACCCATTGGTTCCTGACCGCCGCCGAGCGCGACCGCAGGCTCGAGGACATGGCGCGCAAGCACGAGTACTCGCGCATCGGCGACGAGCCGGCGCTGATCTTCGAAAAGGTCGAGAACCTGGTCGCGAGCCGCGGCATCTAGCTCAGGCTTCCCGTCAGAACGTCCGTCCGAGGAACAGGTAGTACGCGCTCAGACCGCGGGTGTCGTAGCCGCCGCCGACGTAGAGCGGCCCAAGCAGCGTGTCGAGGCCGAGGAACAGCGAGATGTCCTTGTGCGCCCCCCCCCAGCTGATCTGCCCGCGCCGCTGCCAGACGTTGCCGGCCTCGACTGACACGCCGAGGTAGGCCGGAAATTCGAGCAATCCAGCCCCGCCGTGGCCGATCTTGCGCAGATAGGCGGCCCGGCCGATCGCGAAATTCGGCCCGTCCAGCGACCCGGCGGCGAGCCCCGAGAGGTTCAGGAAGCCGCCGAGGGTGTAAAAGTCCTGGATCGACGTCGGCTTGATGGTGCCGCGGACGGTGGCGCCGGCCGAGGTCCACAGCAGCAGCGTGTCCCGGCCGTGCGATCGGGCCATCAGCCAGTCGGCGGCGACGCGATCGCTCGGGACCGCCGATCCGAGTCCCGTGCGATCCCCGGTCCATTGCAGCGAATAGGTCTGTCCGGCGCGCGGGAAGTCGACGCTGTCCAGGCGGTCGTAGCTCCACTTGAAGAACCACTGGCCGTTGTTGAATTTCTCATCGATGAGCGCAGGATCGCCGAAGCGCGCGCGGTTGTTGCCGTTGATCCGATGCACCCCGACGCGCACCTCGCCCCAGTTGCCGAGTTCGCGGCCGAGATCCAGGTCCGCCTCGGCCTCGCGTTCGCGGAAGTCGGCGACGGCCACGTCCTTCGAATACAGCCGCAGATCGCGCACCTCCACCCTTCCGCTCGGCGCGACGAACCAGCGCCGCCGCGCCGACAGCGGCTGGTAGAACTCGGAGAACACTTTCGGATTGCTGCCGATCTGCAGGTCCGTGCTCCACTCGGCGCCGAGATCGTTGATCTCCGTGACCAGGAAGCGCGCCGCGGCGTTGTAGCGGCTGTTGCCCTGGAAGTCGTCCTCCAGGTTCAGGCCGAAGCGCACGTAATTCGGCCCCCAGGATTTGCGCCGGGCCCGCACCTCGATGCCTTCGCGCCGGGCGGCGCCGGCGCCCTCGCTGACGAGACGATAGTCGACGGTCTCGAACAGGCCGAGACCGTACAGTTCGGTGATGCGCGCGCCGACTTTCGCGGCGTCGAGCGGCCGGCCGACGAGCGGGCGCATCGTGGCCAGGATCGTCCGCGCATACGGCTGCGACGCCGCGTCGACCCGCACGAACCGGATCACCGGCGCCGCGGCGGGCGGGCGCTCGCGCCGCAGGACGTAGCGCCGGTAGGCGTCCGGACTCAGCGCGAGGCCGGCGAGTTTAGCGCGCAGCGCGAGCGTGGCCTGGGCGCCGAGCCCGATGGTCTGCGCGACCACGGAAAAGTCCGTCGATCCCGTTTCACCGAGATCGGGCTGAATCAGCACGTCGGCCGGTCCGAGCGTCGCCAGTTGGCGGTCCGAGTCGCGGCGCACCAGGATCGCCAGCATCTGGTCCGAGATCGCGAGCGCCGACTTCAGGTGGCTGCGCGACTGGAGCGGGTACTGGACGTCGACGACGATCAGCACGTCCGCGCCCATCGCCCGCGCGACGTCGATCGGCAGATTCTCGGCGAGACCGCCGTCGACGAGCAGGCGGCCGCCGCTGTCGACCGGCGCGAAAACGCCCGGCGCCGACATGCTCGCGCGCATCGCGACGGCCAGGTCCCCGCTGCCGAGGATCACCGCCTTGCCGGTCTCGAGGTCGGTCGCGACCGCGCGAAACGGCGTCGGCAGCGCATCGAAGCTCGCCATGTGATCGTAGGGCAGCGTCAGGCGGCGCAGCGTCTCCTGCAGCTTCTGGCCCTGGATCAGGCCTTTCGGCAGCAGAAACGCGCCGTGCTTCAGGCCGAGCGGCAGGCGCACGAGGAAATTGCGGTCGTCTTGTTTGCGCCGGAACGCGAGATCCCGGCGCGGGGGCGCGTCACGGAAGGCTTCCTGCCAGTCGACGCTGCGCATCGACCGCTCGATCGCCCCGGGGGTCATGCCGCTCGCGTACAGGCCGCCGACCACCGCCCCCATGCTGGTGCCGGCGATGCAATCGACGGGCACCCGCAATTGTTCCAGCACCCTGAGCACGCCGACGTGGGCGAGGCCGCGCGCCCCGCCGCCCGACAGCACGAGGCAAACCCGGGGCCGCGCCACGGCCGCTCCCGCGGCGCCGGCCAGCAGCGCCGCGACGCAAAGCAAGTTTGCCGCGAATTTCCCCATCACAGGGGAGATTCTAGAGCACTACGTTGACCGTGTCGGCGGTGAACGTGTTGGTCGTCCGGTCATAGAGGCCCCGCGCCTCGAGCGAGACCGCGGCCGTCGTCGCCGTGAGCCCGGAGTTCAGCGCCGTCACGAAGCTTGCGAACGAGTTGAACGTGCTGATGCCGGCGGCGGCGCTGCCGAGGGCGTAATCCGGCGCGAAGGTCGCCGACGCGGCGGCCGTGGTCGGCACCACCTGCGGCGAGGCCGGCAGGCTGTGCAGGTCGATCGATTCCGGACCGATCTGGATCACGGCGCTCGCGAGGCTCGCGTTGGCGAGGTCGACGGCGAATCCGCCGCTCGACAGGCCGGTGAACGGCGCCGCGGTGCCCGAACCGCTCCAGGTCACCCGCAGGCTCGCCGGCACCGCCGCTTCCTGGGTCACCGCGGTCGCGTTGAAGTCCGGCGGCGCGGCTCCGAAACCGTTGACGTATCCGTCCGCCCACAGGGACGTCCCGGCGGCCGTGCCCGACAAATCGGTCGCGCCGGTGTTGAGCCGGTAGGCGGCGGCATTCGAATCCTGCGCGCTCGTGGTGCCGTTGCCGGCAAAATTGAACACGCTCGCCGGCCAGCCGCCGAGCGACTGCAGCGTCATCGTCGCGGTGCCCGCGCCGCCGGTCAGCAGCTGCCCGTAGGCCTGGGTCGGCTGGACGCGCACCTGGCCGGCGTTGGCGGTGGTCGCATCGAGCGTGACGACACCGGAGCTCGGCAGCGAATACGTCCCGATCGCATCGATGTACTGCCCGACGCCGATCGAGTTGTAGTTGAGGGTCCCGGGCGACGCGACGCCCTCCTCGGTCACGGTCGTCGTCGGTCCGACCAGCACCTGCGAGTCATTTGCCTCGAAGCCGAAATAGCCGTTCGTCAGGCTGATCGTCGATCCGAACAGCGTGCCGCCGCGCACCGTCAGCGTGTTGCCGTTGCGCGCGATGACTTGGCCGGAGAGGTTCTGGGTGTAGAAGGATTCCAGACTCGAGCCCGCGACGACGTACACGGAATTGAACTTGCCGGCGATGCCGGTCGGCGTCGTCGTCGGCTCGAAGGTCGTGTACGCCAGGGTCAGCGTCGTGCCCGCCGAGGTCTGCGACAGCGCGGTGAGACCCGGCGTGCCGACGTAGTTCGTGCCGTTCAGCGTGTAGACCGTGTTGGCGCCGTTGAATATCGTCAGCGACCCGATGGTGTTCACCTCATCGTGGAACGGCCGCTCGTAGATCGTGTAGGTGCCGAGGTCGACGCTCGAGTTCAGCAGCGGCCCGCGGATGCGGATCAGCTTGGTGTCGGCCGGGACGGCTCCCGCCGTCATGAACGGCGTGACGGTGACGGTCGCGGGCGCGGTCGCCATGTTGATCGAATTCGACGCCGGCAGGTTGAAGTCGAGCGCGAGCCGGGCGGCATTGCTGGTCGCGTAGCTCGCCTTGATGACGAGCGGATTCGCGGGATCGAACTTGATCGTAAAGGTCTGGGTGGTCACCGCGGCGCCGGTCGAGCCGACGACGGTCGCCTTCTCCGGCACGCCGCCCCGCGTCACGTAAATGCCCGCATTGGTGTAGTCCAGCACGACGGTGGCCGACACGTAGGTATCGTCCGGTATCGTCGCGCTGCCCCAGAGCTCGGCGACGTTGCCGAGCTTGACCAGGTCCACCGGCTCGATCGTCGCGAGCGCGGTGTAGGTGTTGCCGGCGGTGTCGGTCAGCGTCACCGAGTCGATGTTGACGATGTAGCTCGCGAACGCGCCGGGTTCGGCCGTCAGCGTGACCCAGGCGACGCCGTAGCCGCTGTTGTAATTGTGGCTGCTGCAGCCCGCGGCGACGGCCACGATCGCGCCGACACAGAAGGCCTTGAAGACGCGGCCCGCGGCCCGCGGCAATGAACGGATCGATGAGTGCAAGGGGGAGCTTCCAGTAAGTGAGGTCGGAATGGGACTATCGTTAGAATAATGACTTTCGAGGCCCGGCGTACGGCAAAGTTCCGCGCGCCGCGCCCCTGCCGGCGGCCCCGCGCGGAATCTGCTGCGTGATGCAGTGGATGTTGCCGCCGCCCAGCAGGACCTCGCGCGTGTCGACGCCGACGACGCGCCGCGTCGGAAACAGCCGCTGCACCGCGCGCAGCGCCGCGCCGTCCCGGCGCTTGTCGAACCGCGGCATCACGACCGTCTTGTTGGTGATGTAGAAATTCAGGTACGAGGCCGGCAACCGGTCCCCGGCGAGCCGCGGACGGCTGCCCGCGCGCACGTCGATTTGCGCGGCCTCGGCGGCGCTCATGTACAGGGGTCCGGGCTGGTGGATCTTGTGGACGGTGAGCGTGCGGCCGCGCGCGTCGCGCGCCGCGCGCAGGCGCCGGAGCGCATCGCTCGAAATCTCGTACTGCGGGTCGCTGCGGTCGTCGGTCCACGTCAAGGCGACGTGCCCCGGGCTCGTGAAACAGGCCAGTTCGTCGATGTGCCCGTCGGTCTCGTCCAGGTACACGCCCCGACCGAGCCAGATCACGGTGCGCACGCCCAGGTATTCGCCGAGCAGCGCCTCGATCTCGGCGCGCGCGAGGCGCGGATTGCGGTTCGGATTCAGCAGGCATTCCTCGGTCACGAGGCAGGTCCCCTGCCCGTCGACGTGAATCGCGCCGCCTTCCAGGACGAAAGGCGCCCGGTACCGGTCCATGCCCTCGATCTGCAGGATCTTCTGCGCGACCAGCTCGTCCAGATCCCAGGGGAAATAGGCGCCGCCGTCTAGACCGCCCCAGGCGTTGAACATCCAGTCGACGCCCCGGCGCCGGCCCTTCGCGTCGACCAGCACCGTCGGGCCGCTGTCGCGCACCCAGGCGTCGTTCGCGGAGATCTCGACCACGCGCACGCCGCGCGGCAGCCGCTCGCTCGCGTTTTGGAACTGCGCCGCGGACACGCCGACGGTCACCGGTTCGCCTTCGAGGATCGCCGCGGCGACCGCGGCGAACGCCTCCTGGGCGGGCTTGGCGCCCGCGCGCCAGATGTCGGGCCGCTCCGGCCACAGCATCCAGCAGCCCGCATGCCGTTCGAATTCGGCGGGCATCCAGAATCCATCCCGCAACGGTGTCGTTTCAAGCGTCCGCAATGCCAGCCTCCGTGCCCGCATGCTAGCATTGCGGCCCCGCAAATCGAGGAGCGACACGAATGCCCGAGGCGAAGCCCGTCAGTATGAAACCGCCCGCAGGCGGCGAGAAAATCACGATAGTGAACGGCAAGCTCAGCGTGCCGAACAATCCGATTATACCGTTCATCGAGGGCGACGGCACGGGCCGGGATATTTGGCGGGCGAGCGTGCGGGTGCTGGACGCCGCCGTCACCAAGGCCTACGGCGGCAAGCGCCGCATTCACTGGATGGAAGTCTATGCCGGGGAGAAGGCGAACACGCTGTACCACTCCTGGCTGCCCGACGAAACCGTCACCGCGTGCCGCGACTATCTGGTCTCGATCAAGGGGCCGCTGACGACGCCGATCGGCGGCGGCATACGCTCGCTGAACGTCGCACTGCGTCAATTGCTCGATCTGTACGTTTGCCTGCGGCCGGTGCGCTGGTTCAAGGGCGTCCCTTCGCCGGTGCGCGCGCCGGAAAAGGTCGACATGGTGATCTTCCGCGAGAACACCGAGGACATCTACGCCGGCATGGAGTTCGAGGCGGGATCGGCCGACTGCGTGAAATTTCTCGCGATGCTGAAGGAGCATTTCCCGAAGCAGTACGCGAAAATCCGCTTCCCCGAGAGCTCGGGCATCGGCATCAAACCGGCGTCGAAGGACGGCAGCGAACGGCTGTTCCGGTCGGCGCTGGAGTACGCCCTGACGAACGGCCGCAAGAGCGTGACGATCGTCCACAAGGGCAACATCATGAAGTTCACGGAAGGGGCGTTCCGGAACTGGTGTTATCAGCTCGCGGAGCGCGAATTCGGCGACCGCGTGTTCACCTGGGACCAATGGGAGCGCATCAAGGCGCAGGGCGGCGAGAAGGCCGCGAACGCGGCGATGGACGAGGCCCGCAAGGCCGGCAAGCTGCTGGTCAAGGATGCGATCGCCGACATCACGCTGCAGCAGGTGCTGACGCGTCCGGACGAATTCGACGTGATCGCGACGATGAATCTGAACGGCGATTACCTGTCGGATGCGCTCGCCGCGCAGGTCGGCGGCATCGGCATCGCGCCGGGCGGCAACGTCAACTACCTGACCGGCCATGCGGTGTTCGAGGCGACGCACGGCACGGCGCCGAAATACGCGGATCTCGACAAGGTCAATCCGGGCTCGGTGATCCTGTCGGGGGAGATGATGCTGCGCTACCTGGGCTGGACCGAGGCTGCGGATGCGATCATTCGCGCGATGGACCTGTCGATCGGCCAGAAGACCGTGACCTACGACTTCGCCCGCTTGATGGAAGGGGCGACCGAGGTCAAGTGCAGCGAGTTCGGGGACACGCTGATCCGCAACATGTAGACGGACGCCGCCGCTAGGCGGCGATCTGGAGCACGTGCGCGCGCCGCGACAACATCGCGGCGCGCAGTTCCCCGCTGACGCCGAGATCCTCGAAGACCCGGTCCTGCATCACCGCTTCCTCGTCGAGGAGCTGCGGGTGCAGTGTGTGCTCGGCGAGCCGATGCGCCGCGTTGACGGTGCCCGCGAGGTCCGCATGCCGCGACCCGCCATAGGCTCGCCACTCCACGGCGGCGGACCTCACTTCGTCGGCGACCCGCCATTGTTCCATCAGCAGTCGGCCGCAGGCCGGTTCGAACTCGGTGACCAGGTCGCCGAAGGTGTGCGCATCCATCGCGGTGCGATGCTCGAACTCGAATCGCGACAGGAGTTTCAGCGCGAGCGCCGCACCGACCCGGTGCATCAGCCCCGCGATATTGGCCGTCTCGACGTGCTTGCGGCGCAGACAGGCGACTTCCCGGGCCCACAGCGCCCCATAGCGGGCCTCGCGCCATAACGCCTCGCACTCCGGCTGGTGGCCCGGCGCGTTGAACACCTCGCCCCGCAGCGCGCCCGCGAAGGCGATGTTGCGCACCTCGGCGATGCCGAGCCAGGACACCGCCCGCCGCAGCGACGCGATGTGGTGGCGGGGGCGCAGCACCGGCGAATTGGCGATGCGCAGAATTTCCCCGGCGATCGCCGGGTCGCACTCGACCAGCCGCACCAGGTAGGCGGCGTCGGTCTCCTGCTGCGCGCTCAATTCGACCAGCCGGGCACACACCTCCGGCATCGGCGCCAGGCGCTGCGGCTGCGACAGCGCCGCCATCAGGCAATCGCGCGCCCGGTGGCTGTCGAGCGACTGGATCGATACGGCGGATTCGGGCGTCATCAGCGTGCATCCTCGCACCAGGGTGTTACCCCTCCCTGATCGGCACCGCCGCCCCGTTCTTGAGGGAAACCCTGCTTCGGCGCTACGCGAACGCGGCCCGCAGGGCCTGGTCGAGGTCGGCGATCAGGTCCTGCTCGTCCTCGATGCCGATCGACAGCCGCACCGTCCCGTCGGTGATCTGCGCCGCCTCGCGCAGCGCCGCCCCCGGGTCGTAGCCGCCGAGGAGCCGCGGCGGCATCACCAGCGATTCGGTCGATCCGAGGCTCGCGGAAATTGAGAAATACTGCAGCGCGTCGGCGAAGCGGTCGCCGTGCTCGACCGAGCCGTCGAGATCGAACGTGACCACCGCGCCGAAATCCCGCATCTGCCGCGCCGCCAGCCGGTGGCCGGGATGACTCTCGAGTCCCGGATGGTGCACGCGGCGCACGTGGGGGTGCGCGGCGAGGAAGCCGGCGATCCGCAGCGCATTCGCGCATTGCCGCTCGTAGCGCAGGAAATAGGTGCGCATCCCGCGCTGGATCAGGAAGGCGGCGTGGGGATCGAGCGTCGGTCCGAGCGTCGTGACATCCTTGCGCATCGCGGCGATCAAGGGCTTGGCCGCGATGATCGCCCCGCCCATGACGTCGCCATGGCCGGACGCGAACTTGGTCAGGCTGTGCAGGAACACGTCGATCGGCTGGTCGCCGTGGTTGTGGAAGCCGGCGAAGGTGTTGTCGAGCAGCGTGAGCGCGCCGGCGCGGCGCGCGCATCCGGTCAGGTGTTCGATGTCGGCGATCTTCGTGATCGGATTGGTCGGGCTCTCGAAGACGACCAGGCGCGTCGGCACCGTGGACAGCACCCGCTCGATGCCGGCCCGGTCGTCGAGCGACAACAGCGTGTGGGTGACGCCGAATTTCCCGAGCAGCTGCTGCACCAGGTAGCGCGTCGGCCCGTAGGACTCGGCGAACAACAGCACATGATCGCCCGACTTGCACAGTGCCAGCAGCGCCGCGGCGATCGCGGCGACGCCGGAACCGGTCAACAGGCAGTCGTCGCGCCCCTGCAGTCCGGCCAGCAACAGCTCGAGCTGCCGCAGCGTCGGATTCGACGAACGGCTGTAGAAAAAGCCGTCGCGCTCGCCGCGCAGGTACCGCTGCGTCTCGACCGAATCGTCGAACGTGAATTTGACCGATTGGTGGATCGGCGCGACCAGCGGCCGGTTGTCGGCCGGCACGACGACCGTCGGCGGATGATTGACGCGGGTGTTGTTTTTCATCCGCCCACGATAATCGACGCGGGCCCGCGGCGAAAGCGCCGCGGCGGCGGTCAGGCGGGCAGGTAGCCGTCCAGATCGGCGCCGATCGATCCGGCCGCGTCGAACACGGCGAGCGCATCGACCGGTTCGAGGCCGAGGTCCTTGAAGGCGGGATCGCCGGCGAGCAGATCGCGCGCGAACTGGGTGGTGTCGTCGAGCGCCAAGTCCGCGAGCCGATGCCCGAGGTTGACGATGGTGCTGATCGTGCGCGCCGGTCCCGCGCCGGCCGGGGCCTCCCAGCGCGCCGCGACCTCGGCGACGATCGGCGCCAGACCCCAGGCCTCGATGAGCCGCGTTCCGACCGACCGATGGAAGGTCTCGACCAGGCGCTCGTATTCATCGTCGGTGAGCTTGCTGCGCGCCCGCAGCGCGAGGTCATGGGTCGCGGCGAGGGTCGCCGGCTTGCCGATCTGGTGCAACAAGCCGCAAAGGTAGGCCTCGCCGGGATCGTGAGCCAGCATCTCCGACAAATGCCGCGCCCACAACGCGCTCGCCAGTGCGTGGCGCCAGTAACGCCGCGCGCGCTGGAACTGGCCGGGCACGTTCAGCATCCGGCCCTGCAGCGCGAGCGTGAAGGCGATGTTCGCGACGGTCGGAATCCCGAGCCAGGCGACCGCGTGCGCGAGCGAGGTGATCGGCGTCGCCGGCCGCTTCGCCGCCGACGAGGCGACCCGCAGCACGTGCATCGCGAGCGAGGGATCCGCGGTGATGATCTCGGCGAGCCGGCGTGCGCTCGGCGCGTCGTCCGCGTCGATGCGCAGGATGCGCACGGCAACCTCCGGCAGCATCGGCACCTCGAATTCGCCGCGCACGAGCCGTTGTTCCAGCAGCGCGTGGATGAATTCGCAGTTGTCCGCCGTGTCCAGCAGGTCGATCAAGGGTGGGTGCATGCCTCCCATATCGGCCGCCCGCGGCCGGCCTTGAGCGGCCGCCGCGCCACGCCGCGCGCGGCGGCACAAACGACGCCGCATCCGGGTAATATCGCGGTCGATGCACGCCGAAACCGCCCCAACCCCGACCCCGTCCGCGCACGCGGCCGGTCCCGCCCACGAACCGGCGGCCCGGCTGCGGGAAATCCCCTATAACTACACCTCGCTCGCCGACCGCGAGATCGTGATCCGGCTGCTCGGCCACGATGCCTGGCGCACGCTCGACGAGCTGCGCTCGGAGCGCCGCACCGGCCGCTCCGCGCGGATGCTGTACGAGGTGCTCGGCGACATCTGGGTCGTGGACCGCAACCCCTACCTGCAGGATGACCTCCTGGACACGCCGAAACGGCGGCGGCTGCTGATCGAGGCGCTGCATCACCGGCTGCACGAGGTCGAGCGGCGCCGCGAACCGGCCGATGCGCTGCGCGACGCCAAGGTGTCGCAGCTGCTCCAGCTCGCGCGCGAGGCCGTCGGCCGCTTCGAGCGCCACTTCGCCGAGCTCGCCGCGATGCGCCGGCGCGCGCGCAAGCTCATCACGCGCCACACGCGCGCCGACAATCTGCGGTTCGACGCGTTCGCGCGCGTCTCGCACGTCACCGACGCGACCGACTGGCGCGTCGAGCTGCCGTTCCTGGTGCTCGCGCCGGACACCGAGGCGGAGATTCCGCAGCTGGTGCGCGACTGTATCGAACTCGGGCTCACGGTGATCCCGCGCGGCGGCGGCACCGGCTATACCGGCGGCACCGTCGCGCTGACCCCCTGGTCGGCGGTCATCAACACCGAGAAGCTCGAGGCGCTGGGCGCGGTCGAGTTCCGCGATCTGCCCGGCCTCACCTCGCCGGTGCCCTGCCTGTACGCCGAGGCCGGCGTGGTCACGAAGCGCGTCAGCGAGGCGGCCGAACAGGCCGGCTTCGTGTTCGCGGTGGACCCGACCTCCGCGGACGCCTCCTGCATCGGCGGCAACATCGCGATGAACGCGGGCGGCAAGAAGGCGGTGCTCTGGGGCACCGCGGTCGACAATCTGGCCTGGTGGCGCATGATCGACCCCGACGGCAACTGGCTCGAGGTGACCCGCCTCGGCCACAATCTCGGCCGAATCCACGACGCAGGCGCGGTCTCGTTCGATCTCGTGTGGAAGGACGGACGCGAGGCGCCGGAGCGCGCGCACGTGCTGCGCAGCGAGCGGCTCGATCTCGACGGGGCGATGTTCCGCAAGGCCGGCCTCGGCAAGGATGTCACCGACAAGTTCCTCGGGGGGCTGCCGGGAGTACAAAAAGAGGGCTGCGACGGCCTGATCACCGCGGCGCGCTGGGTGCTGCACCGCATGCCGGCCCACGTGCGCACCGTCTGTCTCGAATTCTTCGGCCAGGCCCGCGAAGCGATCCCGACCATCGTCGAGATCAAGAATTTCCTCGAACCCGGCGGCCCGGCCGGCGGCGCGATCCTCGCCGGACTCGAACACCTCGACGAACGCTATCTGCGGGCGGTCGGCTACAGCACCAAGTCCAAGCGCGGCGCGCTGCCGAAAATGGTGCTGCTCGGCGACATCGTCGGCGATGACGCGGAACGCGTCGCCGCCGCCGCCTCCGAGGTCGTGAGGCTCGCCAACGCCCGCACCGGCGAAGGCTTCATCGCCGCGAGCCCCGAGGCGCGCCGGACTTTCTGGCTCGACCGGGCCAAGACCGCCGCGATCGCCAAACACACCAACGCGTTCAAGATCAACGAGGACGTGGTGATTCCGCTCGAGCGCCTCGGCGAGTACACCGACGCGATCGAACGCATCAACATCGAGCTGTCGATCGCCAACAAGCTCGAGCTGCTCGACGCGCTCGACGACTACTTCGCCGGCGAGTCGATCGAGTTCGCGGCCGACGAGATCCAGGGCGACCGCCCGCGGCTCGCGCGCGAGCTCATCGAGCGCACGCGGCGCCGCTGGCGCCATCTCCTCGATCACATGGACGCGGATGCGCCGGACGCGCCGCCCGGCACGACGCTGTTCGACCGGCTTCAGGACCGCAGCCTGCGGGTCAGCTGGAAGAGCGAGGTGCGCGCCGAGCTCGAGCGCATCTTCACCGGCGCGCAGTTCGCGGCGACGCTCGCCGGATGCGACGCGCTGCATAAGCGCATCCTGCAGGGCCGGGTCTTCGTGGCGCTCCACATGCACGCCGGCGACGGCAACGTGCACACCAACATCCCGGTCAATTCCGACAACTACGCGATGCTGCAGACCGCCAACCGCGTGGTGGCGCGGATCATGCGCATCGCGCGCGATCTCGACGGCGTGATCTCCGGCGAGCACGGCATCGGCATCACCAAGCTCGAGTACCTGACGGACGCCGAGCTCGCCGGCTTTCGCGCGTACAAGAACCGGGTCGATCCCGACGGCCGCTTCAACAAGCACAAGCTGATGCCGCAGAGCGACCTGCGCCGCGCCTACACGCCGAGCTTCAACCTGTTGGGGCACGAGTCGCTGATCATGCAGCAATCGGACATCAGCACGATCTCCGACGCCATCAAGGACTGCCTGCGCTGCGGCAAGTGCAAGCCGGTGTGCGCGACCCACGTGCCGCGCGCCAACCTGCTGTACTCGCCGCGCAACAAGATACTCGCCACCTCGCTGCTGATCGAGGCGTTCCTATACGAGGAACAGACGCGCCGCGGCGTGTCGATCAAGCACTGGGACGAGCTGTCGGACGTCGCCGACCATTGCACCGTATGCCACAAATGCGAGGCCCCCTGCCCGGTCGACATCGATTTCGGCGACGTGTCGATGGGCATGCGCGACCTGCTGCGGCGCA
>JBBISV010000035.1:0-21029 GCA_037441085.1 Gammaproteobacteria bacterium | reverse complement strand
TGTTCGAACCGGTGTTCTTCAGCACCTCGCAGGCGGGCGCCGCGGCGCCCGCGACCGGCCGCGCCGCCGGCCCCGTGCAGGATGCGAACGATATCGAGGCGCTCGCGCGCCTGCCGATCCTGGTGAGCGCGCAGGGTGGCGACTACACCCAGGCCGTGCATCCACGGCTGCGCGCGGCCGGTTGGAACGGCTACTGGATCGACGCCGCCTCGACGCTGCGGATGGAGAAGTCTTCGGTCATCGTATTGGACCCCGTGAACCTGCCGGTGATGCAGCGCGCGCTCCGCGACGGCATCAGGGACTTCATCGGCGGAAATTGCACCGTGTCGCTGATGCTGATGGCGGTCGGCGGCCTGATGGGCGCGGGCCTCGTCGAATGGATCAGCGCGATGACCTACCAATCGGCCTCAGGCGCCGGCGCCCAGCACATGCGCGAATTCATCGACCAGATGGGCGCCTTGCACCGGGCCGCGGCGCCGACGCTCGCAGACCCTGCGGCCACGATCCTGGATCTGGATCGGGCGGTCGGGGCGGCGCTGCTCTCGCCCGGATTCCCGCACGAGCACTTCGGCGTGCCGCTCGCCGCGAACCTGATTCCGTGGATCGACAAGGATCTCGGCAACGGTCAGAGCCGCGAAGAGTGGAAGGCGGGCGTCGAGGCGAACAAGATCCTGGGCACAGAGGCCGCGCCGGTGCCGGTCGAGGGGCTCTGCGTGCGCGTCGGCGCGATGCGCTGTCACAGCCAGGCGCTCACGATCAAGCTCAAGCGCGACCTGCCGCTCGCCGAGATCGAGGCCGTGATCGCGGCCTCGAACCCCTGGGTGAGGGTCGTGCCGAACGAGCGTTCGGCGAGCATTCGCGACCTGTCGCCGGCCGCGGTGAGCGGCCGCCTCGAGGTCCCCGTGGGCCGGCTGCGCAAGCTCGCGATGGGCGGCGAGTATCTGTCCGCCTTCACCGTCGGCGACCAGCTGTTATGGGGCGCGGCCGAACCCCTGCGCCGGACGCTGCGCTTCCTGGCCGGCGAACTCAGGCCTTGATGCCCTTGCGCATCTCCTCGTGGGTGATGAGCTCGATCGGCACCGGCTGAGCCTTCCAGATGTCGGCGCAGTATTCGCGGATCGCGCGGTCGGACGAGAACTTTCCCGAGCGCGCGGTGTTCAGGATCGACATCCGCGTCCAGCGGTCGGCATCCTGGTAGGCGAGGGACACCTCGCGCTGGCACGCCGCGTACGACTCGAAGTCCGCGAGCAGCATGTACGGGTCGTGGTGCAACAGGTCTTCGATCAGGGGCTTGAACACTTCCGCATCGCCGCGGGAGAAGAACCCTCCGCGGATCAGGTCGATCACCTCGCGCAGTTCCGGATTCGACTCATAGTGCTCGTACGGCCGGTAGCCCCGCGCCTTGCGCGCCTGGACTTCGGCGGCATCCATGCCGAACAGGAAGAAGTTCTCGGCCCCGACCTCGTCGCGGATTTCGATGTTGGCCCCGTCCAGCGTCCCGATCGTGATGGCGCCGTTCATGCAGAATTTCATGTTGCCGGTGCCGGAGGCCTCCTTGCCGGCGGTCGAGATCTGCTCGGACAGGTCGGCGGCCGGATAGACGCGCTGGCCGTTGGTGACGTTGAAGTTCGGCAGGAAGACGACCTTCAGCCGGCCGCCCACCTCCGGATCGCGGTTGATCACGTCGCCGACGGCGGTGATCAGCTTGATCATCAACTTGGCGGCCCGATACCCCGGCGCCGCCTTGCCGCCGAAGATGAAGCTGCGCGGCTGGACCGCCGCGGCCGGATCGGCCTTGATGCGCCGGTACAGCGAGACGATGTGCAGAACCTGCAGGTGCTGCCGCTTGTACTCGTGGATCCGCTTGACCAGGACGTCGAACATCGAGTCGGGGTCCAGCACCACCCCGGTCTTGCGTTCCGCGTGGAGCGCGAGCCTGCGCTTGTTCTCGCGCTTGATCTCGCGCCAGCGCGCGCGGAATTGCGGGTCCTGCGCGAGAGGTTCGAGCGCGCGCAGCTGCGTCAGGTCCTTGATCCAGCCGTCGCCCAGGTGTTCGGTGATCAACTCCGCGAGACTCGGGTTGCTGAGCGCCATCCAGCGCCGCGGCGTGACGCCGTTGGTCTGGTTGCGGAACTTGTGCGGCCAGAGCTCGTGGAAGTCCTTGAGCACGTCGCTCTTCAGGAGTTCGGAGTGAAGATCGGCGACGCCGTTGATCGTGTGGCTGCCGACGCAGGCGAGGTGGGCCATGCGCACGTACCGTTCGCCGCTTTCGTCGATCAGCGACATGCGCGCGATGCGCTCCTCGTCGCCGAGAAAGCGGATCCGCACCTCGTCGAGGAAACAGGCGTTGATCTCGTAGATGATTTCCAGATGACGCGGCAACAGCCGTCCGAACACGGCGATCGGCCAGCGCTCGAGCGCCTCCGGCAGCAGCGTGTGATTGGTGTAGGCGAAGGTCCTGCAGCACACGCTCCAGGCGGCGTCCCACTCCATGCGGTGCTCGTCGACCAACAGCCGCATCAGCTCGGCGATCGCGAGCGCAGGGTGGGTGTCGTTCAGCTGCACCGCGAATTTTTCGTGGAACTGATGCACCGCGAGCTTCTGCCCGCGCAGGATTCGCAGCATGTCCCGGAGCGAACAGGCGACGAAGAAGTATTGCTGTTCGAGGCGCAGCTCCTTGCCGCGCAGCTGCTCGTCGTTCGGGTACAGCACCTTGCTGATGTTTTCGCTCGCGACCTTCTGATTGACGGCGCCGTAGTAATCGCCGCGGTTGAACACCGCGAAATCGAAGGACTCCGGCGCTTCGGCCCGCCACAGACGCAGCGTGTTCGCGGTGTTCGAGCGGTATCCGAGCACCGGGGTGTCATAGGGAACGCCGAGCACGACCCGGTCCGGATTCCAGCGCACCAGCAGCCGGCGCTGCTCGCCCAGCATGTGCTGCGTATGGCCGCCGAAGCCGACCTCGACCGCCCATTCCGGGCGCACCAGCTCCCAGGGATTGCCGAAGCGCAGCCATTTGTCGGTTTTTTCGACCTGCCAGCCGTCGGCGATCTCCTGGTGGAAGATGCCGAACTCGTAGCGGATGCCGTAGCCGACCGACGGCACCTCGAGCGTCGCGAGCGACTCGATGAAGCACGCCGCGAGGCGTCCGAGGCCGCCGTTGCCGAGCCCCGGTTCCTCCTCCTGGCGCAGCAGTTCGTCGAAGTCCAGGCCGATCTCGCTCATCGCCTCCTTGACCCGGGTGTGGATGCCGAGGTTGATGAGGTTGTTGCCGAGCTGCGGGCCCATCAGGAATTCGGCCGAGAGGTACGCGACCGTGCGCGACGCCTGTTTGGTGTAGGTCGCCGCGGTGCTGACCCAGCGCCGCAGCATGCGGTCGCGGACCGCGTAGGACAGGGCCATGTAATAGTCGTTCTTGGTCGCGAGCGCCGGCGGCTTGCCCTGTATGTAAAACAGGTCGTCGAGCACCGCCGTCTTCAGCGCCTCCTTGCCGAGCGCGATGCGGTCGTCGGCGACGGGCGACGACTCGGGTCGCGGGCCGCCGTCAGATTTCATCGTGCCACTCGAATCCATCGCGGCCGATCAGCGCGCTCGACGCGGCCGGCCCCCAGCTGCCGGCGAGATAGCTCTTCGGCCGCTCGTCGAACTGCCGCCAGCCGGCGATGATCGGGTCGATCCAGCGCCACGCGGCGTCGAGTTCGTCGCGGCGCATGAACAGCGTCAAATTGCCCTTCACGGTGTCCATCAACAGCCGCTCGTACGCGTCGAGACTGCGGGTCTTGAACGTCTCGCCCAGGTCGAGCGCGAGGCTCACGGGCTTCAGGCGCATGCCCTCGCCCGGGTTCTTCGCGAGGATCGTGAGGGTGATGCTCTCCTCGGGCTGCAGGCGGATCACCAGCAGGTTCGCCCCTTCCGGCGCGGGCGGACGTTCGAAGATCGGGTGCGGCACCTCGTCGAAGGTGACGACCAGTTCGGTCGTGCGCGACTGGAGCCGCTTGCCGGTGCGCAGATAGAACGGCACGCCGGCCCAGCGCCAGGTGTCGATCTCCGCCTTCAGCGCGACGAAGGTCTCGGTGGTGCTGTCCGGGGCGATGTCCGCCTCGTCGAGGTAGCCGGAGACCGGCTGGCCGCCGACGACGCCGGCCTTGTACTGGCCGCGCACGGTCTTGACCAGCACGTCCCGGTCGCGCAGCGGGCGCAGCGCCCGCAGCACCTTGAGCTTCTCGTCGCGCACCGCATCCGGGTCGCTGCTCGCCGGCGGTTCCATCGCCATGATGCAGAGCAGCTGCAGCAGGTGGTTCTGCACCATGTCGCGCAGCGCACCGGTGTTGTCGTAGAAGTGGCCGCGCCGCTCGACGCCGAGTTCCTCGGCGACGGTGATCTGCACGTGCTTTATCAGGCCTCGCCGCCACAGCGGCTCGAACAGCGCGTTGCCGAAGCGCAGCGCCATCAGGTTCTGCACCGCCTCCTTGCCGAGGTAGTGGTCGATGCGGTAGATCTGGCTCTCGGCGAATATCGAACCGACGGCGTGATTGATCAGATCCGCGGACGCGACGTCGGTGCCGAGGGGTTTCTCCAGCACGACGCGCGACAGCGGCGTGACCACGCCCGCCTTGGCGAGGTTCTCGCTGATGGTCGCGAACAGGTTCGATGCCGTCGAGAAGAAGAACACGCGGACCAGCGCCTCGCGGCCGGCGAGCAGCGCGGCGATCGCGCCGTAGTCCTGCGCGCGGTCCGCGTCGACGCGGACGTAGTCCAGCCGCGCCGCGAAGTTGCGCCACCGGTCGGGATCGAACTCCGCGCCGAGGAATTCCCGGCACGCGTGTTCCGCCTGGGCCTGGTAGTCGGCGCGCGACAGGCTCGATCGGGCGATGCCGAAGATGCGCGATTCATCGGTCAGCTGCCCGGCCGCGTGACGCCGGTACAGGGCGGGCAGCAGCTTGCGGGTGACCAGGTCGCCGGTGCCGCCGAACAGCAGCATGTCGAAGGACGGAAGCATTTGCTCCAACGGATTTTCCTCTTTGCGTCGGCGCCAAGCGTAGCATTGCGCGGCGCCTTCTTGTAAGCCGGCGCGATGTGGCAAAATGGAGCTCAATCATGAAAACCCACGTCCTCGACGCGCGCGTGCGCGAAATCACCGAGCGGATCCGCGCGCGCAGCCGCGATGGACGCGCCGATTACCTGTCGCGCATGGGGGCGGCGCGCACCGCGGGGGTGGCGCGCAAGGGCCTGTCGTGCACCAATCTCGCGCACGGGTTTGCGGCCGCCGACGCGGCCGACAAGGAGTCGCTGAAACAGGCCCGGTGGCCGAACGTCGCGATCCTGTCGGCATACAACGACATGCTGTCTGCGCACCAGCCGTTCGAGCGGTTTCCTCCGCTGATCAAGCGCGCGGCGCGCGAGTGCGGCGCGGTCGCGCAATTCGCGGGCGGCGTGCCGGCGATGTGCGACGGCGTGACGCAGGGCCAGCCGGGCATGGAACTGTCGCTGTTCAGCCGCGACGTGATCGCGATGTCGACCGGGGTCGCGCTGGCGCACAATATGTTCGACGCGGCCTTGTGCCTCGGCGTCTGCGACAAGATCGTGCCGGGCCTGTTGATGGGGGCGCTGTCCTTCGGCCACCTGCCGGTGTTGTTCGTCCCCGGCGGACCGATGCCGTCGGGAGTGCCGAACAAGGAGAAGGCGCGGATCCGCCAGCTGTTCGCCGAGGGCAGGGTCGGGCGCGACGCGCTGCTGGAAAGCGAGGCCGGCAGCTATCACGCGCCGGGAACCTGCACCTTCTACGGCACCGCCAACAGCAATCAGCTGTTGATGGAGATCATGGGGCTGCACCTTCCGGGGGCGGCGTTCGTGCCGCCGAACACGGCGCTGCGCGATGCGCTGACGGCCGCCGCGACGCAGCGCGCGGCCCGCACCACCGCGCTCCATGACGAATACCTGCCGCTCGCGCAAGTCATTGACGAGCGCGCGATCGTCAACGCGGTGATCGGACTGCTCGCGACCGGCGGCTCGACGAACCACACGCTGCACCTGGTCGCGATCGCCCGCTGCGCCGGGATCACATTGAATTGGGACGATTTCAGCGACCTGTCGCGGTTCGTGCCGCTGCTCGCGCGCATCTATCCGAACGGGGCCGCGGACGTGAACCGCTTCCACGCCGCGGGCGGCGCCGGGTTCCTGATCCGCGAACTGCTGGACGCGGGGCTGCTGCATGCCGACGTGACGACCGTGATGGGAACAGGACTCGATGCGCATGCGGCCGAGCCCGTGCTCGTCGACGGCCGGCTCGAGTGGCGGCCGCCGCCGGCCGCGAGCGGCGATCCCGACGTGCTGAGGCCGGCGCGCGATCCGTTCAGCGCGCACGGCGGCCTCACGCTGCTCGGGGGCAATCTGGGCCGCGCGGTCATCAAGACCTCGGCGATGAAGAGCGAACACCTCGTCGTCGAGGCGCCCGCGCTGGTGTTCGATGATCAGGAGGATGTGGTCGCCGCGTTCAACGCCGGCAGGCTGGACCGCGATTTCGTCGCGGTGATCCGCTTCCAGGGTCCGCGCGCGAACGGCATGCCCGAACTGCACCAGCTGTCGCCCGCCCTCGGCTCGCTGCAGAGCCGCGGATTCCACGTCGCGCTGGTCACGGACGGCCGCATGTCGGGGGCGTCCGGCAGCGTGCCGGCCGCGATTCACGTGACGCCGGAGTGCGCGAACGGCGGACCGCTCGCCAGGGTCCGTGACGGCGACTTGATCCGCATCGACTGCCACAACGGCGTGCTCGAGGCGCGGGTGGATCAGGAGACCTGGGCGCGGCGCGAACCGGCCCGGCTCACGCATGCGCGCAACGAGGCGGGCATGGGGCGGGAGATGTTCAGCACCTTCCGCCGCGCCGCGAGCGACGCCGAAACCGGCGCGATGGCCTTGATGTAAAGGGGCGGCGACGCCGCCTCGATCGATGAACCGGACTCAATCCCAAGGAACCGACAATTGAACATTCGTGACGTGGTGGCGCTGGCCCCGGTGATCCCGGTGCTGACGGTGCGGGAACTTGCGCATGCGGTGCCGCTCGCGCGCGCGCTCGCGGCCGGCGGACTGCGAGTCCTCGAGATCACGCTGCGCACGCCGGTCGCGCTCGAGGCGATCGAGGCGATGCGCGCGGCTGTTCCGGAAGCGGTCGTCGGCGCCGGCACCCTGACGCGCGCGGCCGACTTCGCGGCTGCGGGCCGCGCCGGCGCGCAGTTCGGCGTGACGCCCGGATTGACCGCCGACCTGATCGCGGCCTCCCGCGGAGCCCGCTTCCCGTTGTTGCCGGGCGTGATGACGCCGTCGGAGTTGATCGCCGCGCGGGCGGCCGGCTTCGAGGTGTTGAAACTGTTCCCGGCGCAGCAGGCGGGCGGCGTCGGCATGCTGCGCGCGCTCGCCGGCCCGTTCCCGGAGATGTCGTTTTGCCCGACGGGCGGCATCACACGCGCCTCCGCGGCCGAATATCTCGCGCTGCCGAACGTCGTCTGCGTCGGTGGATCCTGGTTCGCGCCGCCGGAGCTGCTCGCCGCCGGAGACTGGCGCGGCATCGAGGCGCTCGCGCGCGACGCCGCCGCGCTGCGGCCGGCATGATCGCGTGGCGGGCGCTGCCTTGACCGTGCGCGACCTCGTGGAAATCGCGGGCTGGGCCGCGGCCGTCCTGATCCTCGGCGCCTATTATCTGCTGTCGCTCGGAAAGATCGACGCGCGCTCGGGTCTCTATCACTGGATGAACATCGCGGGGGCGGTCGGCTTCATCATCAACAGCGGCTGGCATCGGGCGCTGCCGTCGGTCGGACTGAACGTCGTCTGGTGCGCGATCGGCGTGTTCGCGTTGAAGCGCAACAAGGCCGTCAAGATTCTCTGAGCGCGCCGGGGGGCGCGCCCGCCGGTCAGGGGACCGAGTACCTCGGAATCCCGCCGGTCGCCGCCTGGACCGGGTGCGCTCCCCGGTGGTCCGGTTCGTGCCGCACGAGGCGGTCGCGGCCCGATTTCTTCGCCGCGTAGACCGAGCGATCCGCCGCTTCGAGCAGCTGGGCGACGCTCGCGAAGGGCTTGTCCGCCTGATGGGTCGCGAGTCCGAGCGAGGCGGTGACCGTGATCAGCGCATCCTGGACCTCGAACTGGGTCTTGCGCAGCCGCACGATCAGCCTCCGGCAAACGGTCTCGGCGCTCGCGGAATCGAGCCCCGGCAGTACGATCACGAACTCCTCGCCGCCGTAGCGGGCGACGCAGTCCGTCGAACGCGCGACCGACATGATCCGCTGCGCGGTGCCGACCAGCACATGGTCGCCCGCCGGATGGCCGTAGGTGTCGTTGACCGCCTTGAACCGGTCGAGATCGATGAAGACGATGCTCAGGGGCCAGCCGCCCTTGTTGGCCGCCTCGAACTCCTCGCGCAGCACGTGGTCGAGATGGCCGCGGTTGAACAGGCCGGTCAGGGGATCGCGCCGGTGCTGATCCTCCAGTGCCGAGGTGCGCGCCTCGAGGTCCGCGGTCGTCGCCTGCAGCGTGGTCACCTGCTCGAGCGCCTGCAGATTGCGGATCAACAGCAATTCGCGCGCCTGTTCGAGCATGATCGTCGCGGTCTCGGCCGGCAGCAGCGCGGTGTCGAACAGCCTCTCGATTTCCGGGATTTCGGTCACGATCGTGCTCATCGTCGCGGCCAGATCCTCGGCGTTGAGGCCAAGCCAGGTTTCCGCGTGCTGCGCGAGTTCCGCGATATCCGAGGGGGCTTGCGCGGCGAGCAACAGTTCGACGCATTCCCCGCCGAGCGCGACGCAGGCCGCGGCGGCACCCGCCGGCGTGCCGCCTTCATCGGCGCTGGGGGCATGACTCCACTCGACGCTGTGGCACAGCGTCTCGGGCAGCCGCCATTGGCCGAGCAGCCAGCTGCCGAGCCCCGCGTGATCCATGCCGAGCCGCGACTTCTCGTACGCGCACTGGTCGCTGTGCGAACAGTTCTTCGGCAGCTCCCCATAAAAGTCCGGCATCACGCGGTCGACCGCCAGGATCGCCAGATCCTGCAGGAGCGCGGCGAGAAATATGTCCTCGGCCGCGGCCAGGCGCTGCCGTTCGGCGAAGGCGCGGGCGGCCGACGCGCTCAGGATCGTCTTGCGCCAGAAGCGCAGGTAGTCGATGCCCGCGCCCTTGACGTTTCGATAAGTGCCCACCAGCGAAAAGCTGAGCGCGAGCGTGGTCGCGGCATTCAGGCCGAGCACGACCAGCGCCTGGCGCAGATTGTCGCTCTTGCGACGCTTGGAGTAGAGCGGCGAGTTGGCGACCCGGAGGACCTTCGCGGTAAGGCCCGGATCCTTGGATATCGTGGTCGCGACCCGGACCAGATCGATGTCCGGATCGCCGGCCAGGGCGATGATTTGCTGCGCGATTGCGGGCGGACTCGGAAAATTGACCGACGACTTGAGGATACCCTGCAATTTCTCGAGCATGGTTCGTGCATTCCCGTTGGTTGACGGCCTCTTTCCCCCTTAGCGGCAGTGCCGCAAAAAGCTTGAGTGATTGGATGAATGCCGCTGCCGGAATAGCCGCTAAGCGGACGGGGGCGCGGCGTGCCGCCGTTCGAGCAGCGCGACGACCTCCGCGAGCGACAAGCCCTTCGAACGCAGCAGCAGCAGCGTGTGATAGAAGAGGTCGGCGGCCTCGCCGAGGACCTTTTCGTCGCTTTCGGCCACCGCCGCGAGCGCGAGCTCCAGCCCCTCCTCGCCGACTTTTTGCGCGATCCGTAGCGGGCCGGCGGCGGCCAGGCGCGCGGTGTAGCTGCCTTCCGGGCGGTCATGGAGGCGGGCGGTGATGATCCGCTCCAGCCGGCCGAGAAACGCGAGCTCCTCGGCGGCGGCGCGCGGCGGCGAACCGCCCCAGCACGTGGCGGTGTTCAGATGGCAGACCGGCCCGCCGGGCAGCGCGGTGACGAGCAGCGCGTCGCCGTCGCAGTCGAGCGCAATGTTGCGCAGTTCGAGATGGTGGCCCGAGGTCTCACCCTTGGTCCACAGCCGCCGCTTGCTGCGGCTCCAGAAGGTCACGCGGCGGGAGCGTTCGGTTTCGGCGAGCGCCTCGCGGTTCATGTAGCCGAGCATCAACACCGCGCCGGACTCGGCGTGCTGCACGATCGCGGGCAGCAGGCCGCCCGCCTTGTCCCAGTCGGCCCGTTCTTCAATGTTCAAAGTCGCACCTCGATGCGGCGATCGGCGAGTTCGCGCTTCAACGCCGGAATGGCCAGCTCGCCGGAGTGGAAGACGCTCGCGGCGAGCGCCGCGTCGACGCCCGCTTCACGGAAGACGTCGATGAAATGCCGCGCGCGGCCCGCGCCGCCCGACGCGACCAGCGGCACCGTGCACACCGCGCGGACGTCGCGCAGCTGCGCGATGTCGTAGCCCGCGCGCACGCCGTCGCTCGCCATGCAGTTGAGCACGATCTCACCCGCGCCCCGGTCGATCGCCTCGCGCACCCAGTCGAGCGTCCGCCGGGCCGCGTCGCGGGTGCGCTGTGGGTCGCCGGTGAACTGCTGCACGCGGTATTCACCGTCCACCGTCTGGCTGTCGACGCCGACGACGACGCACTGCGCGCCGAAGCGAGCCGCGAGCGCATCGATCAGGCCGGGCTGCGACAAGGCCGGCGAGTTCACCGAGATCTTCTCCGCCCCGGCGCCGAGCACCGCCTCCGCGTCGGCGACCGAGCGGATGCCTCCGGCCACGCAGAACGGGATGTCGAGCAGGCGCGCGACGCGGCTGACCCAGGCCCGGTCGACCGAGCGGCCGTCCGGGCTCGCGGTGATGTCGTAGAACACGAGTTCGTCGGCGCCCTCGTCGCGATAGCGCGCCGCGAGTTCGAGGATGTCGCCCACGACCCGGTGGTCGCGAAAGCGCACGCCCTTGACCACGCGGCCGTCGCGCACGTCGAGGCAGGGAATTATGCGTTTGGCAAGTATGGCCGCATCTCCTCCGGCGCGATCAGTCCGTCGAGCAGCGCCTTGCCGCTGACCGCGGCCGCGGCGCCGGCCGCCGCGAGCTGTGCGAGGTCTGAAGCGTCGCGCACGCCGCCAGAAGCCTGCCAGGCGACGCCGGGGTGGCGGGCGGCCGCCTCCGCATACAGCGCGACGTTCGGCCCCGCCAGCGCGCCATCGCGGCTCACGTCGGTGCACAGCACGTGGCGCAGGCCCTGCGCCGCGAAATCCTCCACCGCGCTCCACAGCGCGAGCCGCGACTGGCGCCGCCAGCCGTGCGTGGCGACGCAGGGAACCCCGTCCGCGTCGAGGCGGACATCGAAGGCGAGCGCGACGCGCTCGGCGCCGAATTCCCCGATCCACGCGCGCACCGCCGCCGGATCGTCGACGGCCGCGCTGCCGATCACGACGCGGGACGCGCCGAGCGCGAACATCGCCCGCACGGCCGCCTCGTCGCGCAGCCCGCCGCCGACCTGCAGGCTGATCCCGGATTCGGCCGCGAGCGCGCCGATGATCGCGCGGTTGCCGCCGCTGCCGTCGCGCGCTCCGTCCAGATCGACGATGTGCAGCCAGTCGGCGCCGCCCGCGCGGTAGCGCGCCAGCAGCTCCCGGGGCGTGGCCGCGTACGCCGTCTCGGCGTCGAATTCGCCGCGCAACAGCCTCACGCAGCGCCCGCCGCGCAGGTCGATCGCCGGGATCAGCCGCATCGCAGTTCCACGAAGTTCTGCAGCAGGCGCGCGCCGACCGCGGCGGAGCGTTCCGGGTGGAACTGCGCGCCGTGGAAGTTTCCGCGCCGCACGCAGGCGCTGAACGGTGCGCCGTAGTCGGTCGAGGCTTCGGTGTAGGGGCCGACGGCCGCCGCGTAGCCATGCACGAAGTAGGCGTGGTCGCCGTCGCGGATTCCCGCGAGCAGCGGCGAGCCGGCGGAGCATTCGAGCGTGTTCCAGCCGATGTGGGGCACCGGGCGTCCGGGCGCCGCCTGCAGGCGTGCGACCCGTCCGGGGATCACGCCGAGGCACTGCGTCGCGCCCTCGTCGGAGGCCTCGAACAGCAGCTGCATGCCGAGACAGATGCCGAGCACCGGCTGGCGCAGCGTCGGGATCAGCCGGTCGACGCCGGTCGCGCGCAGGCGCGCCATCGCGTCCGCGGCGGCGCCGACGCCGGGGAGGATCACGTGGCCCGCCGCCGCGATGCGCGCCGGCTCGGACGTCACCGTCGACGGCACGCCCAGACGCTCGAGCGCGAACTGCAGCGAGGCGATGTTGGCGCCGCCGCTCTCGATGATCACGACGCCGGGGGCGTTCACAGCGCGCCCTTGGTCGAGGGCAGCTCGTCGCCCTCCATCCGGCAGGCCTGGCGCAGGCTGCGGCCGACGCCCTTGAAGCACGACTCGACCATGTGGTGCGTGTTTTCGCCGCTGACCCGCAGATGCAGCGCGGCGCCGAGCGCATCGGCGAACGAGCGGAAGAAATGGGGCACGAGCTCGGTGGGCAGCCCCCCGATGCGGTCGCGGCCGAAGCGGCCTTCCCACACGAAATAGGCGCGGCCCGAGAGGTCGAGGGCAACCTGCGCCTCGGCCTCGTCCATCGCGAGCAGGAAGCCGTAGCGGCCGATGCCCCTCTTGTCCCCGAGCGCCTCGCGCAGGGCCTGGCCGAGCGCGAGCGCGGCATCCTCGACGGTGTGATGTTCATCGATGTGCAGGTCGCCGGATGCCTCGAGCCGCAGCGCGAAACCGCCGTGGCGCGCGATCTGTTCGAGCATGTGATCGAAGAAGCCGATTCCGGTGTGGATGCGGCACGGCCCCTCGCGCGACAAGTCCACCTCGACCTCGATGTCGGTTTCCCGCGTCCTGCGGTGCACGTGCGCGCGCCGTCCGGCGCCCGTGATGCGTTGCGCGATCCCGGCCCAGGACTCCGCGGGTGTGCCGTTCAGCCGGATGCGCAGCCCCTCGATGCCGAGGTTCGCGGCGAGTTCCAGGTCGGTGTCGCGATCGCCGACCAGGAAGCTGCGTTCTCTGTCCAGCGCGCCGGCGGCCAGGTATTCCGTCAGCAGACCGGTTTTCGGCTTGCGGCACCCGCAGTCGTCGGACTTGAAATGCGGGCAGATGAACACGGCCTCGAATTCGATGCCCTGGGAGGCGAACAGGTCGACGATGAACCGGTGCGCGGCGTCGAAGCGCTCGCGCGGCAGGCTCGCGGTGCCGAGTCCGTCCTGGTTGGTCACCATGACCAATGAGTAGCCGGCCCGGCGGATGTCGAGCAGCGCCGGCACGACGCCCGGCATGAGGCGGATCTTCTCGAGCGCATCGACCTGCTCGTCCGGCGGTTCCTCGTTCAAGGTGCCGTCCCGGTCGACGAACACCACGCGCCGCCCGCTCATGGGCCCTCCAGGGCGGCGAGCAGCGCGTCGTTCTCGGCGGGCGCGCCGACCGTGACCCGCAGGCTGCGGGGCAGGGCGGGGTGGGCGCGCAGATCGCGCACGATCGAACCGCCGGCGATGCTCCTGCGCATGAATTCATCGGCGTCTGCGCAGTCGACCAGCAGGAAATTGCAGTCGCTCGGCGCCACGGACCGCACGAGCGGCGAGCGTTCGAGTCCGCGGCGCAGCCTCTCGCGCTCCTCGAGCAGCGCCAGCACGTTCGCCCGCGCCGTCGCGAGCGCCTCAGGGGCGAGCGCGTCGAGCGCAGCGTCGATCGCCTGCCGGGCCAGGCAGTACGGCGGCACGACCCGGCGTGCGAGTTCGATCAGCTCGGGCGCGGCCAGCAGGGCGCCGACGCGCGCGCCGGCGAGCGCGTGCGCCTTCGACATCGTCCGCAGGATCGCGAGGGTTGGATGGGTCCCGAGCCGGCCGCTCATGCTCGGTGAGCCGGACCATTCCACGTAGGCTTCGTCGACGACGACGATCGCCCGGCCGTCGAGCGCGGCGCAGACCCGCTCGACCGCGTCCGGGTCCAGCAGGTTCGCGGTGGGATTGTTCGGCGAACACAGGTAAACGAGCTTGATTTGCGGACGCCACGCGGCGATCACGCGATCGGGGTCGAGCCGCCAGCCCTGATCGGATCGCAGCGGCACCTCGACCACGTCCGCACCCTGGATCCGCGCCGCGACCTGATACATGCCGAAGGTCGGGCTGCACTGCAGGATCGCATCCTGCCCGGCGCGCAGGAAGATCCGCGACAGCACGTCGATCGCCTCGTCGCTGCCGCGTCCGACGAGCACCTGGGACGGCGCGACCTCGTACAGCGACGCAAGCCGCTCGACGAGCGCCCGCGGCTGCGGTTCTGGATAGCGATTGAGCGGCGCGGCCGCGCCTGAAGGCCGCCACGGCGCCTCGTTGGCGTGCAGCCGCGTCAGTTCCGGGCGCCAGGCCGCGTGCGCGTAGGGTTTCAGCGCCAGGATTTCCGGGCGGGCGAGCGCGAGCGCCGGGTTCACGGCGAGCGCTCCGTGAGCGCGGCGAGCCGCACCGCGACGGCGGCGGCGTGCGCGTCCAAGCCCTCGAGATCGGCGAGAACCTGCGTGGTCGGCCCGATGGAGCGCAGCCCCGCCGGAGTCAGTTCCTGGACCGTGATGCGTTTCTGGAAATCCTCGAGCGCGAGGCCGCTGTAGGCGCGTGCATGGCCGTAGGTCGGCAGCGTGTGATTGGGGCCCGCGCAGTAATCGCCCACCGACTCGGGCGACCAGGCTCCGAGGAACACGGCGCCGGCGGCGCGCACGCGGCCGAGCCAGGCGCGCGGCTCGCGCACCTCGAGCAGCAGGTGTTCTGGGGCGTAGCCGTTGGCGAGATCCATCGCCTCGTCGATGGAGCCGACGACGATGCCGCGCATGTGTGCGATGGACTGGTCGAGGATCGCGCCGCGCGAGAGCGCGCGGCGCTGCCGCTCGACGGCGGCGGCGACCGCCGCGGCGAGGGCCGCGCTGTCGGTGATCAGCAGGGCCTGGGCGTCGGGGCTGTGCTCGGCCTGGGCGAGCAGGTCTGCGGCGACGAAGTCCGCGCGCGCGCCGTCGTCGGCGATCACCATCACCTCGGTGACGCCGGCCGGCAGGTCCGCGGCGGCGCCCTCGGGGTCGTTCGCGACGATCAGTTTCGCGGCCGTGACCCAGGCGTTGCCGGGCCCGAATATCTTGTCGCACTTCGGCACCGTCGCGGTGCCGTAGGCCATCGCGGCGACGGCCTGTGCGCCGCCGAGCTTGAATACCCGCTCGACGCCGGCCTTGCGCGCGGCGACGAGCACCGCCGGATCCGCGGCGCCGCCGGCGCGCGCCGGCGTCGACATCACTCGCACCGGGCAGCCGGCGATCGCGGCCGGCACGGCCAGCATGATCGCCGTCGACGGCAGCGGCGCCGAACCCGCGGGCACGTAGAGTCCGACCGCGCCGATCGGCACCGTGATGCGCTCGCACAGGACGCCGGGCGTGGTCTCGATGCGGAGCGTCGGCTGCATCTGCGCGGCGTGGAACCGTCTCACCGCCCCGATCGCGGTGTCGATCGCCGCGTGCTGGCCGTCGTCCAGCGCGCGCTCGGCCTCGGCGAATTCGGCCGCGCCCACGGCGAGCGACTCGAGGCTTGCGCCGTCGAGCCGCCGCGTGAGCTCGATGAGCGCGGCGTCGCCGTCGCGGCGCACGCTGTCGATGATCCGACGCGCATCCTCCTCGACGCCGCGCGCATCGCGCATCGCGGGACGCCGCAGCGCGGAGCGGCGCTCGGCCGCCGTCAGGTTTTTCCAGTCGAGCAGGCGCATCTCAGGCGAGCATCTTTTCGACGGGCAGAACCAGCACCGAACTCGCGCCGACGTTTTTGAGTTCTTCGAGCGTCTCCCAGAACACGTTCTCGCGGCACACCGCGTGCACCGCGACGCGGTCGCGGCTTCCCTCGAGCGGGATGACGGTCGGGGCTTCGCTGCCGGGGAGCAGCCGCGCGATCGCGGGCAGCGCCGCACGCGGCGCGTGCAGCATGATGTACTTGCTGCCCTTGACCTGTTCGACGCCGTCGATGCGCATCAGCAGCCGGCGCGTCCAATCCTGCTTCTCCGGCGGGATCGGCACCGGCGTGCGGATCAGAACGGCCTGGCTCGCGAGCACGGTTTCCACCTCGCGCAGGTGATTCGCGGCCAGCGTGGACCCGGTCGAGACGAGGTCACAGATCAGGTCGGCGCGTCCGAGCCGCGGCGCGATCTCGACCGAGCCGGAGAGCACGACGACCTCCGCCTCGACGCCGCGCTCGGCGAGGAAGCGGCCGAGAATCGCCGGGTAGGTCGTGGCGATGCGCCTGCCACGCAGCGATTCCGGGCCGGCGTAGTCGAAGCCGTCGGGGACGGCGATGCACAGTCGGCAATGGCCGAAGTCGAGGACCTGGATCTGTTCGAACAACGGCGAGATGCCGCGCGCCTCGAAGCTCAGCCGCTTCTCCTCGATGACGTTCAATCCCACGAGTCCGAGGTCGCACACGTCCTCCTGCACCAGGTCGGGAATGTCGTCGTCGCGGACGAACAGCACGTCGAGCGGCATGTTCTCCCCGTGGCACATCAGCTGGTCCTTGCCGCGCTTGTATTTCAGGCCGCAGCGCGCCAGCAGGTCGAGTGAGCTGTCGGTGAGCCGGCCGCTCTTTTGAATCGCGATTCGCAGGCGCATCGGGTGGCTCCTCTAAGGGTTGCGCGGCGGGTTGACGCGCACCGCGACGGCGCGGTATCCGCCGTTGCCGGACGTGAGGAAGCGCGCGACGCGGCCGACCGTCGTGACGCTGACGCCGGTTTGCTTGTGGATTTCACGGTAGGGCAGGCCCCGGCCGAGCAGTAGGGCCACGGCCCAGCGGTCGGACATCGCCTGCAGCTCGGCGGGGGTGCACAGGTCCCGGAAGAAGCTGCGGCACTCCTCCACGTCGCGCAGCGCGAGTATCGCGCCGTAGAGCGCACGCTCGTGTTGCAGTTCCTGACGCTGGGTTACGGGTCGGTTGGTCTTCATCGGGGGAAATCGCGCCGCCTGGTCGGATGTAATAGCGTGATAGTACATTAATACAATGCCGATGCAAGGCCGACGATTGTGGCGCGGCCGCAATTCCTTGACGCGACCCGCCGGTATGCCTAGAATTCGCGCGCTCATCTAGACCGGCTGAGGGAAAGGCCCTTAGAAGCCGGGGCAACCATCGAGGACCTCGCGGTCCTTCAGAAACGGTGCCAACTCCTGCGGTATCGCGCCCCGACCGGCGCGGCACCGGTAGATGGGTGGTCCGACGAACGGCTGTTCAAAGAGTCCGTCCGCGGGGCCGAAAGAGCGGTTTTTCGCTCCGCAGGGGTCCGTATATCCCGTGAGGAGCGAGGTCTCGAAGTGTCGAAAGCCCAGGAATCAGAAGTCGTCGACGGCGTCCTCGAACTGCCGCCGCCTTGGCGACTGCACCACGGCGGCCAGCTCGATCAGGCTCGCATCGCCTACCGCATCGAGGGTCCCGCGGCCGCCCCCTTGGTCGCCGCGCTCGGCGGAATCTCGGCCCATCGGCGCGTTTCGGGCGACGAAGCCGGCGGCTGGTGGCCGGCCCTGGTCGGTGCCGGCAGGGGCGTGGACAGCGCGAAGTACCGCATTCTCGGCATCGACTACCTCGGGGGCTCGGGCGACAGCAGCGCACCGGACGGCGCGCGACCGTTCCCCGCGATCAGCGCCTTCGACCAGGCCGCGGCGCTCGCGGCGTTGCTGCGCGCGCGTGATCTCGGTCCGCTGCACGCGATCGTCGGCGCTTCCTACGGCGGCATGGTCGCCCTCGCGTTCGCTTCGCGCTTCGCGGACCTGGTCGGACGCATCGTCGTGATCAGCGCTTCCGATCACGCCCGTCCGCTCGCGACCGCCTGGCGCAGCGTGCAACGCCAGATCGTGCGCGAGGCGATCGCGCGCGGCGACGGCGCCGCCGGCCTCAAGCTCGCGCGGGCGCTCGCGATGACGACCTATCGTTCCGCGGCCGAGTTCGAGGAACGCTTCTCCGGACCGCCGCAGTTCGAGGAGGGCCGTTTCCGTTTTCCGGTCGAGCGGTACCTGTTCGCGCGCGGCGACGACTACGTCCGCCGATATCGGCCCGAGTCCTTCGTCGCGCTGAGCGAGTCGATCGACCTGCATGCGATGGACGCCTCGCTCGTGCGCACGCCGGCGACGCTGATCGCCGTCTGCGAGGACCAGCTCGTGCCGCTCGCGGACATCCAGACGCTCGCCGGCCGGCTCTCCGGAAGCTGCCGCCTGGTCCGGTTGAATTCCATTTTCGGACACGATGCCTTCCTGAAGGAGGGCGAGAAATTGAAACCCATCGTCGAAACAGCGCTCGCGGAGGCGAACCAGTGACCACGGAAAACCAATTCAAACCCGCGACGCGGGCTGTGCGGGCCGGACTCGAGTCGGACGCGCAGTTCGGCGCCGTGGTGCCGCCCATCTACCTGAGCTCGAACTTCGCGTTCGACGGCTATCGCAAGCAGCGCAGTCAGTACGACTACACCCGTTCCGGAAATCCGACGCGCGACCAGCTCGCATCGGCGCTCGCGGCGCTCGAGGGCGGCGCCGGCGCGGTGATCACCTGTACCGGCCTCGCGGCGGTCACGCTGATCGTCGCCGGACTGCCGTGCGGCGCGCGCGTGGTGGCGCCGCACGACTGTTACGGCGGGACGCACCGCCTTCTGTCCGCCCTGCATGCGAAGGGGACGCTGGTCGTCGACTTCATCGACCAGAACGATCCGGCCGCGCTCGCGCGAGCGCTCGCCGCCGCGCCGGCGCTCGTGTGGATCGAAACCCCGAGCAATCCCTTGCTGCGGATCGTCGACATCGCCGCCGTCTCGGCGGCGGCGCATGCGAAGGGGGCGCTGGTGGTGGCCGACAACACGTTCCTCTCGCCGCTCTGGCAGCGGCCGCTCGAACTCGGCGCCGATCTCGTGCTGCACTCGACGACCAAATACCTGAACGGGCACAGCGACGTCGTCGGCGGCGCGGTGATCGCGCGCACCGCCGAGCAGGCGCGGGACCTCGCGTGGTGGGCGAACGCGCTCGGGGTGACCGGCGCGCCGTTCGACAGCTTCCTCACGCTGCGCGGCGTGCGCACGCTGCACGCGCGCATGCGGGTGCACGCCGAGAACGCGGTCGCGGTCGTCGACTCGCTGCGGCGCCATCCGGCGGTCGCGCGGGTTCATTATCCGGGACTCGCGGATCATCCGGGACATGCGCTCGCGTGCCGTCAGCAGACGGGATTCGGCGCGATGCTGAGTTTCGAACTGGCGGGCGGCGAGCCGGCGGTGGTCGCGTTTCTCGACGGTCTGCGGTGTTTCACCCTCGCCGAGTCGCTCGGCGGCGTCGAGAGCCTGATCGCGCATCCGGCGAGCATGACGCACGCGGCGATGGATCCGGCGGCGAGGCAGCGGGCGGGCATCGGCGCCGGACTGCTGCGCGTCTCGGTCGGCATCGAGGACCCGGCGGACCTGATCGCGGACCTCGGCGCCGCGCTCGGGCGCGCGGGCGAAGCCGTGGTCGCGGCTTGAGCTAGAGCGCCGCGACCACGGCGTCGCCGGCGGCGCGCGTCGAAACCGGCGCCAGGCCGGCGGCCGCGATGTCGGCGGGCAGGGCACCGCCGTCGATCACCGCGGACACCGCCGTCTCGAGCGCCCGCGCCTCCGCTTCGAGGCCGAGGGAGTGGCGCAGCAGCATCGCGGCGCTCAGGATCGTCGCGTAGGGGTTCGCGATGCCGCGGCCGGCGATGTCCGGCGCCGAGCCGTGGATCGGCTCGTACAGGCCGCCGCGCCCCGCGGCGCCGAGCGACGCGGACGGCAGCATGCCGAGCGAGCCCGCGAGCATCGATGCCTCGTCGGTGAGTATGTCGCCGAACATGTTCTCGGTGACGATCACGTCGAAGTCCCGCGGCCTTTTGATCAGATGCATCGCCGCCGCGTCGACCAGCATGTGTTCGAGCTGCAGGTCCGGGAAATCCGCCTCGATCACCCGCTCGACGACCAGCCGCCACAGCCGCGAGGTCTCGAGCACGTTGGCCTTGTCGATCGACGTGAGCTTGCGCCGCCGGCCGCGCGCGAGCCCCGCGGCGAGCCGCACCACGCGTTCGATCTCGGTGACGCTGTACCGGCAGACGTCGACCGCCTCGGTTTCGCTGCGATGCTTGTCGCCGAAATAGATGCCCCCGGTCAGTTCGCGCACGACCATGATGTCGACGCCCTGCAGCAGTTCGGCCTTGATCGGCGAGGCGCCGAGCACGGCGCGATGCGGCACGACGGGGCGCAGATTCGCGAACAGGCCTAGCGCCCGGCGCAGCTGCAGCAGTCCCTGCTCGGGACGGACCTTCGCGTTCGGGTCGGACCATTTGGGGCCGCCGACCGCGCCCATCAGCACGGCATCCGCCCGGCGGCATAGGTCGAGCGTGGCCGCGGGCAACGGTTCGCCGGTCGCGTCGATCGCGGCGCCGCCGAGCAGACCGGTCTCGAATCCGAAGTCGTGGCCGAAACGGCGGCCGACGGCCTGCAGCGCGCGCCGCGCCTCGTCCGTCACCTCCGTGCCGATTCCGTCGCCGGCCAGCACCGCGATCAGGGCTTGCATGGGGTGGTGCGCCTCAGGTCGCGCGCGCCGCTTCGTACCGCTCGATCTCCGGCAGCTTGCTGCGCAGGTAGCCGAGTTCGTCGATTCCCTGAAGCAGGCAGTGCCGCGCGAAGGCCTCGATCGGGAAGCTCGCGCTGCGGCCGTCCGGGAGTTCCAGGCGCGAGTTTTGCAGGTCGATCGTCACGAGGGCGCCCGGATGATCGATCAACCATGCGTGCGTCGATGGGTCGACCAGCACCGGCAGCAGGCCGTTCTTGAGTGAGTTGTTCGTGAAGATGTCGGCCATCGCGGTGCTGACCACGGCGCGAAAGCCGTAATCCAGCAGCGCCCACGGCGCGTGTTCCCGCGACGAGCCGCAGCCGAAATTGTGGCCGGCCACGAGAATGGTGCAGCCCGCCGCCGCGGGCGTGTTCAGCACGAAATCGGGCCTGGGCGCGCCGTCCGCCGGATAACGCAGGTCCGCGAACAGGGACTTGCCGAGCCCAGATCGGAAGAGC
>JBBISV010000034.1:18623-21275 GCA_037441085.1 Gammaproteobacteria bacterium | reverse complement strand
CGTGCCCGAAGTTGACCAACTGGTTGCCGGGGGCGCGAGCCTCGCCGACATACGCGAGGTCGATGTCGCCGACCTGCTCGGCCGGGACGCGGTGCCGCCGATGGAACATCTGTTCGAGGCCTGTATCCGCGGCCGCATCGTGATGGTGACCGGTGCGGGCGGTTCGATCGGCTCGGAACTCTGCCGCCAGATCCTCGGGCTCGGCCCTAAATGCTTGATTTTATTTGAAATGAATGAGCTCGCACTGTACAACATCGAGCGCGAGTTGCGCGTCCGCAACGAGGCGCTGGCGGAGCCCGTCGATCTGGTCGGCGTGATCGGCAACGCCCATCACCGCTTTCGGATGCGCGAGATCCTAGAGGCCTACCGCGTGCAGACCATTTATCACGCGGCCGCGTACAAGCACGTGCCGATCGTCGAACAAAATATCATCGAAGGCATCCACAACAACGTGATCGCGACCTGGCACGCGGCGCAAGCCGCGCACGAGACCGGCGTCGAGACCTTCGTACTGGTGTCGACCGACAAGGCCGTGAATCCGACCAATGTGCTCGGGGCGACCAAGCGCTTCGCCGAGATCGTGCTGCAGGGGCTCAATTTGCGCGGCAGCCGCACGCGCTTCTGCATGGTGCGCTTCGGCAACGTGCTCGCCTCCTCGGGTTCCGTGGTGCCGCTGTTCAGCGAACAGATCAAGGCCGGCGGACCGGTGACGGTCACGCACCCCGAGGTGATCCGCTATTTCATGACCATCCCGGAGGCGGCGCAGCTCGTGATCCAGGCGGGGGCGATGGCCGAGGGGGGCGATGTGTTCGTGCTCGACATGGGCAAGCCGGTGCGCATCTATGACCTGGCACGGCGCATGGTGCATCTGATGGGCCTGACGGTGCGCGACGAGGCCAATCCGAAAGGCGATATCGAGATCGCCTTCACCGGCCTGCGGCCGGCCGAGAAGCTGTTCGAGGAACTCCTGATCGGCAACAACGTGACCGGCACGCGCCACCCGATGATCCTGCGCGCGATGGAGCACACGCTCCCGTGGGAGCGGGTTCGGGCCTTGCTGGATGAGTTGCTGGTGGCGATGGCGCGCTTCGATGCGCCCCGCGCGCTCGAGTTGTTGCGCGAGGCCGTGGTCGAATATACGCCGGCGCCGCGCCTGCATGACCTGGTGTGGGCGCGGCGCGAGGCGGCCGCCGACGATGAAGGCAAGGTCACGAACCTGACGGCGCGCCGGACGCTGCGAAATGCCGCGCCGCCGACAGAGTCATCCGACGCCGCGCAACCTTGAGGTAAACTCCGGGGTTTGAAGCGGCGGACGGCCCCACCTCGATGACCAAATCCAGCATTCTCGTGACCGGCGGCGCCGGCTACATCGGCAGCCACGTGGTCCAACAACTGACCGCCGCCGGGGAATCCGTGGTGGTCCTCGACAACTTGGTCAAGGGCTTCCGTCAGGCGGTGCCGAAGGACGCGCTGGTCGTCGGTGACGTCGGCGACTACCCCCTGGTGTCGCGGCTCCTCGCCGCCTACCGGGTCGACACCGTGATGCATTTCGCCGCCCACACGATCGTGCCCGAGTCGGTCGCGAACCCCTTGAAGTACTACGGCAACAACACCTGCGGCACCCGTAACCTGGTCCAGGCCTGTCTCGATCACGGCGTGGCGCAATTCGTGTTCTCCTCGACCGCGGCGGTTTACGGAATCCCCACCGAGGGCTACGCCGACGAGACCTCGGCGACCCTGCCGATCAACGCCTACGGCACCTCGAAGCTGGTCAGCGAGTGGATGTTGCGGGACGTGGCGGCGACCGGGGCGCTGCGCTACGTGGCGCTGCGCTATTTCAACGTCGCGGGCTCGGACCCCGGCGGACGCATCGGCCAGTCGACGCCGGGGGCGACGTTGCTGACCAAGGTCGCCTGTGAGGCCATCGTCGGCAAGCGCGACGGGGTGTCGATATTCGGCACCGATTATCCGACGCCGGACGGCACCGGGGTGCGCGATTACATCCACGTGGTCGATCTCGCGGCCGCGCACGTCGATGCGCTCGCGTACCTGCGCGGCGGCGGCGAGTCGCGGGTGCTCAACTGCGGCTACGGCCACGGGGTGTCGGTGCGCGAAGTGCTGGCGGCGGTCGAACGGGCCGCCGGGATGCGCCTCGCGGTGCGCGAGGAGCCCCGCCGCGCGGGCGACCCCCCGTACCTCGTCGCGCGCGCCGAGCGGGTCCGGCAGGTGCTCGGCTGGCGGCCGCGCTACGATGATCTCGATGCGATCGTGTCGAGTTCCTTGGCCTGGGAGCGGCGCCTGCTCACGCACCCCTGGGCGTGAGGGGCGCGCTGCTGACGCGCCGGATTTCTTTACTCGGCTTTGTGCTGAGCTTTCACATACTCGCGCAGCACAGCATTAATGCGACTCTGGTAGCGAGCACCAGTGTCCTTGAAGAAGTTAAGCACCTCGGAGTCGAGGCGCAGCGTGACTTGCTGTTTGTTTCGAGGGGACACCAATGCTCCTGGGCGATTCCATTTCACCTCGGCGGTTTGTTTCTGGATATCGCTGTAGTCAATTTCCGAATCTGGCTTGGCTGCCAGTGCCGCTAGGCGTTTGCTCTGTCTGGCAGTCAGTTTTGGAGGGCTATCGACGTTCAGCTTAAACTTGACG
>JBBISV010000034.1:0-18601 GCA_037441085.1 Gammaproteobacteria bacterium | reverse complement strand
ATTTGGCTGCCTTTCTCGCTGAAATTACGCGAATGATGTTTGCGTCCTTGCCGCGGACTGTGTACAAGACCGCTAACAGGACAGGATCCACCAAGCCGACAGTTTTCCAACGGTCTTCACCGTAGTCATCGCGTCCGCTGACTTATACTACATTTGTAGTTACATTGAAATGTAGACGCCGTCACCCCTTGCTGAATTCCCCCCACTGAGGAGTGGATTTGCGCCATCCGCTCGCGCACCTCTGGGCGTGATTTTGCGACTTGCACGCAACGACACCATGGCGGTCTTCGCTGAGCGCCTGTCTGTCAGTGCGGGAACGCTCCGGGCCATGGAGCATGGAACGGCGACAGTCAATATCGGGGTATGGGTCCGGGCCTTGTGGGTGCTTGATCGTCTCGATGACTTGGACGGCGTGCTTGCCCACAAGGCGAGCCTCCTCGAACAGGCACGCGCGCCGCGGTTTCGTGGCCGCCAGCGTGCATCGAGGCGCCCCAATCGGAGTCGTACGATTCAAGTCGCGTTGCACGAAAAGATTGAGCGGATGGAAGGGAGCCGTCTTGCGGCTGAATGCGCCAAGCTGGATCCAAAGTACGAGCAGTCCTTGGCTGATGAAGGGCTGGGCGTGGATGTGGCGGCATGGCCCGAACTCTGAGAGGTGAGGTACGCTGGGCGGATCTCAATCCAGTACGCGGCCATGAACAATCCGGTCGTCGTCCGGTGCTGATAAGGTTCCGGAGCTGCGTAAACCCGCGTGGGCGAAGATCAGTCAGATTCGCACCTTGTCGGTGGAGCGGATCGACAAGCGCCTCGGTAGGATCTCTCCGCTCGATGTTGCCAAGGTCATCGAGGGGTTGAACGAGATTCTCGGAGGGTAACCTTTATCCCTCCACCCGCAACGACGAGGATACGGGCCATCCCCGCCTTTACTCCGGCGCCTAAAACGGCTACCATGCCGTCCGATTTTTCTCATTAAATCAGTATATTACAGATGAAAGTCACCATCTTCGGCTCCGGCTACGTGGGCCTCGTCACCGGCGCCTGTCTCGCCGACGCCGGCAACCACGTCGTCTGCGTCGATGTCGATGCGCGCAAGATCGACCTGCTGAACCGCGGCGAGGTCCCCATCCACGAGCCGGGGCTCGAAGCGATCGTCAAGCGCAACCACGCCGCCGGGCGGCTGCACTTCACGCTGGACGCCGCCGAGGGGGTCGCGCACGGGCTGTTCCAGCTGATCGCGGTCGGTACCCCGCCGGACGAGGATGGCTCGGCCGACCTGCGCTACGTGCTCGACGTGGCGCGTACGATCGGGTCGCGGATGAGCGAGTACAAGCTCGTGATCACCAAGTCGACCGTGCCGGTGGGCACCGCCGACAAGGTGCGCGCGGCGGTGGGCGAGGCACTCGGCGCGCGCGGCGCGGCGATCCCCTACGATACCGTCTCGAACCCCGAATTCCTCAAGGAAGGCGCCGCGATCGCCGATTTCATGAAGCCGGACCGCGTGGTCGTCGGCACCGACAGCGCGCGCGCGGCCGAGCTGATGCGCAGCCTCTACGAGCCGTTCACGCGCAGCCGCGACCGGCTGATCACGATGGACATCCGTTCGGCGGAGCTGACCAAATACGCGGCGAACGCGATGCTCGCGACCAAGATCAGCTTCATGAACGAGCTGGCGAACCTGGCCGAACGGGTCGGCGCCGACATCGAACAAGTGCGCATCGGCATCGGCTCGGACCCGCGGATCGGCTACGCCTTCATCTACCCGGGCATCGGCTACGGCGGCTCCTGTTTCCCGAAGGACGTCAAGGCGCTCGCGCGCTCGGCGGCCGAGGTGGGCTACGAGGCGCGGATCCTGGGCGCGGTCGAGGCGGTGAACGCGGCGCAGAAGCGCCGGCTGTTCGACAAGATCCGCGGCCATTTCGGCAGCGTGGCGGGCCGCACGTTCGCGCTGTGGGGGCTCGCGTTCAAGCCGAACACCGACGACATGCGCGAGGCGGCGAGCCGGGTGCTGATCGAGGCGCTGTGGGAGGCGGGCGCGCGGGTCCGGGCCTACGACCCGGTGGCCATGCCGGAGGCGCGGCGGCTCTACGGGGAGCGGGCGGATCTGACGCTGTGCGACTCGGGCGAGCAGGCGCTTGCCGGGGCCGATGCGCTCGCGATCCTGACCGAATGGCAGGAATTCCGCAGTCCGGACTTCGAGGCGATCCGCGCGGCGCTGAAATCGCCGGTGATCTTCGACGGACGCAATCTTTACGACCCGGCGCACATGCTGGAAATGGGGTTCAGCTATCATGCCATCGGCCGTGGCCAGGGGTTGAACCCAGAGTGAGGATTCCGTGAGTGCATTGATTCCAGTGATCTTGTCGGGCGGCGCGGGCACGCGGCTGTGGCCGCTGTCGCGTGAGATGTATCCCAAACAGCTGCTCGCGCTCACCAGCCGGCAGACCATGCTGCAGGACACCGCCGCGCGCCTCGCCGGCTTGGGCGGCGCCTCGGCGCCGGTGGTCGTGTGCAACGAGGCGCACCGCTTCACGGTCGCCGAGCAGTTGCGCACCCTGGGTGTCGGCGCGTCGGCGATCCTGCTCGAGCCGGTCGGCCGCAACACCGCCCCGGCGGTCGCGCTCGCGGCGCTCGCGGCGCTCGAGATTTCGGGCGATGCAGTCATGGTGGTCGCGCCCGCCGACCACGTGATCCGCGACGTCCACGCCTTCCATCGCGCCGCCGCGCTCGCGGTCGACCAGGCCCACAAGGGCAAGCTCGTGACCTTCGGCATCGTCGCGCACGCGCCCGAGACCGGTTACGGCTACATCCGCCGCGGCGCGGGCGAGGGGCCGGCCTATCCGGTCGCCGAGTTCATCGAAAAGCCGCCGCTGGACATCGCCACGCAGTTCGTCGCCTCGGGCGACTATTACTGGAACAGCGGCATGTTCGTGTTCACCGCCGCGCGCTATCTCGAGGAGCTGCGCCACTTCGCCGCCGACATCCTCGAGGCGGTGACCGCGTCCTTCCGCGCCGCCCGGCGCGACCTGGACTTCACGCGCATCGACCCGAAGGCGTTCGCGGACTGCCGCAGCGAGTCGATCGACTATGCGGTGATGGAAAAGACGCGCGACGCGGTGACGGTGCCGCTCGACGCCGGCTGGAGCGACGTCGGCTCCTGGTCCTCGCTGTTCGATGCGCTGCCCGCCGACGAGGACGGCAACGTGCTCTTAGGCGACGCGCTGGTGCACGACACCCACGATTGTTACGTGCATTCGACCAGCCGCCTGGTCGCCGCGGTCGGCATGGACGATCACATCATCGTCGAGACCAAGGATGCGGTGCTGGTCGCGCCGAAGGAGCGGGTCCAGGACGTCAAGGAACTGGTCGGGCGCCTGAAGAAGGCCGGCCGTTCGGAGTCGGCGCTGCATCGCGAGGTGTTCCGTCCCTGGGGCAGCTACGACAGCATCGACGCCGGCGAGCGCTTCCAGGTCAAGCGCCTGACGGTGATCCCGGGCGGCGTGCTGTCGCTGCAGATGCACCATCACCGCGCCGAGCACTGGATCGTCGTCTCCGGCACCGCGCGCATCACGCGCGACGACAAGACCTTCCTGTTGTCCGAGAACGAGTCGACCTACATTCCGATCGGCGCGACCCACCGGATCGAGAACCCGGGCAAGGTGCCGCTGCACCTGATCGAGGTCCAGTCCGGTTCCTATCTCGGCGAGGACGACATCGTGCGTTTCGAGGACAACTACGGCCGTCAGGGTACGAACACGTGAAGCCGATCACCTGTTTCAAGGCCTACGACCTGCGCGGCCGGATCCCGGACGAGCTCAACGAGGACGTCGCCTACCGCGTCGGCCGCGCCTACGCCGCCTTCTTGGGCGCGCGCCGCGTCGTCGTCGGCCGCGACATCCGCCTCTCGAGCGCGAGCCTCGCCGATGCGCTGTGCGCGGGCCTCACCGACGGCGGCGCCGACGTCTACGACATCGGCATCTCGGGCACCGAGGGCGTGTATTTCGCGACCTTCGACGGCGGCTACGACGGCGGCATCATGGTCACCGCGAGCCACAACCCGGCCGACTACAACGGCATGAAGTTCGTGCGCGAACAGTCCCGGCCGATCAGCGGCGACAACGGACTGAAGGAGATCCGCGCGCTCGCCGAAAAGGGCGAGTTCCCCGAGCCTGAGCACCGCGGGGTGCGCCGCCCGATCGACACCAACGAGGCCTACGTCGCGCACTTGTTGTCCTACGTCAACACCGCGAAGCTGAGGCGCCTGAAGATCGTCGTCAACGCCGGCAACGGCGGCGCGGGGCTCGTGATCGACCGGCTCGAGTCGCGCCTGCCGTTCGAATTCATCAAGATCCACCACGAGCCGGACGGGCATTTCCCGAACGGGATCCCGAACCCGATGATCGAGGAGAACCGCGCACCGACGATCGAGGCGATCCGCCGTCACGGCGCCGATCTCGGCATCGCCTGGGACGGGGACTTCGACCGCTGCTTCTTCTTCGACGAGCAGGGTGGCTTCATCGAGGGCTATTACATCGTCGGCCTGCTCGCCGCGATGCTGCTGCGCGACGAGGAGGGCGGTCGCATCGTCTATGACCCGCGCCTGACCTGGAACACGATCGAGACGGTGCGCGAGGCGGGCGGCATGCCGGTGCTGTGCAAGTCCGGCCACGCGTTCATCAAACAGAAGATGCGCGAGGTCGACGGGCTCTACGGCGGCGAGATGAGTGCGCACCATTATTTCCGGCGCTTCGCCTATTGCGACAGCGGCATGATCCCCTGGCTGCTGGTCGCGCAGGCGCTCTGTGAGACGGGCCGTCCGCTGTCGGCGCTCGTCGGCGCGCGCATGCGCGCCTTCCCGGCGAGCGGCGAGCTGAACTACCGGGTGCCCGACGCGAAGAAGGCGATGGCGGCGGTCGAGGCGCGCTACTCGATGGCGGCCGACAAGCTCGACCGCACCGACGGGCTGACGATGGAGTTTCCGCAATGGCGCTTCAACCTGCGCAGCTCCAACACCGAGCCGCTGCTGCGCCTGAACGTCGAGTCGCGCGGCTCGGTCGACTTGATGCGTGAGAAGACCGGCGAGGTTCTCGCGCTGTTGCGCGCCCAGGGCGCCGTCGCCGCGGATCAGTGAGCGCCGCGCCGCAACTGTCGGTCGTCATCCCCGTGTACAACGAGGAGGCGGTGCTGCCGACCCTGTTCGGGCGGCTGTATCCGGCGCTCGATGCGCTCAACATCCACTACGAGTGCATCTTCGTCAACGACGGCAGCCGCGACCGCTCGGCGGCGCTGTTGCGCGAACAGTTCGGCCGGCGGCCGCGCGAGACGCGGGTGGTGCTGTTCCATGCGAACTTCGGCCAGCACTCCGCGGTGATGGCGGGCCTCGCGTACGCGCGCGGCGGCTACATCGTCACGCTGGATGCGGACCTGCAGAACCCGCCCGAGGAGATCGGCAAGCTCGTCGCGAAGCTCGACGAGGGCTACGACTACGTCGGCACCATCCGCCAGCAGCGGCAGGACAGCCTGTGGCGCCGCTGGCTGTCGCGCGCGGTCAACCGCCTGCGCGAGCGGATCACGCCGGTGCGCATCACCGACCAGGGCTGCATGATGCGCGGTTATGCGCGCTCGGTCGTCGACGCCTTGAATCAGACGCGCGAGGTCAATACGTTCATCCCGGCGCTCGCCTCCCTGTTCGCGATGCGCCCCATCGAGGTGCCGATCGCGCACGAGGAGCGCTTCGCGGGGGCCTCGAAGTACTCGCTGTACAGCCTGATCCGCCTGAATTTCGACCTGATCACCGGCTTTTCGGTGGTGCCGCTGCAGTTCTTCTCGATGATCGGCATGGCGATCTCGCTGCTGTCGGCGCTGCTGGTCGTCTACCTCGCGCTGCAGCGCCTGTTCTTCGGTCCGCAGGTCGAGGGCGTGTTCACGCTGTTCGGGATCCTGTTCTTCCTGGTTGGGATCGCGCTGTTCGGCATCGGCCTGCTCGGCGAGTACGTCGGGCGCATCTACGCCCAGGTGCGCGAGCGGCCGCGCTACATCGTCCAGGCCGTGCTCGAGGCCGACCCGCAGGATCCGCAGGCGTGACCCGGGCGGTGGTGTTCGCCTACAGCGAGGTCGGCGCACGCTGCCTCGCGGTGCTCGCCGCGGGCGGCGTCGACATCCCGCTGGTGTTCACCCATGCGGACGATCCGGGCGAGAACCGCTGGTTCGCGAGCGTCGCCGAGACGGCGCGCGCGCACGGGCTGCGCGTCGAGACCCCGGCCGATCCGAACGGCCCGGAGTGGATCGCGCTCGGACGCTCCGTCCGGCCGGACTTCCTGTTTTCTTTCTACTACCGCCACCTGTTGAGCGCCCCATGGCTCGAGCTCGCGCCGCGCGGCGCGCTCAACCTGCACGGTTCGCTGCTGCCGAAGTACCGCGGCCGCGCGCCCGTGCACTGGGCGATCCTGAACGGCGAGACCGAGACCGGCGCGAGCCTGCATTACATGGTCGAGAAGCCCGATGCGGGCGCGCTCGTCGATCAACAGGCCTTTGCGATCGGCGAGAACGACACGGCGCTCGAGGTCTCGACCCACCTGGCCGCCGCGGCCGAGACGCTGCTCGCGCGCGCGCTGCCCGCGCTGATCGCCGGGCGCGCCGCGGCCGTGCCGCTCGACCTCGCGCAAGGGTCCTATTACGGGCGCCGCCGGCCCGAGGACGGCCGCATCGACTGGAGTCGCGGCGCGAAGGCGGCGCACGACCTGGTGCGGGCGGTGGCGCCGCCGTTTCCGGGCGCCTTCAGCGACGCGGCCGGCCTGCGGCTCCAGTTCTGGGAGACGCGCGTCGACCCGGAGCCCGCGCGCAACGCCGGACGGGCGCCTTGCCTGTATGCTAGCGGGGGTGCGTGGTTCGTCGATTGCGCCGACGGCCGGCGCCTGCGGGTCTTGCAGCTCGCCGTCGACGGCCGCCTGGTGCGGCCGGACGCGCCGCCGGCCGCGCTCGCGCGGCTGCCGCTCGCCTTGACTTGAACACGCAGTAACGTCTTTGGGGGATTCATCGTGAAAAATGTGCTGATTCTCGGCGTCAACGGCTTCATCGGCCATCACCTCAGCAAATACATCCTGGCCCATACCGACTGGCATATCTACGGGATGGATCTACAGTCCGAGCGCGTGGCGACGCTGCTCGGCAACCCCCGGTTTCACTTCGTCGAGGGCGACATCACGATCAACCTGGAGTGGGTCGAGTACCACGTGCGCAAGTGCGACGTGGTCCTGCCGCTGGTCGCGATTGCGACGCCGGCGACCTATGTGCGCGCGCCGCTGAAGGTGTTCGAGCTGGATTTCGAGGCGAACCTGCCGATCATCCGCCATTGCGTGAAGTACGGAAAGCGCGTGGTCTTCCCGTCGACCTCCGAGGTCTACGGCGCGAGCCGCGACCGCGAGTTCGATCCGGCGACCTCGAACCTCGTGCTCGGCCCGATCCACGAACAGCGCTGGATCTACTCCTGCGTCAAACAGCTGCTCGACCGGATCATCTGGGCCTACGGCCAGCAGGGGCTGCAGTTCACGCTGTTCCGGCCCTTCAACTGGATCGGTTCCGGTCTGGACAGCATCGATGCCCCGAAGGAGGGGAGCTCGCGCGTGCTGACCCAGTTCCTCGGCCACATCGTCCGCGGCGAGCCGATCAAGCTCGTCGACGGCGGCCGGCAGACCCGCGCCTTCACCTACATCGACGATGCGGTCGAGTGCCTGACGACGATCATCGACAACCCGGGCGGCGTCGCCGACGGCAAGATCTACAACATCGGCAATCCCGGCAACTCCTACTCGATCCGCGAGCTCGCCGAGATGATGCTGAAGATCGCGTGCGCGCGGCCGGAGTATGCGCCGACCGCGCGCCGCACGGCGCTCGTCGACGTCTCCGCGATGCAGTACTACGGCAAGGGTTATGCGGACATCCCGGCGCGTCTGCCGTCGATCGCCAACACCACGGCCGAGCTCGGCTGGACGCCGAAGACCGACATGCACGCGGCGCTGAACGCGATCTTCGACGCCTACGCCGACATCCTGCCGACCGCCTCCGCGCTGATCTCGCCCGATGCTTGAAGGCCGGCACATCGGCCTGAAGGTCGATGTCGACACCTTGCGCGGCACGCGCGAGGGGGTGCCGCGGCTCCTCGATTTGTGCACGCGCCACGGCGTCGATGCGACGTTCTACTTCTCGGTCGGGCCGGACCATACCGGACGGGCGCTGCGGCGGGTGTTCCGCCGCGGCTTCGCGCAGAAGGTCGCGCGCACCTCGGTGCTCAAGCACTACGGGCTGCGCACGCTGCTGTACGGGGTGCTGCTGCCGGGGCCGGACATCGGCCGCGCCGCCGGCGGCGAGATGCGCCGCGTGCGCGATGCGGGGTTCGAAGTCGGTCTGCATACCTATGACCATGTGCGCTGGCAGGACCACGTCGCGCGCGCCGATCCGCGCTGGACCCGGACCGAGTTCGAGCGCGGGCTGGACGCCTTCGAGCGGGTGTTCGGCGAGCGCCCCCGTTCGCACGCGGCGGCCGGCTGGCAGATCAACGACGAGGTGCTCGCGCTGGAACGCGAACACGGCCTCGATTTTGCGAGCGACACCCGCGGCACGACGCCGTTCTGGCCGCGGCTCGCGGCGGAGTCGCCGGAGGCGGCCGCGGGCGGGAAGGCGGGCGCAGCGGCGCGCTGCGTGCAGCTGCCGACGACGCTCGCGACCTTCGATGAGCTGATCGGCGTCGGCGGCGTCGATGAGTCCAACGTCGCCGCGGCGCTGTTCGCCCGGTCGCGGGCGCCGGACATGCCGGAGCTGGCGGTGTTCACGCTGCACGCCGAGCTCGAGGGCATGCGTCTCGCCGGCCAGTTCGAGCGGCTGATCGGCGCGTGGCGCGAGGCCGGCGCCTCGCTGTGCCGGATGGCGAAGATCCGCGAGCTCGCGCTTGCGCGCGCGCTGCCGGTCGCGCCGGTGGTGGCGCGGGCGATCCCGGGACGATCGGGGACGCTGGCGGCGCAGGGCGCCGACGGGACGCCGCCGCGGTGAGCGCGCAGCCGCCGGATGCGCCGGAGATGCGCGCGGGCGGGCGGCCGCTCTATCTGCTGCTCGGCGCGCTGGTGCTGTTCGTCTGGTTCGCCGCGAGCGCGAGCCGGCCGCTGTTCAATCCCGACGAGGGGCGCTACGCCGAGATCCCGCGCGAGATGCTGGTCGGCGGCGACTGGGTGATCCCGCACCTCGATGGCCTGGCCTACATCGAGAAGCCGCCGCTGCAGTACTGGGCGACGGCGCTCAGCTACCGTCTGTTCGGGCTGTCGGAGTTCTCGGCGCGCCTGTACACCTCGCTCGCGGCGATCGGCACGATCCTGGTGGTCTTCTTCCTGGTGCGCCGCCTCTGGAACGAACGCGCCGCGTGGCGCGCCGCGGCGATCCTCGCGAGCTTCACGCTGTTCCCGGTGGTCGGCCAGATGTTGTCGCTCGACATGGGGCTCACGTTCTACCTGACGGCCGCGCTCGCCGCGTTCCTGGTCGCGCAGACGCGTCCCGAACGGCCCGCGTGGCCGATGGCGCTCGCGTGGACGATGGCCGCGCTCGGCGTGCTGTCGAAAGGGCTGGTCGCCGTGGCCATTCCGGCGGCGACGCTCGTGTTGTATTCGCTGTTCACGCGGGATTTTTCGGTCTGGCGCCGCCTGGGCTTCGGCGTCGGGCTCGTGCTGTTCGCGGTGATCACGGTGCCCTGGCACTGGCTCGCCGCGCGGCGGCTGCCTGATTTCCTGGATTTCTACCTGGTCCATGAGCACTTTGCCCGCTATCTGACGCCCGAGGCGGACCGGCAGGAGCCCTGGTGGTTCTTCGGCGGCGTGCTGCTCGCCGGTTCGCTGCCGTGGACGATCACCGCGGTGCGGGTCCTCGCCGGCGGCTGGCGGCCGCGCGCCGCGCCGCGCGCGTTCGATCCGCAGCGCTTCCTGTGGGTGTGGATCCTGTTCACGCTCGTGTTCTTCTCCGTGTCCGACTCGAAGCTCGTGACCTACCTGCTGCCGGTCATGCCGCCGCTCGCCATCTTGTGCGCGATCCGGCCGGCGTCGGCGCTGCGCCGCGACCTCGTCGCCGCGGCGATCGTCACGCTCGCCGCGATGGGGATGCTGCTCGCGGCGCATTTCGCGCTGCCGCGGCTGGTCCAGGGAACGCGCGACACCGGCGATTTCCTGCGCCTGTCGACGCCGCTGCTGCGCATCGCGCTCGTGCTCGGCGTGTCGGCGGCGTTCGTGCTCGCGCGCCGCGACCGCGACCCGACCGGCGGCGCGGTGTTCCTGAGCGTCGGCTGGTGCCTCGGGGTGCTGCTGCTGATCCGCGCGGCGGGGCTGCTCGCGCCGCACTACTCCGGCCGCGGCCTCGCCGCGGCGCTGCCCCCTGAGGATCGCGGCCTGCCGATCTACAGCGTCGCCACCTTCGATGAGACGCTGCCGTTTTACTGGCGGCGCACCGTGGATTTCGTGTCCTATCGCGGCGAACTCGATTATGGGCTGCGGCGCGCGCCGGGGCGCGAGATACCGACCATCGCGGCCTTCGTCGCGCGCTGGCAGGAGTCGGGGCGCGCCTGCGCCGTCATGGAGACCGATATGTACGAGGATCTGATCGCGCGCGGCGTGCCGATGCGCGAACTCGGCCACGATGCCCACCGCGTGCTGGTGTCGCGTCGATGAGCCTGGTCACCTGGGTGCTGATTCTGAGCGGCGTCGGCCTGAACGCGGCCGCGCAGCTCGTGTTGAAATACGCGACCCGGCCGCTCGGCGCATTCACGCGCTTCGACGCCGCGACGCTCGCGGCGAGCATCGCGCTGCTGCTGCGCAGCCCGCCGTTCTGGGTGGGGATGGCCTGCTACGCGGCGAGCCTGTGCGTGTGGCTCGCGGCGCTCGCGAAGGCGCCGGTGAGCGTCGCCTACCCGATGTTGTCGCTGGGTTACGTGGTCGTCGCCGCCGCGTCGGTCGCCTGGCTCGGCGAGACGCTGACGCCGGCCAAGGTGCTCGGCATCGCCCTGATCTGCGCCGGCGTCGTGCTGGTGTCGAGGAGTTCCACATGAACGATTACCTGCCCTTTACGCGCCCGGCCATCGACGAAGAGACCATCGCCGGCGTCGCCGCGGTGCTGCGCTCCGGCCAGCTCGCGAGTGGCCCGAAGGTGCTGGAGTTCGAGGCGGCGCTCGCCGCCTACGTGGGCGGCGGCCGCCGGGTGCTGGCGCTCACGTCGGCAACCGAGGGGCTGGAGATCGCCCTCATCGCCTGCGGCGTCGGCGCGGGGGACGAGGTCATCGTGCCGGCGATGAGCTTCGCCGCGAGCGCGAACGTCGTCGTGCGGCTCGGCGCGAGGCCGGTGTTCGTCGACGTCGAACTCGCCAGCCGCAATCTCGACGTGACACAGGTTGCCGCGGCCCTCGGGCCGCGGGTCAAGGCGATCATGCCGGTTCATTTCTCCGGTCTCGCGGTCGACATGGACGCGCTCGCGGCGCTCGCGGTGCCGCGCGGCCTGCGGATCGTCGAGGATGCGGCGCATGCGATCGGCACCCGCCATCGCGGCCGCCCGATCGGCGGGTTCGGCGATCTCGCGGTGTTCAGCTTCCATCCGAACAAGAACATGACGACGATCGAGGGCGGGGCGATCGCGACCACCGATGCGCGCGCGCTCGAGCTGATCGAGCGGCACCGCTTCCACGGCATCCGCCGCAACGCCGACGGCGAGATCGACGTCGTGCTCGCCGGCGCGAAGAGCAATCTGTCCGACGTGGCCGCGCAGGTCGGCATTCATCAGCTGCGGCGTCTGGACGGCTTCAACGCGCGCCGCCGGGCGCTCGCGGGGCTCTATTTCGACGCCCTGGCCGGCTTCGACGACCTCGTGCTGCCGGCGCGCGGCGACGACGGCCACAGCTGGCACATGTTCACGGTGTTGATCGACTTCGCCCGGCGCGGCCGCACGCGCCCGGATTTTCAGCGGGCGATGGCGGCGCGCGGCATCGGCATCGGCATGCACTATCCCTGCATACCGGGCCTCGCGCTCTATCGCGAGCTCGGCTATCGCGCCGAGGACTATCCGAACGCGGCCCGCATCGGCCGCGAGACCGTGACGCTGCCGTTGTTCCCGGCGATGCGCGACGAGGACGTCGGGCGCGTCGTCGCGGCGCTGCGGGCCGAGCTGGGTTAGACGCCCCGTCCACGGCACGGACGCCGCCCGGCGGGCGGGCGCAATGCGTCTTGATCGCATCCGTCGATCGGCGGAGAATCGCGGGTCTTCCCAACGGCAAACCGAGGATTTTCCCCATGAAACGCATCGCAGTGGCTGTTCTCGCCGGTTTGGCCTTGTCCTCCCCATCGTTCGCGGCATTGAAAGTGGGCGCAACGGCGCCGGATTTCACGACCGAGGCCACGCTCGCCGGCAAGCCGTTCAAGTTCTCGCTCGCCGCCGCGTTGAAAAAAGGCCCGGTGGTGCTTTATTTCTACCCGGCCGCGTTCACGAAGGGCTGCACCATCGAGGCGCACGACTTCGCGGCGGCGACGCCGAAGTTCAAGGCCCTGGGTGCGACCGTGATCGGCGTGTCGCACGACTCGATCGACACGCTGAACAAGTTCTCGGTGACCGACTGCCGCAAGCAGTTCGCGGTCGCCTCCGACGCCGACCAGCACATCATGAAGGCCTATGACTCGGTGTTGTGGCTGGATCCGAAATACGCGAACCGCACCTCGTACGTGATCGCGCCCACCGGCAAGATCATCTACACCTACACCGCGATGAGCCCGGACAAGCACGTCGCCAACACGATGGCGGCCGTCGAGCAGTGGGACGCCGCGCACAAGCCGAAGGGCTGATTTTCAAGGGGCCCATTGCGGGCTTTGCCGGCGGCGGTCAGTGCAGTGCTTCGAATCCGGGATGAGCCGCGGCGCGCCGGTCGAAGGTGACCGTCGTCGAGCAACCGGCCTCCCGGCCGAGCTCGGCGATTACGGCATCGCTGAAGTCCGCCCGGGACTCGCGGAAGCTCCGTAGCGCCCGCCACAGGACATCCGCCCTTTCGATCGCCAGTTGGGGTGCGCTCAACAGTCCCTCGACGATGGCGGCGATGGTCGTACGTCCCGCGCGGTAGCTCGACGACATGACCCACACGACTTCCGCGAGCGTGACGACGGAAACGAAGCCGCGGACTTCAGCGGACAAGGATCCTTCGATGAGCCGCGTCGCCGCGGCGGCCTGGCGCGCGTCGTCCTGGGCGAGATACCGCACGATCACGTTGGTATCGAGGCCGATCACCGGACGCGGCCCATGCGTGCCAGCGCTTTGTTCATGGCTTCAACGGTCACCGGTCGCCGCGGCTTGGGTAGCGCGCCCTTCAAGGCGCGAATATCCCTCGTGGCCGGTTTGACCAGAAATCCCGCTTCAGTCTCGACGAATTCCACACGGTGCCCGGCCTCGACCCCGAGCTTCTCCCGCACGGATTTCGGCAGTGTGACCTGTCCCTTGGTCGTTATCGTCGCGGTTGCCATTTTGATTCCTCAGTGCGGGCTCTGCTAGTAAGGTATCTTACTTTAAGTAAGGAGTACACGCGCGAGATTGGGCCGCTGACGGGGAGGCGGCTGAATCGCCGGAAATCCAGGGCGGGATTTCCCTGCGGGTTTGATTTGCTCAAGACGTTGAGTAAAAATACTCAATACTGTGAGTAAATCAAAGACCCAATACCGGCGCCCGCAAGGCGCCGTGCTCGCGCTGCGGCTGGCCGAACCGCGCCGGTTCCTGCAGGTCGTCGCGGGACCCCGGCAGGTGGGCAAGTCGACTCTCGTCCTACAGATTACCGGCGAACTCGGCGTTCCGGTGCGCTACGTCAGCGCCGACGAACCGACGCTGCGCGGCACCGACTGGATCGGCCAGCAATGGGAAGCCGCGCGGCTCGCGGTCACCGGCAAAGCGGGCGCCGTGCTCGTGCTGGATGAGATCCAGAAGATCCCGGCATGGTCCGAGACCGTCAAGCGGCTTTGGGATGAGGATACACGCAAGAAGCGACTGCTCAAGGTGGTGTTGCTCGGTTCAGCACCGCTATTGATTGCCCAAGGACTGACGGAGAGTCTGGCGGGCCGCTTCGAAACCTTGCGCCTGCCGCACTGGTCCTTTGCCGAGATGCACGAGGCCTTCGGCTTCTCACTCGATGAGTATCTGTACTTTGGTGGATATCCGGGCGCTGCGCCGCTGGCCCATGATCCCGTTCGATGGTCCCGTTACATCGCCGACAGCCTCATCGAGACCTCAATCGCGCGCGACGTCCTGCTGCTGACGCGCGTGGACAAGCCGGCGCTGCTGCGGCGCCTGTTCGAACTGGCGTGCCGGTATTCGGGTCAGATCCTGTCGTATACCAAGATGCTCGGCCAGCTTCAGGACGCGGGCAACACGACCACCCTTGCGCATTACCTCGACTTGCTGGCTGGGGCGGGCATGGTTTGTGGCCTGCCGAAATATGCGGGCGACGCGGCGCGCAGCCGGGGATCCAGTCCGAAGTTGCAGGTGTTCAACACCGCGCTGATGACGGTCACCGCCGGATTGAGTCCGGACGAAGCGCGGTCGGAGCGGGAATTTCGCGGCCGGCTCGTGGAATCCGCCGTCGGCGCCCATCTTGCCAACGCCGCGGCGGCGGGTGACTGCGAGCTGTTCTATTGGCGGGATCGGGGTCAGGAAGTCGACTTCGTGGTCAGGGTGGGTTCCCGTCTGACGGCGATTGAAGTAAAGAGCGGGCGAGCGCCGAACGCGCACGCCGGCACCGCGGCGTTTGCCGCGGCGTTCAAGGTGAGGCGCACGCTCCTGATTGGCGGCGACGGCCTGTCCGTGGAAGAGTTCCTGGCGCGCTCTGTACGTGAGTGGCTGCAATGACGGCAACCACCCAGGAGCCCCGTTCATTCCGCCCCGGCCGGGGTTGACGGACGCGCGCGCAGCGCGAGCCCGAGCACGACCGGCATCACCAGCAGCACGAGCGGCAGCTGGACCAGGATCCCGGCGATGATCGCAATGGCGAGCGGCTGCAGCATCTGATCCCCCGAGCCGCTGATCGCGGCGCCGAGCGGGATCAGCGCGAGCACCATCGCGAGCGTGCTCATGACGATCGGCCGCAGCCGGTTCTGCGCGGCGCCCCGCAGCGCCTCGTGGACCGGCATGGTCTTGGCGAGTTCCTGGTACTCGGAGGCGAAGAAGATCGCCATCTCGGTGGCGATGCCGACGATCATCACCATGCCCATCATCGCGGTGATGTTGAATTCCGTGCCGGTCGCCCACAAGCCGATGAACACCGCGCCGCTCGAGATCACGGCGCTCGCGAGGATGACGAGCGGCAGCAGGAAGCTGCCGTACAGGAACAGCATCAGGATGAATTCGGCGACGGCGGCGGCCGCGAACACCTTGATCATGCCGTTGACCGCGAGCTGTTGTTGCTTGTAGGCGCCGCCGATCGTGTAGTACACGCCCGACGGCAGCACGCCGGGTGCCGCGAGCGCCTGGCGCACCCCGGCGATCGTCGATCCAAGATCGTGGCCGCCGCCGATCTCGGCGGTCACCGCGACGACTTCGGCGAGGTTGTCGCGTGTGATCTGCGGCTGGCCGCTGACGAAGCTCACCGTCGCGACGCTGCCGAGGGGGAACAGCCTGCCGCCGGGAGAGCGCAGCGGCAGCTGCGCGAGCGACTCGCGATAGACCTTGCCCTGGGGCGCGGCGAGCCACAGGCGCACGCCGACGTCTTGGACCTTGCCGAGATAGCGGGTGACGACCGAGCCGTGCAGGTAATGGTAGAGCTGGCCCTGGATGTCCGCGGGCGTCATGCCCTGGGCCGCGGCGGCCGCGGCATTGACGTTGACCTCGAGCGCGTCGCCGGCGGGGATCACGCCGTTGTTGATCGACGCGGGCTGCACGCCCGGAACCTTGCCGATCGCGTCCGCGACCTTTTGCGCGACGGCGTCGAGCACGTCCGGGTCCTTGGCCGTCAACTGGATCACGACCGGCTGGCGGCGCCCGACCATGTCGCCGATCATGTCGTCGAGGAGTTCGTGCGTGTCGAAGTTGATGCCGGGCACCTGGCTCGTGATCTGGGTGTTGATGTCGTCCATCACCTTCCAGATCGGCGGCCGCTTGGCGGCGGCGATCAAGCGCACGAAGAAATCACCCTGGTAGGACTCGGTCAGGTCGCCGCCCAAGCCGGCGCCGGTGCGGCGCGAGTAGGTGTAGACGTAGGGGTTGTGCTTGAGCATGTCCTCGACCTCGCCGATCTCGCGGTTGGTCTCGGCGAGCGAGGTTCCCGGCGCGGTCTGGTAGTCGAGCACGAAGCCGCCCTCGTCCATCCGCGGCAGAAAGCCGGTGCCGACGTGGCGGTAGGCGAGGAACCCCGCGCCGATCAGCACCGCGACGGCGACGCCGATCAGCGCCGGCCGCGCGAACAGGACGTCGAGCGCCCGGCGCTGGCCGCGCGTGAGCCAGGTCTCGCGGCCGTGTCCCGGGTCGTGCCAGGCCTTGAAGTCGATCAGGCCGCGCGCGAGCAGCGGCACGATCAGCGCGGTGAGGATCAGCGAGATGATCAGCGAACTCGCCATCGTCAGGGACAGGAACTTGAAGAACGCGCCGGTCACGCCGGAGAGGAACGCGAGCGGCACGAAAATGATGATGGTCGCGAGGCTCGACCCGAACAGGGGCGCGACGAACTCGCGGGCGGCCGGCAGCACCGCGGCGTTGGCATCGGCGAGCCCCGGGGCGCCCGCGCGCCGCGCGATGTGCTCGATCATCACGATCGCATCGTCGATCAGCAGGCCGATCGCGGCGGCGATGCCGCCCAGGGTCATGATGTTGAACGTCATCCCGAGCCCGTACAGCAGCAGCACCGTGATCAGCACCGCGAGCGGCACGATCGCCATCGCCACCAGCGCGACGCGCCAGTTGCGCAGGAACCCGAGCACGACGAACGCGGCGAGCACCAGGCCGACGAGGATCGCCTCCTCGACCGCGCCGATCGACGAGCTCACCAGCTCCGTCTGGTCGTACCATTTGTACAGGTGGATCGCCTTCGGCTGGGACTTCATGAAGGCATCGAGCGTGGTCTGCACCGACTTCGCCAGGCTCAAGGAGTCGGCCCGGTCCTGTTGATAGACGTCGAAGGTGACCGCGGGCTTGCCGTTGTCGTCGACGAGGAGCCATTGCGGCACGGACCCCAGGCGGATGTCGGCGACGTCCGCGAGACGCACGACGCCGCCGTTCGGCGTGTGCAGCGTCACGGCGCGCACCGACTGCTCCGACGTGAAGGCGTTGTTGCCGATCGCGAGGTACAACAGGTCGTTGTCCTCGAGGCGGCCGACGGCGCTGATCGTGTTGCTCGCGGCGATCGCCTGGGAGATGTCGGCGAGACTGAGTCCATGCGCCTGCAGCTTCAGCGGGTTGACCGTGACCTGGATCTCCGGGGTCTGGCCGCCGGTGACGCCGACGCGGCGTATCCCGGCGATCCCGGTCAAGAGCGGCGCGATCTGGTACTGCGCCAGGCGGCGCAGTTCGGCGGGCGGCACCGCGTCGGAGATCAGCGCATAGGAGACGAACGGCATGATCGCGTTCGGGCTCATCTGGATCGCATCGTAGGTGGTGCCCGCCGGCAGGTCGGGCAGCGTCTGCGCGAACGCGGTCGCGACGCGCAGCAGCGCCTGGTTCATGTCCGCGCCCCACGGGAAATCGACGAAAATCTCCGCCGAGCCGCGCGAGGTCGTCGAGACGACGTCGACCGCGAGCGGCACCGAGCGCGCCGCCTCCTCGAGCGGCTGGGTCACGTCGATCAGCATCTGCTTGGCCGGCATGCTGCCGGCGCTCACCTCGATGCGGATGCGCGGAAAGCTCGTGACCGGGAACAGGCCGACCGGCAGGCCGATCGCGGCGAACAGCCCGGCGAAGGCGAGCGCGAACGCGACCGACAGCAGGGCGCCGCGGTGGCGCTCGAGGAGGCCGACCAGGCTCATCGAGCGGCCTGCGGGCCGGGGTTCGACAGGCGCACGTTCATCCCGTCCTCGAGTTGATAGGCGCCGGCGAGGATCAGCGGCGCCGCCGGATCGAGCGCGCCGTCGACCGCGTCGCGCTCGCCGGCTGAGGCGAGCACCCTAACCTGCACGAACTTGGCCACGCCGTTCACGTCCTGGACGACGTAGGTCTTGCCCGCTTCGTTGACGAGCACCGCCTCATGCGGCACGACGAAACCCCGCATCATCGCGGTCGTGATCCGCGCCGAGGCGCTCTCGCCGGGCAGGGCGGTGCCCGCCGCCAGCGCAAGCTCGATCGGCACCAGTCCGTTCGCCGGATCGACCGCCGCGCCGCGCATGCGCACGCGGCCTGCGAGCGTGCGGCCGGCGCCGATGGGCGTGACGCGCGCCGCATCGCCCGGCTTGATCTGCAGGGCGTCGGCGGGCACCGCGCCCGCGATCAGCACCAGGCCGCCGGCGTTCGCGACCTCCAGCAGCGGCGTCCCCTCGGCGACGATCGCGCCGCGGCCGGCGCTGACCGCGGTGACGGTGCCGGCGGCGGCGGCGCGCAGGATCGTCGTGCCCGCGGCTCCCTGTGCGCGCAGCGC
>JBBISV010000033.1:0-22261 GCA_037441085.1 Gammaproteobacteria bacterium | reverse complement strand
GATTCCCGGCCCGCGTGGGGCGGCGGCGCATGCTCCGGCACGCGCTCCTCGAATTTCGGCGCCAGCAACAGCGGCGCCGGCCCCTGCGCGAGCGCGGCGAGCGCGGCGGCGATGTCGAGCAGCGGCGCGCCGATTTCCGCCTCGAGCTGCTCGACGACCTGCCGGTATTCCCCCGCCTGCGGCGAGGCGAGCGTCTCGACGATCTTTTGCTTGAATTTGGCGATGCGTTTGACGTTGACCGAGTCGACGCTCGGCAGGTTCATCTGTTCGACGCTCTGGCGCGTGGCGCGCTCTATGACGCGCAGCATGTTGCGTTCGCGCGGCGCGATGAACAGGATCGCCTCGCCGCTGCGCCCGGCGCGGCCGGTGCGGCCGATGCGGTGCACGTAGGATTCGCTGTCGTAGGGGACGTCGTAGTTGACGACGTGTGAGATGCGCTCGACGTCCAGGCCGCGGGCGGCGACATCGGTGGCGACCAGGATGTCGATCTGTCCGGCCTTGAAGCGCGCCACCGTCCGCTCGCGCAACGGCTGCGCGATGTCGCCGTTGAGGGGCGCGGTCGCGAAGCCGCGGGCCTCGAGCTTTTCCGCCAGTTCCACCGTCGACTGCTTCGTGCGGGTGAACACCAGCATGCCGTCGAAGGTTTCGGCCTCGAGGATGCGCGTCAGCGCGTCGAGCTTGTGCACGCCGCTCACGAGCCAGTAGCGCTGCCGGATGTTGGTGGCGGTGCTCGTCTTGCTCTTGATCGTCACCTCGACCGGGGTGCGCAGGTGTTTCTGCGCGATGCGGCGGATCGGGGCGGCCATCGTCGCGGAAAACAGCGCCACCTGGCGCCGCGGCGGAGTCTGCTCGAGGATGCTCTCGACGGCATCGACGAATCCCATCTGCAACATCTCGTCGGCCTCGTCGAGCACCAGCATCGTCAGCCGTTCGAGTTTCAGGGTGCCGCGCCCGATGTGGTCGATGACCCTGCCAGGCGTGCCGACGATCACGTGGACGCCGCGGCGCAGCGCGTTCAACTGCGGCTGATAGCTCTGGCCGCCGTAGATCGGCAGGACGTGGAAACCCTTCAGGTGGGCGGCGTAGCGCTGGAATGCCTCGGCAACCTGCAGCGCGAGCTCGCGCGTCGGCACCAGCACGAGAACCTGCGGGTCCTTGACGGACAGGTCGATTTTCGACAGGGCCGGCAGCGCGAAGGCGGCGGTCTTGCCGGTGCCGGTCTGGGCCTGGCCGAGCATGTCGGCGCCCGACAGCAGCACCGGTATGGTCGCCGCCTGGATCGGCGACGGCGATTCGTAGCCAACATCGGTCAATGCCGCCAAAACCGGCCCGGAAAGGGCCAGGTCGCGGAAGCTTGGCGTCGGCGGAACCGGTGCCGCAGATTGTTCCTGCATGGGAAATCTCGTGGGGGGAGGGCGTCAAGTCTAGCTGTTTGCGCGAGTATTGCTACCATTGACGTCATGGGACGCATATTCGAAGTCAGAAAGCACGCCATGTTCGCCCGCTGGAACCGGATGGCGAAGCAATTCACGCGGGTCGCCAAGGACATCGCCATCGCGGTCCGGGCCGGCGGCCCCGACCCGGCGGCGAATCCCGCATTGCGGCGCGTTCTGCAGAACGCGCGCGCGGTGAACATGCCGAAGGACAAGACCGAGGCGGCCATCCGCCGCGCCTCCGGCAAGGAGGCGACGAACTACCAGGAGGTGCTGTACGAGGGCTACGCTCCGCACGGCGTCGCGCTGTTGGTCGAAACGGCAACCGACAATCCGACCCGCACCGTCGGCAGCCTGCGCAATTTGTTCGCCAAGGGCGGCGGCAATCTCGGCACGACGGGCAGCGTCAGCTTCCTGTTCAACAAGATGGGCGTGTTCCGCCTGGACCCCGCCGTCGTCAAGGATCAGGACGAGCTGGAGCTCGATCTGATCGATCACGGACTCGACGAGATGGGCGAGAGTACCGGCGAGAAGGGCGAGGCCCAGCTCGTGATCCGCTGCGCGTTCAATGATTTCGGCCGGCTTCAGGAGGCGCTCGAGGCGCGCGGGATCACGCCGCTGTCGGCGGAGCACGAGTACATCTGCACCGTGCCCACGGAATTGCCGGAGGAGAGCGCGGCCGAGGTGCTGGCCTTGATCGACAAGCTCGAACAGGACGAGGACGTGCAGAAAGTCTTCCACACGCTCGCCTGAACGCGGACCGCCGCGGCTAGGCGCGCGGCGGCGGCGGCGGGCCGTGGTTGACGACCGAATACGCCCAGCGCACGACCGGCTGCAATCGCGACGAGACCATTTCCAGCGCCTGTTCGTAGGCGACCCAGGCGGCCTCCTGGTGCTCGGGTCTGCCGATTTCCGGATTCACCTCGAGCCGCACGCGGCGCTCCTTGCTGCGCGCGATGTAATAGCGGGCGATTTTCCCCTTGTTGTAGGGGCCGGTCTCCATGTACACGAGGCCCCAGTCGAAGGATATGTCGTCCAGCGCCGTCTCTTCGCGGACCTCGCGCAACGCCGCATCGATCGGTTCCTCCCCCTTCTCGACGATTCCCTTCGGAAAATCCCAGTTCCGATAAGCGCGCAGCAGCAGGAATTTGAGCTTGCGATCGACCAGGCTGACGATGGCGACACCCGCGGAAAGCCGGGTGGCGGGGGGTTCTGGAACCATGAACGCGCTCTGATGAGGGGGATTGCCGGGTTCGGCGCATTGTACCCGCGACGCGCGCGCGCCGCGAGCGGCGGGTCGACGGGCGGCTCGTGGATGCCAAAACTGATAGACTCTGTCTATCGGAGACGCGGATGAACCTGAAAGATTTCAAATACCTCGTGGCGCTCGCCGACACAGGCCATTTCGGCAAGGCCGCCGCAAAGACCTTCGTGAGCCAGCCGACGCTTTCGGCGCAGCTGCGAAAGCTCGAGGAGTACCTAGGGGTCAAACTGGTGGAGCGCAGCCCCAAGAACGTGCGCTTGACCGAGGTCGGCCGGCAGATCGTCGCGCGGGCGCGGCGCATGCTCGACGAGAGCAATGAGATCATCGCGCTCGCCCGCAACAACACCGATCCCTATTCCGGAAAGATCAAGATCGCGCTGATCCCGACGATCGGTCCGTATCTGCTGCCGCGGGTGATGAAGCGGATCCGCAAGGCGCTGCCCGATCTCGGCCTGATGCTGTACGAATACCAGACGGAGCCGTTGTTGAAGCTGCTGCGGGAGGGGGACATCGACCTGGGAATCATGGCCCTGCCCGCGCCGCAGGACGGGCTCCTGTCGTGCGAACTGTACCAGGAGGAGTTCACCGTGGCGCTGCCCACCCAGCATCCGCTCACCGAAAAGACGACGATCAAGGCCCAGGACCTGCGCGGGCACACGCTGTTGCTGCTCGAGGACGGACATTGCCTGCGGGATCAGGCGCTCGAGGTGTGCAGCCGCGTCGGCGTCCGCGAGGTGGAGGATTTTCGCGCGACGAGCCTGGAGACGCTCCGACAGATGGTCGTCGCGGGACTCGGCATCACGCTGCTGCCCGAACTTGCGGTGGACGCCGGATTCGGTGCGCAGCGGGGCCTCGCCGTGCGCCGCTTCGCGAAACCCGCGCCGGCACGGCGCGTCGGCGCGGTGTGGCGCAAATCGACCACGCGGGCCGCGGCGATCCATGAACTGTGCGGCATCATCGGCCAGACGATCGCGGCCAGGACCTGAACCGGCACGAGCCGCCCCACCATGAATCAGCCGCCAAACACCGCATCCGACAAGACAGCCGCGCCGCCGCGCTTCGACCGCGCCTTCATCGAGGAACACCGGCTGCTGGACCGCTATCTCGAGGGCAGACTGCCGTTCAAGGGTGCACGGGAGTTCGAACATTGGTGCGCGGATCACCCCGAGTACCTCGAGGAGATCCGCCTCGCCGGCCGGACCCGCGCGAGTCTCGAGCTGCTGGAGGCCGCCGGCCGGCCCCAGGATCTCAGCGAACCCGGCACGCCGTGGTGGCGGACGCCTTGGTTCCTGGCCGGCCTCGGTGCGACGGCCCTGGTTTGCGCGGTCGGCTTCTTCGCATTGCTCGGCATGAACGCGCTGATGCAGGGAAAGTTGTCCACCGCCCGCGCGCAGCTCGCCCGGGGAACGATGATGCCGCCGCTGTCCGTGCAGGAGCTGCGCATCACGCCCGATCACGTGCCGGGTGTGGATCAGGCCCGCATCATGGTGCGCCGCGAGATTCCGACCCTGTATGCACTGCGCATCGACATGAGCTCCGTGCACGAGCGGCGGTTTCGTGTTTCGGTCGACAAGCGCGACCAGGGTCGGGTGCTCGTGATCAACAATTTGACCAAGGACTCGAACGGCGATCTGCGGGTATCGTTCAACACGTCGGCGCTGGCCGGCGGGCGCTACGACATATGCATCGAGGCCTTGCCGCTGCTCGGCGCGCCGATCGCCGACGGCTGGATCGTCATGACGGTGCGCTGAGCGCGCGCCGGCGGGCCGCGGTCAATTTTCCCGCAGGCTTTCGATCGGCGGGGTGTTGACCACGCGCCACGCCGCGAGGGTGCCGCTCACGCCGACGAGCGCGGTGCCGCAGGTCAGTCCGACCAGCCACACGGCGGGGTCAGGGCTGTAGGCGAGCGAGAACAGACGCCGCGCGAGCACCCATCCGATCGCCGTCGCCGCCGTCGCCGCGAGGCTGCCGGCCAGGAACCCGAGCGCGGTGAACTCCGTCGCCACGCCCTGCAGCACCGTCCAGCGGCTCGCACCGAGCGTGCGCAGGATCGCGCTCTCGTAGCGCCGCTCATCCCGGGTCGCCTGCACGGCCGCGAGCAGCACGACGATGCCCGCCGCCAGCGTGAACAGGAACACGTACTGCACCGCCAGCGACGCCCGGTCGACGATCGCGCGGATCTGCGCAAGGATCGCATCGACGTCGAACACCGACACGCTCGGAAAGCGCCGCACGACTTCGACCAGCGCCGGCCGCTGCCGGGCGTTCAGGTGCACGCTGGTCATGTAGGTGCCGGCGGCGCCGTCCAGCAGGTGCGGCGGGAACACCAGGAAGAAATTCGGCCGGAAGCTGTCCCAGCGCACCTTGCGGACGCTCGCGACCCGCGCGCTCAGCGTCTCGCCGGCGATGTCGAATTGGAGCTCGTCGCCGACGGCCAGATGCAGCGCATCGCGGTATTCCGTCGAGATCGACACCAGGGGTTTGCCGTCGTCGGCGCGCGTCCACCACGAGCCGGCGACGAGTTGATTGTCCGGCATCAGGGCCCCGGACCAGGTCAGGTTTTGTTCGCGCTCGGCGAACGCGCGCCCGCGGGCATTGGCGAAGTGCAGCGTGCCGACCGCGCGGGAGTTGATCCGGGTGATGCGGGCCCGGATCACCGGGTACATCGGCGCGTCGGCGATGCCGTGGGCCGCGAACCACTGTTCGAGCGGCTCCCGATCCTGGGGCCGGATATTGATCAGGAAATTGTTCGGCACCCGGTCACCGAGGCTCGCGCGCCAACTGTTCAACAGGTCGCCGCGCACGACCGCGAGAAGCAGCAGGACCATCAGGCCCAGCCCGAACGCGACGATCTGCACGACGCTCGCGCCGCCGCGGCGCGAGACGTTCGCGAGTCCATAGCGCCACGCGACGCCGACGCCGCCGCGCAGGCCTCCGGTCAGATGGACGAGGCCGTAGCCGGCGGCGGTGAGCGCGACCCCGACCCCGAGCACTCCGGCGCCCACCCAGGCGACCAGCTCGGTATCGCGCACCATGATCCACAGGATCGCGATCATGGCCGCGAGCGCGAGCCCGTACGAAACACCGTGGCGCCAGGGCGGCGGATCGGCCGTTCTGCGCAGCACGCGCACCGGCGGTGTGTTTTTGAGCCGCATCAGCGGCGGCAGCGCGAAACCGGCCAGCATCACCGCCGCCGTGACCAGCGCGATCAGCACCGGCAGCGGCGACGCCGGCGGCAGGTCCTCGCGGATCAAATCGCGCAGCAGCCACGCGATGCCCGTTTCGGCGCCGAGCCCGATCGCCGCCCCGGCGGCGACCGCGATCAGCGCGAGCACCGACAATTCGACCAGCGACACCGACAGGATGAAGCCTTGCGAGGCCCCCATGCATTTCATCAAGGCCACCGCATCGACGTGCCGTTCGGCGTAGCGCCGCGCGCCCATCGCGACCGCGATCGCGGCTAGCAGCACCGACGCGAGGCTCGACAGATTCAGGAACCGGCCCGCGCGATCGACCGCCGAATTCAACTGGCGGCTGTAGTCACCCACCTGGCGCAGGCGCTCGCCCGGGCGTTTGTGCGCGATCAAGTAGGCGCGGAACGCCGCAACCGCCGGCGCGGGCCCCGCGAACAGCCCCGCGTAGGTCACGCGGCTGCCCGGCGCGATGAGGCCGGTCGCCGGCAGGTCGCCTACGTTCATCAACAACGCGGGCGCGAGATTGACGAAACCCGTGCCTTGGTCGGGCCGGTAGGCGAGCACCGCGGCATACCGCAGCGTCGCGGCGCCGACGCGCAGGTCCTCGCCCGGCTTCAGGTCCAGCTGGGCGACGATCCGAGCATCCAGCCACACTTCCCCGGGCGCCGGTATCGAGCCCGCCGGGCGCGCGACGCCGAAGGGCACGTCGGCGATCCGCAGCGTGCCGCGCAGGGGGTATCCGGGCGCGACCGCGTTCACCGCCGCCAGCTGGCTCTGCCCGCCCTTGAACAGCGCGGTCGCGAACGACAGTTCCAGGGTGCTGCGCAACCCCGCGGCGCGCGCTGCCGCGAACACGGCCGGGGAAAGGGGATCGGCCGACTCCAGCCGCAGGTCCGCGGCCAGCACGCGGGTCGCCTGCCGCTCGACCCCTTGCGAGATCCGGCTCGTGAAGAAGCCGACGGCGGTCAGCGACGCGACCGCCACCGTCAGGGCGGACAGCAGCACCAGCGAGTCGCCGGACTTCAAGTCCCGCCAGAGATTGCGAAAGGCGAAGCGCAGTACCGGCATCGTGTTCAGGCGACGGCGCGGCCCGCGTCCAGTTCCAGTGTCCGGCCGCAGCGCGCGGCGAGGCCACGGTCATGCGTGACGAGCACCAGCGTGCTGCCGGTGCCGCGGTTGAGCTCGAACAGCAGATCGGCGACGCGCTGGCCGCTCACCGTGTCCAGGTTCCCGGTCGGTTCGTCGGCGAACAGCACGTGCGGACGCGTGACGAAGGCGCGGGCTATCGCGACCCGCTGCTGCTCGCCGCCGGACAGCTGCTTCGGATAATGCGACCGGCGTGCGGTCAATCCCACCTCGGCGAGCGCCTCCGTGGCGGCGGCACGCGCGTCGGAACGGTTCGCAAGCTCCAGCGGCATCATCACGTTTTCCAGCGCCGTCAGCGACGGAATGAGGTGGAATGCCTGGAACACGAACCCGACGTGCTTGCCGCGCACCGCGGCGCGGCCGTCCTCCGAGAGCGCCGTAAGGTCGATGCCGGCGATTGACACGCGCCCGCTCGTTGGAGAATCGAGCCCGGCAAGCAGGGAAAGGAGCGTGGATTTACCGGCACCCGAAGCGCCGACGATCGCCAGGGTCTCGCCCGCTCGCACTCGCAGGCTGACATCGGCGAGAATCGTCAACGGGCCCTCGGGGCTCGCGACGGTCTTCGTCACGTCCCGCGCCTCGAGAACCGTCATTTCTTCCGTCGACCGGTCTTGCATCTGGAGAACCCGTGAAACGCCTGCTCGTCCTCGCCCTCTTCCTCGCCGCGACCGCCCCGGCACACGCCGCGCGCACGATCCTCGTGTTCGGCGACAGCATCAGCGCCGGCTACGGCATCGACGTCGGCAAGGGCTGGGTCGCGCTGCTGCAGGCGAAGCTTCACCGCGAAGGGTACGGGTACCGGGTGATCAACGCCAGCGTGAGCGGCGAAACGACGGCCGGCGGACTCGCGCGGCTGCCGCGCGCGCTCGCGCTGCACCGGCCGGCGGTCGTGATTCTCGAGCTCGGCGGCAATGACGGGCTGAGGGCCCTGCCGATCGAAGACATGCGCGCGAATCTCGCGCAGATGGTGCGGCTCGCGAAGGCGGGCGGCGGCAAGGTGCTGCTGCTCGGCATGCGCATCCCCCCCAACTATGGGCCGCAGTACGCCGATCAGTTTTGGAGCAGCTACGGCGAAGTGGCGCGACGGCGCAAGGTGCCGCTGGTTCCCTTTCTACTGCAGGGAATCGCGCTCATTCCCGGATCGATGCAGGCCGACGGGCTTCATCCCAACGAGTCGGCGCAGCCGCGCGTGCTTGCGAACGTGTGGCCCGCGCTGAAGCCCCTATTGTCCAGATGACGCCGCGCAACCGGCCGGGTTGCCCGGCGGGACTCGCGCCCCGCCGGGCTTCGGTCACTGCTCAGTGACCCATCCACTCGGCGACACCGCCGTGCTTGGAGCACGCACCCTTGTGCTGTTTGGCGTGCGAATAGCTGCCGTCCTTGCATTTCGCGGTCGCGCCCGCTGAATCCGCGGACCCGGCATGCTTGGCCGGCGCGGCTTTCTTGGCTTCCTTCTTCGGCTCCTTCTTGGCCTCTTTCTTGACCTCTTTCTTGGTCTCCTTCGCGGCTTCCTTCTTCGTCTCGGCCTTCTTCTCGACCTTCTTCTCGGCCTTGGCGTGCTTGGCAGCCTTGACGTGCTTCGCGGCCTTCGCGACTCCGCCGTGCCCGCTGCAGGCACCGCGGCCGGCGGCCGAACTCGTGCCGTCCGTACAGGTCACCGTATGGGACTTGGCAAACGCCTGGTGGCTCGGAAGTGCCAACGCGGCAAACGCCAAAGCCGCGGCCAAACTCATCGTAAACTTGTTATTCACTCGCAACGCTCCCTGGTTAGATGCAACAAAACCCAGGGTATTCTAGTCCGGCCGGGCGCTTTTCGAACCGGTCGCCGCGCTATTTTCGCGGCGGCGACGCGCCCTTCCCCGCGGATTGCGGCGTCAGTCGCTCGAGATTGCGGATTTTTAATAAAAAGCGCGTGTGTTGGTGCGGCGTCGACGCTTCGATCAAGCCGCCTCGGACGGCGATGCGCGTGCCGTCGACCAGGTCCGTCGGATAGTCGTCCCAGCCGGCAAGCTGGAAATCCTCCGCCATCAGGCAAAGATGGCTCTGCGCCGGCGCATAGACGTACTCGGAGCGGTCGGAGGTCAACACCGCCACCCGCTCGATCTCGTCGCCGACCTTGTAGGTGCGAAAATGCATGGTCCCGGTCAGCGACACGCGCACCGGCGACAGGAACAGGCAGGGGCCGTAGCCGACCACGCAGCCGGACAAGGCGGCACACACGACCAAAAAAACGACCGGCCTGACGGACATGGCGTTGCTCCTCGAATTTGACCGAACCGCAACCGCGGGGTGCCGCGGCCGACATTGCCGCTGCGCCGAACCGATGCTATACACGGATGATAATAACGAGGAGCGCGCCCGCGTGGATCGAATTTGGCTGGAGCGGTACCCCCCCGGAGTGCCCGCCGACATCGCCGTCGACGAGCAGGCGTCGATCAATGCGATGTTCGAGCGCTCCTGCGCCGAATTCGGCGCGCGGCCCGCGTTCACGAACATGGGCGCCACGCTGAGCTACGTGCAGCTGGAAACGCTGAGCCGGGCCTTCGCGGTCTGGCTGCGGACCAAATCCGGCCTGGAACGCGGCGACCGCGTCGCCTTGATGATGCCGAACATTCTCCAATATCCGATCGCGCTGTACGGCGTCCTGCGCGCCGGCATGGTGGTCGTCAACACCAATCCGCTCTACACGGCGCGGGAACTCGAGCACCAGCTGCGCGACTCGGGCGCGAAGGCGATCGTGATCCTCGAGAACTTCGCCCACGTGCTGCAGGAGGTGCTGCCGCGTACCTCCGTCGGCAAGGTCCTGGTAACGGGCGTCGGCGACCTGCTCGGCTTCCCGCGCGGCCCCCTCGTGAATTTCGTTCTGCGCCGCGTACGCAAACAAGTGCCGCCGTGGAGCATGCCGGAGGCGCTGCGATTCAAGAACGTGCTCGCCGCCGGGCTCGGCGGCAAACTCGATCCGGTGCGCGTGGGACCCGGGGACCCCGCGTTCCTGCAGTACACGGGCGGCACGACCGGCGTCGCCAAGGCGGCGGTTCTCACGCACGGGAACATCGTCGCGAACCTGTTGCAGTCGAGCGCGTGGATTGCGCCGGCCATGGCTTCGCAGGACGCGCCGGTCGTGATCACCGCCCTGCCGCTCTACCACATCTTCTCGCTGACCGCGAACTGCTTCATGTTCACCCACCTCGGCGCGCACAACATCCTGATCACCAATCCGCGCGACTTCCCCGGATTCGTCGCCGAGCTGAAGAAGCACCGGTTCTTCTTCATCAGCGGCGTGAACACCCTGTTCAACGCGCTGTTGCATACGCCGGGTTTCGACAGCCTGGATTTCAGCGCGCTGCGGATCAGCCTGGGCGGCGGCATGGCGGTTCAGGCGGTGGTCGCCGCCCGCTGGAAGGCGGTCACCGGCTGCATCCTCACCCAGGCATGGGGATTGACCGAAACCTCGCCCGCGGCCTGCATCAATCCGCTGGGTCTCGATTTCAACGGCTCGATCGGACTGCCGATCCCGTCGACCGAAATCTCGATCCGCGACGACGACGGCGCCGAGCTCGGTGTCGGCGAGGTCGGAGAGATCTGCGTGCGCGGTCCGCAGGTCACCAGCGGCTACTGGAACAGGCCCGACGAGACGGCGAAGGTCTTCTACGGCGACTGGCTGCGGACCGGGGACGTGGGCCGCATGGACGCAGAGGGCTTCGTGTACATCGAGGACCGGAAGAAGGACATGATCCTCGTGTCGGGGTTCAACGTGTACCCGAACGAGGTGGAAGGCGTCGCCGCCGAATTCCCGGGCGTGCTCGAGGCGGCCGCGGTCGCCCAGCCCGACGAAACCTCCGGCGAGGCGGTCGCGCTGTTCGTCGTCAGGAAGAATCCGGATCTCGATCCGGAGGCGCTGCTCGCGCATTGCCGGAAGAATCTCACCGGCTACAAGGTGCCGAAGCACCTGTACTTCCGCGACGAGCTGCCGAAGACGAATGTCGGCAAGATCCTGCGCCGCACTCTGCGCGACGAGCTGCGCCAGCCCGACTGAGCTCAGGCGGGCGCGAAGCCGCGCACGGTCTCGACCAGCAGCGCCACCTGGTCCGGTTCGACGTCCGGCGTGATTCCGTGCCCGAGGTTGAACACGTGGCCGGGCCCATGTCCGAAGCTCTCGAGCACCCGCAGCGTTTCGACGCGCAGAACCTCGGGCGGCGCGAGCAACGCGGACGGATCGAGGTTGCCCTGCAACGCGGCCCGCCCGGCCACGAGCTCGCGCGCCGTGGCAAGGTCCGTGGTCCAGTCGACGCCCACGGCATCGCAGCCGATCGCTGCAGTGCGCGCGAGCCAGGCGCCACCGCCCTTCGTGAAGACGATCCGCGGCACGACCCGGCCGTCGGCGTGCAGGGTCAGCGCGTCCAGGATCGACGCCATGTACCGCAGCGAGAACTCCTCGTACTGCAGCGGCGTCAGGACCCCGCCCCAGGTGTCGAAGAGCATCACGGCCTGGGCGCCGGCCGCGATCTGCGCGTTCAGATAGAGGATCGTCGCGCGCGCCACCACGTCGAGCAATCGATGCAGGTCGCGCGGCGCGCCGTAGAGCATGCGCTTGATCCGTCCGAAGGTCTTGCTGCCGCCGCCTTCCACCATGTAGGTCGCGACCGTCCACGGCGAGCCGGCGAAGCCGATCAGCGGCACGCGCCCCCCCAGTTCCCGCCGGATCATCGCCACGGCATCGACGACGTATCGCAGCTCGCGGCCGGGATCGGGAATCGGCAGCCGGTCGATGTCCGCGGCGCTGCGAACCGGGCGCTCGAACTTGGGTCCTTCACCCGTGTCGAATTCCAAGCCCAGATTCATCGCATGCGGAATCGTCAGGATGTCCGAGAACAGGATCGCCGCATCCAGGCCGAAGCGGTCGATCGGCTGCAGCGTGACCTCGCAGGCGAGTTCGGGATTCGTGCACAGCGCCATGAAGCTGCCGGCCCGGCCGCGCGTCGCGCGATACTCCGGCAGGTAGCGCCCCGCCTGGCGCATCAACCACACCGGCCGGCGCGGCGTCGGCTCGCACCGCAGTGCGCGCAGCAGCAGGTCGTTACGCAACGGCGGGTTCACGTGCGCTCCGCGGGATCGAACAGGCGCCGGTGCTCGAGAATCGCGTAGCGGTCGGTCATCCCGGCGATGTAGTCGGCGACCGCCCGGGCGCGCCCCGCCGGACCGTGCATGGCCTCCCGCCGTGCGCCGGTGGCGTGGTGTCCGTCGGGCATGAGCCCGGGATCCGCGAAGAAGGCGTCGAACAATTCGCGCACGACGCGACGCGCCTTCGAGGTCATGCGGCGCACCTTGTAATGGCGGTAGAGATGTTCGCGCAGAAAAGACTTCAGTTCCTGGTTCAATCGCGCGGTCTCCTCGCTGAATCCGATCAGAAACGCCCGCTGCGCCCGGACCTCCTGGATCGACGCCACCCCCGACACGCGCAGCCGCTCGGACGACGAGTCGATCAGGTCCGTGACCAGATGGTTGATCATCCTGCGCAACACCTCGTAAACCAGGCGCCGCCCCGCAAGTTCCGGGTGCAGCGCCCGGACCTCGCCATGATAGTCGGCGAACAGACGCACGCCCGCGAGCGCCTCGACCGATATCAGGCCCGCCCGGATCCCGTCCTCGACGTCGTGATTGTTGTACGCGATTTCGTCGGCGAAGTTCGCCAGCTGCGCCTCGAGGCCGGGCTGTTCGCGGTTGACGAACCGCTCGCCGACGTCGCCGAGTGCGATCGCGTTCTTGTAGGAACAATGCTTGAGGATGCCCTCGCGGCATTCGAAGCTCAAATTCAAGCCGTTGAAGTCCGCGTAGTGCTCCTCGAGCTCGTCGACGACGCGCAGCGACTGCAGGTTGTGCTCGAATCCACCGAAGTCCGTCATGCACTCGTTCAACGCGTCCTGGCCGGCGTGACCGAACGGCGTGTGGCCCAGGTCGTGCGCGAGACAGATCGCCTCCGTCAGTTCCTCGTTGAGCCGCAGCGCGCCGGCCACGGTGCGCGCGATCTGCGCGACCTCTAGCGAGTGGGTGAGACGGGTCCGGTACAGGTCGCCCTCGTGATTCACGAACACCTGGGTTTTGTAGACCAGGCGGCGGAAGGCGGTGGAGTGCACGATCCGGTCGCGGTCGCGCTGATACTCGGAGCGGTACGCGGGTTTCGGTTCAGCGTGCCGCCTGCCGCGGGACTGCTCCTCGTGCGCCGCGTACGGTGCCGGCGCGCTCATCCGAAGTGCTCCGTCAAGGTCGCCGCCAGCGCCGTCTCATCGTAATCGGCGGTGACCACCGCGGTGCCGAGCGCGCTCAGCAGCACGAGACGCAGCGCGCCGGCCAGAACCTTCTTGTCCATCCGCATCAAGGACCGGGCCGCGTCGGCACCGATCGCGGGCGCCACGACCGGCAGGCCCGCGCGTTCGAGCAGGGCGCGCAGGCGGGCGGCGGCCTCCCGGTCGATCAGGCCGAGGCGGGCGGACAAATCGGCCGCGATCGACATGCCGATCGCGACCGCCTCGCCGTGCAGATAGACCGTGTAGGCGGTCGCCGCCTCGATCGCGTGCCCGAAGGTGTGGCCGAAATTCAGGATCGCCCGCACGTTCGACTCCCGTTCGTCCCTGGCCACGACCGCCGCCTTGAGCTCGCATGATCGGGCGATCGCGTGCGTCAACGCCGCGGGGTCCCGGGCCAGCAGCCGCTGCACGTTGTGCTCGAGCCAGTCGAACAGCCCCGCGTCGCAAATGCATCCGTACTTGATGATTTCCGCGATGCCGGCCCGCAGTTCACGGTCGGGCAGCGTCGTCAGGGTGTCGGTGTCGGCGATCACCGCGCTCGGCTGGTGGAAGGCGCCGATCAGGTTCTTCCCGCCCGGGTGGTTGACGCCCGTCTTCCCGCCCACCGACGAGTCGACCTGCGCGAGCAGCGTCGTCGGCACCTGGACGCAGGAAATGCCGCGCTGATAACAGGCCGCCGCGAATCCGCCCAGGTCGCCGACGACACCGCCGCCGAGCGCGACCAGGGTGGCGTCGCGGTTGAGCTTTTTCTCCACCAGAACGTCGAATATCGTCGCGGCCGCGGCGAGCGTCTTGTGGTGTTCGCCGTCCGGCAGTATGCATTCGGCGATCCGCCGTTCCGGCAGCGAGCGCCGCAGGCGGTCCAGGTACAGCGGCGCAACCGTGACGTTGCTGACGATCAGCAGATCACGCCCGGGAATGCGCGCCTCGATCAAGCCGGCCTCGCCGAGCAGGCCCGGCCCGATGTCGATCGGATAGCGCGAGTGCCCGAGGTCTACGTGGAGGGTTTGCACGGCCATGATTATACGAACCCTTGCGGCGCTTGGGCTGCGATTCGCTCAGGCGCTGCGGCGGCGGAGGAGTTCCTGATGAATCTCCTCGGCAACCAGCTGCACGCGCCGGTGGTCCGTCGAGACCGTGAGGTCGGCGATCTCCGCGTAGAGCGCCGCTCGGCGCTGCATCAGGTCGGCGAGGGCGCGCTCCGGGTCGACGTCGTTCAACAGCGGTCGGTGACGCGCATGGCGGGTGCGGGCGATCTGCTGGTCGAGCGAGGTCTGCAGATAGACGACCGCGCCGCGTTCCGCGAGCAGGCGCCGGTTCTGCGGATCGATGACCGCGCCGCCGCCGGTCGCGAGCACGATCCCGTCGAGCAGGGTCAGCCGCTCGATCGACTCCCGTTCGCGGGCGCGGAATCCGGCCTCGCCCTCCCGCTCGAAGATGAAGGCGATGTTGACGCCGGTTCGCGCCTCGACGTCGGCGTCACTGTCGTGGAACGGGAAGTGCATCAGCCGGGCGAGATGACGGCCGACCGCGCTCTTGCCGGAGCCCATCGGACCGATCAAATAGACGTTATGCCGGCTGATCATCGCGACCGGCGGATCTTGCCGCACGCGCCGGCCCCCGGCCGGGGCCGGCGCATGCGCTCAATACAGATTCGACCCCTCGCGCAGGATCTTCGGCGTGATGAAGATCAACAATTCGGTCTTGTTGTTGATGTTCGTCGTCGACTTGAACAAATGGCCGAGCACCGGGATGTCGCCGAGATACGGCACCTTGTCGGTCGACTTGTTCTTGGTCGTCTCGAGGATGCCGCCGAGCACGACGGTCTGGCCGTCATTGACGAGAACCTGCGTGATGATCTCGCGCGTGTTGATCGAGGGCACCGTGCCGCCGGTCGCGCTCTGGACCAGCTGGCCGACGGAGTCGTCGCTGACGTCGATGTCGAGCATCACCCGGTTGTCCGGCGTGATCAGCGGAGTCACCTTCAGCGACAGCACCGCATTCTTGAACTGTGTCGTCGTGGCGCCGCTCGACGCCGATTGCTGGTAGGGAATCTCGACGCCCTGCATGATCGTCGCCTGCTTCTGGTTCGCGGTGATGACCCGGGGCGAGGAGATGACCTCGCCGCGGCCCTCGTTCTGCGCGGCCGACAGCTCGAGATTGACCAGGTAGCTGCTGCCGAGCAGCGAGATGCCGAGCGCTCCGGCGGGATTCGCGACGGGCAGATTGACCTGGTATTGGTTGCTGATCGACGGCGCGGTCAGCGCGGTCGCATTGCTGGCGCCGGCCGACGCCGTGGTCAGCACGGTGTTCGCGCCGACCCCGTTGCCGCCGACGGTCAACAGGTTGTTGGTGCCGCTTTGATTGACGGCGCTCACGCCGAAGCGGGCGCCGAGGTCACGCTCGAACTGATCGGTGACGACCACGATGCGGGCCTCGATGAGCACCTGCCTGACCGGAACATCGAGCTTCTGCACCAGACGCCTGATGTCGGCGAGCCGGTCCGCCGTGTCCTGCACCAGCAGCGTGTTGGTGCGCGTGTCGATCGACAGCGCGCCGCGCGGCGAGAGCATCGAATTCTTGCCGCCCGACGCGCGGATCAGCGCGGCCAGGTCGGCGGCCTTGGCGTAATTGACCTGCAGGAACTCCGTGTGCAGCGGCTCGAGCTGCTGGATCTGGCTGCGCGCGGCAAGCTGTGCCTTCTCCTGCGCGGCGAGTTCGGCGGTCGGCCCGACGATGATCACATTTCCCTCGCGGCGCATGTCGAGGCCCTTGGTGCGCAGCACGATGTCGAGGGCTTCATCCCAGGGCACGTTCTGCAGGCGCAGGGTCAGGTTGCCCGAGACGGAGTCGCTGACGACGATGTTTTGTCCGCCGGTATCGGCGAGGAGCTGCAGCACCGAGCGGATGTCGATGTCCTGGAAGTTCAGCGTCAGACGCTCGCCCGTGTACTGCTTCTTGCCCTCCTGGGCGGCGAGTTTGGTGGACGGCTTGATCTCGACGACGTATTCGTCGTCCGACTGGTAGGCCAGCTGGTCGAAATCGCCGCGCGCGTTGATCACCAGGCGGGAATTGCCGTCGATCCGCACCGCGTCGACGGACTGCACCGGGGTCGCGAAGTCGGTGACGTCGTAGCGGCGCATCAGGCGCTGCGGGAGGTGCGCGCCGGCGAAATCGACGATGACCTGGTTGCCTTCCTGGCGGACGTTGATCGGCACCCGCGGATCGGACAGATGCACGATCACCCGGCCGGTGCCGTCCGGGCCGCGGCGGAAATCGATCGTGCGGATCGAGTGCGCGGGCGCGCCCGCCGCGGTGCCCGCGGATTCGGCGCGTTCGGCGACCGGGGCCGCGGCGGCGCCCGGCTGCACGCCGAGGTGCACGACGATGTTGTTCCCCTCGACGCGCGTCGTGTACGGAACGAGGCTGTCCAGATCGACGACGATGCGGGTGCGCCCGCCCGCCTCGGCGGCGAGGACGGAGTCGACGCCGCCGGAGCGCACGTCGATGCGCCGCGAGGCCAGCGCGAGCGTCGTGTCCGGCAGGTCCAGGGCGATGCGCGCCGGCTTGTCGATCGTGAAGGCGAGCGGCTGCGGCGCCGGTCCGCTCAGGCGCAGCGTGAGCTGTACCTGCTGGCCCGCGAGCGTCTGCACGTCGATCGATTCAAGCTTGTTGGCATCGGCCGCCCGGACTTGCATCGAAATCGCGGCGACCGCAATCCATGCGATGGACGCCAAGCTTGCGATTCGATTCTTCAAACTGGTCATGCGTTGGTCTCCCTGAGGCGTCAATTGGCGAGCGCCAACGAAGCCGGTCGCTGGATATAGCCGCCGAGACCATCGGGAATGATCTCGACGATGCTGATTTTACTCGGCGTGATGGCGGTAATCTTGCCGTCGTTCTGGCCGACGTAGTTGCCGGGCTGCACCTTGTGCACGAGGCCGTCCTTGGATTCGACGAGGCCGAAGAAGCGGTCGCCGATCTTCAGCGTACCCACCATTTTCAGCGTATCCAGGGGGAAACTCTCGAGGAATTCCCGGTTGCGATGCATGTCCGGACGCACCGCGGAAGGTCCATTGTCGGACGGACCCTGCGGCTGGAACGGCGAGCGCAGGTTGGCGGCGCCGTAGCTGAAGGATTCGTAGGGTTTGACCTCGGGCAGCGGCTCGATGCGCCCGCCCGGCCGCTGTTTGACCTGCGCGATCCAGTTCTGCAGGCTCGACTGGCCGCTCGTGCAACCGGCGATGAGAGAGCTGCCGAGCATCGCCGCCGCGAGCGCGGTCCGGCTCCTTGAACGCCTCACGTCGAACCTCCCGCGTGACCGGCCTTCTTGCCGCCGCCGTGGTCATTGTCGTCCTCGATGTAGCGGTAGGTCTTGGCGGTGACGTCCATGGTCAGGTCGTCGAACGTGCCGCGGCCCGCGACCGGATTGATCTGGATGTCGTGCAGGGTGACGATGCGCGGCAGCGCGGCGATCCCGCTGACGAATTTCCCGAATTCGTGGTAGCTGCCGACCAGTCGGATGCGAATCGGCAGTTCGGCGTAGAAGCCCTTGTTGACCTCCTGTCCCGGCTGGAACAGCTTCTCCTGCAGGCCGGCGGCAAGCCCGGTCTGGGAGATGTCGACGAGCAGGTTGGGCACCTCGGTCCTGCCGGGCAGCTGGCGCAGCATGGCGCCGAAGCTGCGCTCCATTTCGGCGAGCTGCGCCTTGTAGGCGTCCAGATTGGCCGCGCGCTGCTGCTTGGTCTCGAACTGCTGGCGCAGCGATTGTTCGTCGGCCTCGGCGGCGAGCAGCCGCGGACGGTCCTCGGTCCAGACCAGCATGTACCAGGCGATCGCGGCGCACACGAGGAAGATCACGCCGATGAAAAATCCGCGCACCGGCGTCGACCACCGGCCGGGGTCGCGCGGGTCGAGTGTGCGAAGTTCGTCGTAGAAGTTCATCTCGAGGCGACCCTCTTGTGGTTTATCGTGCCGCCGTTGTCCAGATCGACGCCGACCGTGTCGGTGAACAGCACGAAGCTCGAGCCGCCGGTCGGGGAGTCCTTCGCGGTCTCGACGACCTGCAGCACGGGGTTGTCCATCCAGGTCGAGGCGTCGATGTTGCGCATGAACGTCGAGACCCGCGTGCTGGACTGGGCGACGCCGTGGATCTCGAGCTTCTTGCCGGTCTCCTTCAGCGACGTCAGGTAGACGCCGTCGGGAACGGTGCGCACCAGCTCGTCGAACAGGTGAACGATCTCGGGGCGGCTGCGCTGCAGCTTCTCGATGATCTCCATGCGCGCGACCAGCCGCTGCTTGCGGTCCTCGAGATCCATGATGTCGGAGATCTGCGAGTCGAGCTTGCTGATCTCGGACTTGAGCAGCTCGTTGCGGGCGGTTTGCGCGTCGATCCAGCCGGCATACATGAGCTTGCCGCCGAGTGCGCACATCACCGCCGCGAGCACCGCGGCGCCGGCCGCCAGGCCGAATTCGCGGCGTCGGATCTTCCGCTGTTGTTCGCGCCAGGGTAATAGGTTGATACGCGGCATGGTGACCCTCAGTCGAAACTGCGCAGCGCGAGGCCGCAGGCGGTCAGCAACGCCGTGGCGTCACGCGTCACCGCCTGCGCCCGGGCTTTCGAGGAGACTTTCATGTTGCCCAGCGGATCGCCCTTTTCGGCGGGCACTCCGACGCGGCTGGAGATGACGTCGGCGACGCCCGGTATGTTCGCGCAGCCCCCGCAGATCAGGATCTGGTCCGGCTGCGAGCGGCCGCTGCCGGACGCGAGATAGAACTGCAGCGAGCGGCTGACCTGCTGGGTCATGTCGTCGATGAACGGATCCAGCACCTCGGGCTGGTAGTTGCTCGGCAAGCCGCCCTCCTTCTTGGCGCGACCGGCCTCCTCCATGCTGAGCCCGTAGGTGCGCATGATCTCCTCGGTCAGCAGCTGGCCGCCGAAGGCGAAGTCGCGGGTGTAGATGACCTTCATGTCGCGCAGCACGCTGAACGTCGTGCTGCTCGCCCCGAAGTCGACGACCGCCACGGTGCGGTCCATGCCGCCGTCGGGCATCTGATGCCGCATCAACGCGCAGGCGTTCTCCAGGGCGAAGGCCTCCACGTCGACGATTTGCGCGGTCAGGCCCGAGGCCATCACCGCGGCGCGCCGCTGCTCGACGTTCTCGGTGCGGGTCGCGACCAGCAGCACGTCCATCATTTCCGCATCCTTCTCCGAAGGGCCGATGACCTGGTAGTCATAGCTCACTTCCTCCATCGGGAACGGGATGTACTGGTCGGCCTGCATCTCGACCTGGCCCTCGAGTTCGCTGTCGCCGAGGCTCTTCGGCATTTGAATGACCTTGGTGATCGCCGCGTCGCCGCTGATCGCGATCGCCGCGAGCCGGCTCTTTGCGCCTGAACGCTTCACGGCGCGCCGGATCGCCTCGCCGACCGCTTCGGCGTCGACGATGGCTTTTTCATTGATGGCATTGTGCGGCGTCGGCTCCGCGGCGTACGACTCGACGCGATACTGGCCGCCTGCCATCGTGAGCTCGATCAACTTCACCGACGAGGTGGTGATGTCGAGCCCGATCAGCGGGCGATACCTTTTAACGAACGACCACACGATTTTTCCTTTTATGCTCAGTATCTTGGAGGTCGAAACTTGTCCAACAGATTAGCTACGCAGAGGAAACTTAGCAAGAAACTGTTAAATCGAACGTGACAGCACTCACGATAATCGCGACCGGCACTTATCGCCGCGGGCATGGTCCCTACGGGATGGGGGAGCAAAGCTGCGTCGGGAGGGCCGGCGATGACACCAGGTTCAGGCGTGCGGCTGCCGTTCGTTTCAGGCGTCGACGGGGCCGCGTGTGCCCTGCGGCGCAACGTCCGTCCTCAACCCGGCAACCCCGCTATCCTAGGCACCTTAGCCCTTAGACCGGAAGCTTTGCGTCCCCATCTTTCGATGAGTATGCCTCTTCGTCCGGCGGTAATATGCATGTGCAATCCCGCCCGTGCAATAAGTTAGAACGGTTTTCTGTGGCCAAACGATACCTGGTTCTCATATCTAGAATATTCGCGCTGGCGGTCGGCGTTCTCGCCCTGTTCGTGTTCGCGAACGTCTGTGCCTACGTCTACCTCAAGCCGTCCCTGCCGAACGTGGATACCCTGCGGGACGTGCAATTCCAGGTGCCGCTGCGGGTCTACACCCGCGACGGCCGCCTGATCGCCTCGATCGGCGAACAGCGCCGCATTCCGGTGCGTTACGACCAGATCCCGAGAAAGCTGGTCGAAGCGTTCCTCGCGGCCGAGGACGACCGGTTTTTCGAGCATCACGGCGTCGACTGGCAGGGCATATTGCGGGCGGCGCTCGCCAACCTGCGCGCCGGCGGCGTGCGCCAGGGCGGCAGCACGATCACGATGCAGGTCGCCCGCGACGTGTTCCTCTCGCCGCGGCGCGACATGAAGCGAAAATTGAGCGAGATCTACATATCCTTGCTGATGGAGGCGCAGTACTCGAAAGAGGACATTTTCTCGATCTACGCCAACCGGACCTTCCTCGGCGAGCGCGCCTACGGCGTCGGCGCCGCGGCCGAGGTCTATTTCGGCAAGAGCCTGGATCAATTGAACGTCGCCGAAATGGCCACGATCGCGGGCATCCCGAAGGCGCCGTCGCAGGTCAATCCGGTCGCGAATCCCGTCGCCGCCCGGACCCGGCGCGCCTATGTGCTGCGACGCATGCTGGCGCTGGGATACATCACCCGGGCCGAGCACGATGAAGCCGACGACAGCCCGGTCGAGTCGCGGCTGCACGGGCCGACGCTCGAGGTCCAAGCCCCCTATGTCGCGGAAATGGTCCGTTCCGCGCTGCAGGCGAAATACGGTGACGACATCTACACCGGCGGCTACAAGGTGGTGACGACCATCGATTCCCGGCTGCAGTCGGCGGCGCGGATCGCATTGCGCACGGGGCTGCTGGAATACGACCGGCGGCACGGCTACCGCGGACCGACGGCGCATCTGGCGCTCTCCGGCAGCCCGGATGCGGCCGCGCTGGACGCCGATCTTGGCCGCTTCCCGGTCGTCGGCGGGCTGCGTCCCGCGATCGTCGAGAGTGTCGGCGCACACACCGCGCGCGTGTTCGTCAAGGATCAAGGCGCCGCCGAGTTGTCCTGGGACAAGATCTCCTGGGCGCGCCGCGAGCTGCCCGGGGGCAACGTCGGCCGCGCCCCCAAGACCGCGGCCGACGTCCTGCGCCGCGGCGACGTGATCTACACCGTCGGCACATCGACCGACAACCTGCAGTTCGTGCAGGTGCCCGAGGCCCAGAGCGCGCTGGTCGCGATCGACCCGCATGACGGGGCCATCTCGGCGCTGGTAGGCGGCTTCGACTATTACCAGAGCAATTTCAACCGCGCGACCCAGGCGCGGCGCCAGCCGGGATCGGCGTTCAAGCCGTTCATCTATTCGGCCGCCTTCGACAAGGGCTTCACGCCCGCGAGCGTCGTCCTCGACGCCCCGATCGTGCTCGACGACTCGAGTGACGCCAAGGCCTGGCGCCCGAAGAACGATGCGAACAAATTCTATGGGCCGACGCGCCTGCGCGAAGCGCTGGTGCGCTCGCGCAATCTGGTGACCATCCGCTTGATGCGCGAAATCGGCGGCGAGTACGCTCGCAACTACGTGACGCGCTTCGGCTTCGACAAGGCGCAGCTGCCCGACGACCTGACGCTAGCGCTCGGCACCGCCGAGGTCAGTCCGCTGGAGCTCGCCGAAGGTTATGCGGCCTTCGCCAACGGCGGCTTCCGCGTCAACCCGTACTTCATCGACCGGATCGAGGACGCGACCGGCAAGACGATATTCAAATCCGATCCCGTCGTGGCCTGCTTTCAGTGCGGTCAACAAGCGCTGCCACCGGCGGCCGCCGCCGCGAGCGCG
>JBBISV010000032.1:0-22347 GCA_037441085.1 Gammaproteobacteria bacterium | reverse complement strand
CTTTGAAGCCGGCGACCGTGCCTTCCTGCGGGCATTTCGCCACCCCGGTTGCATCATAGGGATGGCCCGGACCCATCGGCGTCCCGTTGAGCGCGAGTCCGAACAGGCAATTGACCTCCTGCCGCCAGGGGTCAAGCTTGCCCGCGGGCTGGGTGTTGGCATTGATGATGCTCGAGGCCGCGCCTACGCCCTGGAGCCGCACCGGCTTCCACATGAGCAGCATCTCGTTGTAGTTGCCGGGCGGCACGATGATCAGATCGCCGGGCAGCGCGGCATCGATCGCGCGCTGGATCGCGCCCGGACCGGTCGGCGTCAGCGGATCGCTGGCCGTGAGCACGGTCGGCGCCTTGCCGCCGATGGTCACGGTCACGGTGTCGATCGACTTCTTGCCGTTCGCCGCGCGGATGGTGAGTTCACCGCAGCGTGCCGTGGACCCACCGTATTGCTCCTGTTGCTGTACCGGGCACTTGGGCACGTTGTCGGGCACCTCAACGACGATCGTCGCGTCGCTCCAGCTTTGCACCGGCGCGAGCTTGCCGCCGATCTTCACCCAGCCGGAGCCCTGAGATCCGCCGAATCCGTAGTGACGCGTGACGGTCTTCTGATTGAACGGGGCCTTGGTCGCCGAGGGTCCGGAGTAGCCGTAGTTATTGACGAGCTGATCGCCGAGCGCGTGAATGGTCAACACATGGCCGTGCTGCTTGACCCAGGGCCCGATGCCGTCGCCGTCGACCTCCTTGATCGCCGGAGTCGCGTCCGGGTACGAACAGTCGACGTTGTTGTAGCCCGAGCCCGCGAAGGCCGCGGTGGGGACCACCGGCGTGTCCATGTACTGCGTCTGCCCCGGCATGAACGGAATTTCATAACAAAACTGACTGTAGTCCGGATTGAACAAGGGATCGGTGATCATCGTGCCATTCGGCCCCGGAACCGGACCCGGATCGTTCATGCAGGTGATCATCATCGTCGGCGAATAGCCGGTGGGATTCGGCGGATTCACTTCCCAGGACGAATAGGTCATGCCGTTGAACGCGCCCCACTGGTCGGAATAGACCCGGGAGATTTCGGCGCCGGTGTAGTCGCGGAACGCGATCGGCATGTTGGGCGGCGAGAACTTCTCGCCGAAGGCCGGCGAGAACGGATCGAACTCCGACGTGAAGTCGTCGGTGATGACGCCGGTGAACTTGGCGGCCTCGTGCGTCGAGGTATAGATGAAGAACTTCGCGATCGCGCCCATCTCATCGCCCAAGGTGACTTCCTTGCGATCGCACAGATGTCGCGTCGCGCCGGCGAATGGCGCCACCTGCTTGGTCTGCGGGAACAGGCTGATGTAATCGGGCACGATGCGCGCCTCGCCGACGCAGGGCCAGTTCGGCTCCGGCACGAAGCCCGGGACGATGCCGTTGCGCGGCACCGAGCCGAAATTCTGGGTCTGATTCTGCGCATTGTTGGCGTTGTACTGGCTGCCGATCGACGCCTGGTCCGGCAGGATGAACACGTCGCCAAGGGCGCCGAATTCCTGGGTGACCGGCGCGATGAAATCGTCGCCGATCAAGATGTTCTTGTCTTCTTCCTTGACGAGTTCGAAGCCGGGCGGCACCACGACCTCGACGACGTACTTGCCCTCCGGCAGCATCGGCAGGCCGTAGTACAGATCGCTCGCCGGAACCGCGTGATTCGGCGTGCAGATCTTGCAATTCGTGCCGTTCGGCTTGCCGGTCGTCGGGTCGAGACCGGTCACGCTCGGGAAGGCGTACATGCCGTCGTACGGCGCCGGCTGCAGCTGGTTCCAATTGTGCATGCCGTCGTAGCACTTGAACTGCGAATTGTCCGGCCGCGCGGTTGGTGCCGGACCACCGTGCTCGCTATTGTAGACGTCGAGATAGTTCGGTTGGTTCTTCAGCGTGAAGTAGAACAAGTCGTTCTGCGACTGCCCGGGGCAGCTCATGTTCGGAATCTCGTTGCCGCTCGCGTCCTTGTGGAACCCTTGAGCCCAGTCGTCCCAGCTGCTGGTCTGCGTGGTGTCGACGAGCTTCAAAGTCGGGCGGCCGTCCACGCCGGTGCCTTCTTGATAGAGGTTCACCGTGACATGGGGCACCAACGGTTCCCACTGGGTCTGTACCAGCAGCTGCGGATCGTCGAACGGCCGCGTCGAGGCGTAGACTACGTGACCTTTGATTCCGCCGTTTTCACCCGGGGCATACGGCTCCTTGCCGAATTCCAGCCAGTTGTTCTGGCCGGGGAACCCCTGCCAGCCCTCGGTGCCGCCGAGCCACGGCGCATCGATGCGTCCCGTCGACAGGATCGTCGAGCACGAGATCGCGCCGCCGCTCGGCGCGTTGTTCGGATTGGAATACGTGCACACGCTCGGCGGATCGCTGCTCGCCGATCCGTTCAGGATGGATTTTCCGGTGCAATCGGCCCCCGCGCAGTAAACGGATCCCGGTACTCTGAGGTCGACCGGCAGAGAGTTGACTTCCGCGGTGTTCGCCATGAACTTGCCGATGACCGACGTGCCGCAGGGCGGATACCCCGGTTGCAAGCACGCCGGCGTGCCGTCGGCGGGCCCGCCCGCATCGTAGACCACATGGGTGCCGGTGTTCTTGTAGCGCGTGGTGTCGGATTCCACGACGTACCAGTTGAACAGCGGGAAGGTCTCATTGAAGTTCGCGGTACCGGTGAAGTCGGTGTTCAATGTGTTGGCGAGGCTTCCGTCCCGATATCGAACCGACACGGGGATCAGCGGAATGCCGCCATCGGTGGTCGTCGACACTCCGCTCTTCGTGTCGTCGACGAACGTGCGGGTGTAGATGTTCGATTGCCACTGATTGGTCGCGATGTCGCCGATGTCGCAGACCGACGCCGACGACCCCGGGCCGCAATTTTGGTCGTTGCTCGCCGTCGCCGGCGCCGTCACCGTGCTGCCGAGCGACACCGGCGTCGACAGACCATCCACCAGCATGTCGTTCCATTGGTCGAAGACGGTGACGCGCCAGGTGCCGTCCGGCAGGCCGTTCAGCGTGAAGGTGCCGTCCGGGTTGCACTTGGTGAACGCGAAATCCTCACCGTCGGGGTCGCCGAAGCTCACGTAGCACTGCGTCCAATAGAAGCTGTCGTGCGAGCCGCTGCTGTAGAGCCTCTCGTCGGGCGTGCGACTCATGCGTTCGGTGGTGATCTTGCCGGTGAGCGTGTTGCTGCAGTTCTTCGCCTGCAGGTTGATGTCCGTGCCCGCGCAGACGCCTGCGTGGCGGCCATTGATGATCGCCGGGTTCGCGAAACCGATGGTCACGTGGTAGTTCGCCGGGCCGTATTCCTGGAAGTAGCTTGGCTCGCCGATGCGCACGAACGAGTCATGCGCTTTCTGTCCATCGAGCGTGTTGGTCTGCAGCCATTCCTCGCCCTTGGCGATGCGGTCGGCTCCGGGGGTTGCGATGACGCCGAACAACCCCGGCATCAGGTTGGCGATGATCGCCTGGCCCGCGAGCGGTGACAGCGCCTTGCCGTCGGACTCGTATTTCGGGCAAGTGACGATCATGCCCGTGATGCCGGCTTGTTTTGGATTCGAGTCCTGCTTGGAGATCGGACAGGCGTCGAAGCCGGTCACCGGGTCGATCGTGCCGGCGAGGCTGTTCGACAGCGGCTGGTTGAACATGTCGTAGGTCATTTGACCCGTGAAATCCCCATAGCCCGCCATCATGTCCCAGAGCTCTACGTTGAATCCCCCGAGTCCCGGTTCGTTCGGCGCGAGCACGTCGACGCCGCCGCCGGAGTCGTTCTCGCCGTTCAGCGGGAAATCGTCCTCGAACACGAACACGGAGAGCTTGCCGGGCTGGTAGGGGCTGGGCTCCGAGATCACCTTGACGCTCGTCTGTCCTGCGGCGATCGGGGCACCGCCCATGCCGTGACCGACACAGGACGACCCCGCGGGCGTGGCCGCGCACGGCGCGCCGGTATAACCCGCCGCGAACGGATTCGCCGCGTCGCCCGGCAGAATCGAGATGTAATAGCGCTTGGTCGGATCCAGGTTGACTTCGGCCGGCAACACCGCCGTCTGCTGGTTCGCGCTCGTCCGGCAGGCGCCGTCACCGACGTCGCAAACCGCCGGCTGGCCGAGCAGGGTCTGCCCCGCCTCGCAGGACAAGGGACCGGTGCAGCCCTGCGCGACGAAATTCATGTGACTGGTGTGAAAATTGGTGCCGAAGGTCGGCACGATGCCGGCGCTCGCGTTGGCGCACGGCAGACCGGTGATCGTGCTCGTCGCCGGCGGCGGATTGGTCGTGCAGCCGGGATCGACGTAGAAGGTGCGGTCCTCCTCGATGATCCACCGGTAATCCGTGATCGGCGTCGTCTGATCCTTGCCGTCGACGACGTTGACCTGCAGATTGCTGGCGGTCGGAAAGACCAGCGTCACCGTCGCCGGGTTCGTGCTCACGGTCCCTTGCGAGTTTTGCGCCTTGTAGGTGAACGTATAGGTGCCGGGGCCCGGAACGCTCGCATGAAAGGAACCGTTCGGATCGACGACGAGCGTCAGACCAGTGCCGGCGACGACGCTGCCGGGCGCGACCGTCAGCGGATAACCCGCCGTATCGCTGTCGACCGACAACACGCCCGGCTGATCGATGCTGAGCGCGGTCGCCACCGTCGACGTGTATGAGATCGGCGCCACGCTGATCGCCGAGGCCGACTCGATCGCGGCGGCGCCGAGGGTCACGGTCGCAGTCACGGTCGGATTGCCGTTCGCCATGTAAGTGAAGCTGTCGCTGGTCGCGGTACCGGCGGTGAAGGCGACGCTCGCGGCGGCGCCGGTGCCGGTTGGATCCGTGATCGTGAGCGTCGGCGCGGCCGTATAACCGGAGCCTCCGGTAAGTGTGATGGCGGTGATCGTGCCTCCGGTACCGAGCGTCGCGGTGGCGGTCGCCGCGACGCCGCCCGGCGCCGGCGCGCTCACCGCGACGACAGGGGCTGTATAGCCGGAGCCGGCACTGGTCACCGTCACCGCGCCGAGCGCCCCGTAGGGCGTGTAGGTGAACGTGCCATTCGTGTTGAGCGCCACGGAGCCGTTCGTCGGCGGCGTTGCCACCGCGACACCGTAGACGTTGGTGTCGTTCGCGATCAAACCCAGCGAGGGATCCGTGACGCTGAGCGCCTGGCCGGCGATCATCCCATTATACGTGTCCGCCCGAGCGACGGCACCGGCGAGCACCCCGGCCGCGGGCAGTGCGGCACCATTGACGCCGATGTAGGCGAGCATGCCGGCATCGCGCTCCGTGGCGTTACCCGACAGGGCGAGCGCACGGTCGAACACACCGAGTGCCGGCGAGCCGGCGACGGGGGCGTTGATGGCGACGTCATAGGTCTTGCCCGCAGCCATGAACACTTCGCTCTGAGCGCGCGCGAGTCCGGGCAGCGGGTTCCCGTCCTGTGCAATCAACGAGAAACCGGCCACGGTCGAGCCGCCCGCCGCCGCCGCCACCGTCGTCGAACCGACGATCGACGGCACGTGCATCCGCAGTCCTGCATTGACCAGGCGCACCAGGATCGTGCCGGGAGCGGAAGCCGGCGCGATTTGCGCCGGAGTCGTCGCATACAGCGAGGCCGACGCGTTGGTGCGGTTGAACCCTTCGCCGTTGACGAGATAATAAAGCGGCGTGTAGTTGACCGCGGGCGGGTAACAAGTCTGATAGTTGGCCGATGCGGGATTGCCGCAATGATTCGGTTGCCCGGACCACACCGCCGTCTCGCTGAAGCCCGCGGTGTTGACGGCCGCACTGACCGCCGCGTTTTGAACCGGGTCGATTTCACTCAACAGCAGCGGCACATCCGCGTCATAAGAAACTCCGGGATACGCGACGCCGGCGCCGGTCTCCTTGCCGGTCGTATCGACGGTCGGCGCCTGCGTGACGACCAAGATGCCGTAAAGACCCATCGGCCCTTGAATAGACGGATGGGTGCCGGATTCGATCAGATAGGTGCCGGGATTCGGCGCGGTCCAGGTCAGTGCCGTCGTCGTCCCGGCAGCAACCTCGGTCGCGAACGATTGCACGCGCTGGCCCTGCGCGGGCGGCGTGAAGGTCGCGCCGCCCGGTCCGGGCGCCGCCGCGACAGGCCAGGTCACGCCCTGCGGCGCATGCACGGGACTTGCCGTATAGGTCGCCGCGGACCCCAAGCCGCCACCCAGCTGACCGACGATCACGATCGAAGTCGGCACCGTGTTGGCCGCGCACGGCGGCGTCGCGCAGGTCGCGGGGGTAAACGACAGATTGTTGGTCAGGTTGATCTGCAGATCCTGGCCGGTGGGCACCGTGATGATGACCGGTGACCAGACCGCGGCGCTCGTCGCGGCCTTGTCGAGCGCGGCGCAGGTGGCGGTCGATCCGGTCGTCGCGGCACCGCAACTATAGCCCCACATGGGCACGGACTTGCCGTCGGCCATGATGGCGGTCGCGGGTCCCGCGGACAGATTGACGACTTGGGCTCCGAGGGCCGCGACGCCGGCGTATAGTGCCAGCGCGGCGGCGGTTGCGGAACGGCGGAGGACGGACGTGAATGTGTCGGATCGCATGGCGATTCTCCTAAGTCCTACTTCGACTCGTCGATGACGAACTCGCGCGAATCGACGAGCAATATCATGAACATGCCACCGGGGAAGACGTTGTTGGTGGTGATTTCGCGTTCGTTATGCGAGTGCCACATGTAGGCGAAGCCGCGCTCGTCCGCGGGATTCGCCTGCGTGTTTGCCGGCTGAAAGCTGCTGTTGGGTCCGGTCGCGCGGACGGTCGCATCCGGCCCCAAGTACGGGCTGCCGCTGTACCATGCGCCGTTGGTCAGAATGTTCGGATTCGGCAGCGTCGCGGGTCCACCTGAAGCCACATCGCCGACCGGCGCCGCCTCGAGCGGCTTGTCGTGGTCGGCGCACCATTCGTAGTAATTGACCGCGTCCCACACCGCGGTGTTCGCGGGGCCGCTGTAGGTCGTGTCGGTCGATGCGAAGCCCGTGTTGTAGCCGTTGGCGTCCGGCGTGCACGACAGCGTCGCGAGGGGATCGGTGGACTTTGGGTTGTGCCCGTACGCGTCCCAATTCAGACCTCGACCGGTCCAGTAGAAAATGCCGTCCATCGCGAGCCCCGGTGTCGTCGTCGTCGTGAACAACGCCGGACCGGCCAGGTCGTTCGGATCGACCGCCGCCGGATTGCTGCCCGGCACCTGGCTCAGGATCAAATTGCCGTCGCGCGCGAGGATGCGCACGTGATTGGCATGTTCGTGGAACGGATGCTGCCAGTGGTCCTGGCCGACGATCCGCAGCAACAGCTGTTCGCCCGGGTGCACGTGCGGATCGCCGTTGTACGGTTGGTTCGGGTATTCAGGCGCGTAGTTCGGATCCATGTCGTCCGGCATCGAGCGGCCGTTGATCAAGAAGTACGCCGGGTGATACGGCTCGGTCGGAACCTGGAGACTGCACCCAGGCGCGCCGGCGACGCAGCCGACCAAGGCATTGACTTGAGCGAGCGCGGCCTGATGAATCGTCGGATCGATCGTCGAGAACTGGAACAGGTACTCGCGGTCGTAGCAGGTCTTGGGATTGTCGTACGCCGCGGCCGCCAGTCGGAAATCCTTCTCGCCATGAAACTGTTCCGCCGCAAGGTTCGCCGCATGCAACCCGCTGGTGCAGGCCGCCGGCACGTTCTTCGGCAGCACGATGATGACGCCGTACAGCCCCATTTCGATCTGCAGGTCGCCCTGTGTTCCGCTGTAGTACGTCCGCGTACCGGGCGAGGTCGCGGTGAAGGTGTAGGTCACGGTGCCGCCCGGTGCGGCTTCCTGGGTCAGCAGCCCCGGCGTGCCGCCGCTCGACGTCACCTGGAATCCCGGAAACAGGATAGAAGTGTTGCCCGCGGCGGTCGGCAGATTGTTGGTGAGATTCACCGTGACCGTGTCGCCCTCGGTGACGACCAGCGTGGGCCCGGGGATCTGCATCGACGGGCACTTCGCATTGGTGATCGCCGCCGGGACGAATCCCGGCGCCGGCGAGGCCGGATTGCAGCCGTAGCCCCAGGAATAAACCTGGTTTCCGTCCGGCTGATTGATGTTGGCGGGCTCGGCGATCAGATTGAACGCGGGCGTACCCGGTGCTCCGGTGATCCCCGGTGCGGCGGCCTGCGCGGCCGCGCACAAGAGCGAGGCCAACGCGACGGGCAGGAGGCGCTCGGTCCATTCCTTCAACTGTGTGATCAGCATGGCGGCTCTCCTAGGTACACGCCTTGGGCGCAGGATCCACGGTCCCGGAGCAGATGTGCACCTCGGTCATCAGGCCGCCGAAATTCTCGGCGTCGTTGGAAAGATGATCGAGATTCGGCGTGTAAAGAAAGAACGTGCTGCCCGCCGTGTATTTCGTGGTGTCGGACGCGTCGAGAATCACGTCAAGGGACTCGCCGCCGCCGAGGGTGATTGAATTGGACTTGTAGTACATGTTGTTGCCGGCCTGGTCGCGCAGGAGCTTCGCGTTGCGCGCGATGACCAGCATCGGAATGCCGAGCGAGGCGAGCGTCTGATACTCGGTGACGTCGAGATCCGAGATGCGCAGCAGCGCGCGCCCGCCGAGCGGAATGTTGACGATCGTCGGCAGCGGCTGCGAGAAGTGATGGGCGCCGTCGGACGACGGTGTCTGCATCGGACCCGGCGTCACGGTGTCGGGATAACTGCGGCCGTTCAACAGGAAATACTTGTCCTTCATATCGACGAACGGTTCGGCGTTGAAGGTCATGCCGATGAAATGGAAATTCGGATCGAAGCCGTGGATCTGCATCGCATAGCCGATGTCGTAGCGAGTCGTGCCGTCGCCGTCGTTGTAGGCGTAGCGGTACGGCCGGTCGGTCGAGGTGTGCGAATCGTCGGCTTGCGCCCGTCCGGTGTCGACCGCCGGCAGCGGGTTGGTGCACAGAATGTCGTTGGCCGGGCTGCAGGCCGTCCGCAGATCTCCCTCCTGCCACTGGAGCGCGGTGTACAGCGGCGTGCCGAGCGGCACACGATTCTGCCGCGGCCGCACGTAGATCTGCCCCACCATGCCCATCTGCAGGTGCTCCGGTGGGGTGATGTGACAATGCCAGAAGTAGGTACCGGCGTCGGGTGCCAGATAGTAATAGGTGAAGCTGCCGCCGATGTTGATCGCGACGGAGGCGTCCGGGACGCCGTCGTAGAAGGACGAGGCGTTCGGGTAGCCGTGGAAGTGCACCGTGTGCTGCTCGAACAAGTCGGGCCGCATGATCATGCCGACGTTCGTGAGCGTCAAAAAGAATTCGTCGTCTTCGTCGATCGCCATCAGGGGCGCCGGGATATTGCCATTCATGACGCCGACGTCTTCGATCTGGCGCGGGTCGACGTGGCCGTCGATTGCGTTACCGTTGTCGCCGTCCGGCGCGAGTCCGATCGCGCCGTTGTAGGTGAACGATCCCGCGCTCGTATTGTCGCTGGTCGCCGGATCGCCCGGCGCGAGGATCCCCGGATACACCGTGTTGAATACGGACGGAAACTCCGAGCCTGGCCGTCCAGCCGCGATATCCGCAAGTCCCGACAGCGGCCCGAAGGCGAACATGTAGGTCTGCGTGCCGTCCGCCATCGTCGCGTAGCCGTCGCCGCCCGATATTTGTTGACAGCGGATCGCGCCGTTGACGTTGGTCGCCGGCGTCAGGAAGCTATTCGGGCCCGGCGTGAATGTCGTCGGACCGCGGTACAGCGGCTCCGCATTGTTGTTGGCGGCGACCGGATGCGTGATGGTGCTCGTCGGGCACTGCACACGGAACGACTGCGCGGCGGCGGGCAGAACCGGCAGCAGCACCGCCGCGACGAGGCCCGCGACAAACCGGATCAATCCAGCCGATGGGCGAATGGCTCGCATATGGCTAATCCTCCCGGGCTCGCCGCTGCCGGTGCGCACCGGCGATTCGCGACTGCCCCACTTCGGTTTACTTCCGAATTCCTCCGGCCGTGATGCTTGGAGGCTTGTGCCTCCACACCCGTCACGGAGCCGGTCGGAAGGTAATATGCGACAAACCTGCGCAAAGGTTCGGCAGGCTTGACTGCATGTCGACGGTAGGAATCACCCCAGGGTCGGGGCGCATCGAGCGGCGCCGCGCGCTGGAATGGACGCGCCTCAGCGCGTGGCCGGCAGGCGCTGTCCGGCGGTGAGGAATACGAACTGCCAGTCGCGGTAGCACTTGGCGTCCTCGAACGCGTAGTCGACCGGCCTGAATCCCTTGCGCTTGATCGGCCGTCCCTTTGATGCGCTGGCGACGCCCATGATGCCGCCGTCGGTCGCGCGGATCAGCGTCCAATCGGCGGCACCGGTCATGGGATCCGCGTAGATCGTCCTCAGGTACCTCTTCACCATCGGCGCGCGCGGATCCCGCAGCAGATCCTTGAGTTCGTGGGGATAGGCCCAGGCGCCCGCGGGCGCGGCCAGCACGTAGGCTTCGATCGCCGCCCGGATCGCATCCCCCCGCCACAGGAGCTCCGTTTCCCGCTCGCGCTGCGCCTGCGTGCTCCACAGTTCGCCCACCATCGCGAGCGCCGCGCCGATGATGACGATCGCGATCAGCAGGCCGATGTACGTGAAGCCGCGGTGCGCGCCGCGGACGCGACCGCCCATGACCGGATCACCAGCTGGCGAAGGCCGTGCCATTGATCGAGGTCTTGTCCGAGCCGCTGTGCACGTCGCGCACCCCCGGATGGTCCGGGTCGGTGGAATCGACGACGACCCAGGTCGCGGCCGACTGGGTGATCGGGTCGACCGGGATCGCGCGGATGTAGCGCTTGTCGACCAGCGCCGCGAGCGCCTGCGGATAGCCGCCGCGATCGCCGTAGAACTTGTCGATGGCGTCGCGCATCACCGAGAGGTCGTGTCGCAGGATCGTCTCGCGCGAACGCTGCAGCGTGTGGTAATAGCGCGGCACCGCGATCATCAGCAGCATGCCGATGATCGCGAGCACGACCAGGAGTTCGATCAGCGTGAAGCCGCGGCGCCTGTTGTCACCAGTCACGGTAGGGAACCCCGTTCAGCCCCTTGCCCGGCGCGAGCGAATGCACGTCGTAGACGTCGTCACCCGGCTCCGGCGCGTCCGGCGGACTCGCGTAGCTGCGCAATCCCCAGGTATCGGCGTCGGCGACGCTGCCGTCCGGAAAGAACGGATCGCGCGGAATGCGCCGCAGGAAATAAATCATCGACTTCTTCACACTTTTCTGATTTTCGACGCCGTCGACCAGGGTCTGCAGCGTCGGCGGGTAGCCGCTCGCGTCGACCTTGACCGCCACGCGGCCGTCCGCGGTCGCCTCTTTGTACGCGTCGATCGCCGTGCGGATCTCGCGCAACGACGCACGCAGCTCGGTCTCCTTGCTGCGCTCGGCCGCAAGCCGGGCGAGCGGCATCGCCGCGGTCGCGAGCAGCCCGAGTATCGCCACCGTGATGACGAGCTCGATCAGCGTGAAGCCGCGTGCGCGCATCGCCGCCGCCGCTAGGGCGCCTCGATGGTGACTTTGAGCGGCGCGGCCGCGGCGTTCGCCGACGGCAGCCCGCCGGCGCCGAGCGCGGAGACCTGCGCCACCACGTCGCTCGAGCCACGCGGCGCGAGCGCCTTGAACCGCAGCAGCATCAGGCTGCCTTCGCCGGTGATCGGATCCTCGCTGGAGCGCACGTCGATCTGCGCCCCGCCCGCCCGCGCATCGACCTTGGGACTGCCGGCGCTCGCCGGCACGACATCGCCGGTGGTCGCGCTGATCAACTGCAACGCGGTCGGATCGAATCTCAGCTGTCCGTGCAGATGCAGGATGCCGCGGTCGGTGCCCAGCCGCACCGTTACCGCGAATTCGTCGCCGACCTTGACCTGGGTCGGGCCGTCCAGCGTGACCACGGGCTTCGGCGGCGGCCCGGACGGCGCGGCGCGTGCCGCCTGGGCCGCCTGCATCTCGCGCATCACGGCGGCACGCGAGGCGGGTACCGGGCCCGCGCCACCGGTGCCGCCCGAAACGGCCGCCGACGCCCCCCCGTAGACCGACGCGACGACGGGCGACTGGCCGCCAGTGGCATAGGCACCGACGGGGGCGGAACTGCCCGCCGCCGGACCTTGCCGTTCCGGGGCGCCTTCGTCATAGCCGTAGGGCGCGCCGAGCGGCGAGGTGGTCATGCGGCTTTCGCTGCCGTACCAGAACTCGGTGACGTCGCTCGCGGGCCGCGTCTGCGCGCGGATGATGTGGGGCGTGATCGACAGCACGATCTCGTTCTTTTCCCGGTCGGTGTTGCGCGAGCCGAACAGCCGGCCGACGATCGGGATGTCCCCGAGTCCCGGAACGTTGGTGTCGCTGCGGGTGTCCTGATCCTGGATCAGGCCGGCGAGAATCTGCGTCTCGCCGTCCTTCAACTCGAGCAGCGTGTCGGCGTTGCGGGTTCCGATCGTGTACGCGATCGTCCCTGAGGACGTCGTCACCTGGTTCAATATGGAGCTGACCTCGAGGCCGATCTTGATCGCGACTTCGCCGTCCAGGTGGATCGACGGCTGCACATTGAGCGTCAAGCCGACGTCGAGATACTGGACGCTGCCGGTGACGACCGCGCTGGTCGCGGTCGGCGTCACCGAATTGGTGATGACCGGCACGCGGCTGCCGATCAGGATCTTGGCCTTTTCATTGTTGCGCACCCGGATCCGCGGACTCGCGAGCGTGTTGGTGAGACCGGCCGTTTCCATCGCGTTCAACGTCACCGCGAGCGAGGAGACGCTGGTGGAATGCGAATTCAGGTGCGCCAGATCCGACAACAGCAGCCCGCTCGCGCCCGACGGGGAGGCGGCCGTCGCGGTGACCGCCGAGGGATACGTGATGCCGAGGTTGCGCAGCCGGCTGCGCGCGATTTCCAGAACCTGCACCTCGAGCATCACCTCGGAGGTCGGCACATCCATCGAGTCGACCAGCTTTTCGGCCATGCGCACGGCGTCCGGCGTGTCGCGCAGCACGACCATGTTGGCGCGATCGTCGACGTACATGGTCTTCGCGTCGAGCATGGTCTTCAGCATGCTCTCCACGTCCTTCGCCTTCGCGTTCGACAGATAGAAGGTGTGAACGATCTGCTGTTCGTAATCTTTCTGCTTCTGCGGCGTGTTCGGGTAGATCAGCACCATGTTGGGCGACAGCACCTGGCGCGCGAGCGCATTCTGGTCGAGCACCAGGTCGATCGCCTCCTCGATCGGCACGTCGTGGACGAAGATCGTCGTCTTGGTGTCGCTCCTGACGTCCTTGTCGAGGATGAAGTTGATGCCGGTCTGGCGCGACAGCACTTCGAACACCATCTTGGTCGGGGCGTCGCGGAACTGCAGCGTGACCTTGGCGTCGTTGCGGGTGTGCAGCTTCGGTATCACCGTCGTCTGGCCGCGCGCGAGGTTGATCTTGTCCTTCAGGTCCACCGCCGGGGCGTAGCCGGGATCCTCGGCGAGCACGGAGCGCAGCTTCGCGTCGGCGCGGTCGAACTCCCGGGCGTCGAATTCCTTGCGCGCGGCGGCGACGATCACGGCATGGCGACGGTCCGCGTCGATCCCTTCGAGCCCCTTGAGCGCACGGTCATTGGCCGAGTCGATCACGAGGGCGCGCCGATACGTGGCCGCGGCCTCGTCCAGGCGCCCGGCGACGCGCGCCGCGTCGGCGATGCCGATCAGCTTTTGGACGGCGGCGTCGCGCTGGGTCTGCAGATCGAGGCGGTAGGTGAGGTTGTTCGGGTCCCCGGCCGCGGCCTGCGCAAGATCGGCGACGCCGGCTTCGTATTCGCCCTGCTGGATCGCGGCGAGCCCCTGTTTGTGCAGCCGCTCGGCCGCGCAGCCGCCGAGCAGCGCGGCGATCAGCGTCATTCCCGCGAATCCCTTGCTGAGCCTGTTCATTGATCTCCATCGACCGCGAGGGTCTGACGCATTTTCAGCGGCTTGTAGGTGAATACGAGGTTGGCTCCGTTCAAACCCTCGAACGTATAGACGCCGTCGATGGTGTCGCCGGCGCTGACGTCGTAGATCCGGTCATTGCGCGTCAGGAAATAGACCTGCTTCCCGCCGTCCCGCCGATAGCTGCCCATGTAGGCGAACGGCAGCGGCGGCGCGGTCGGCACCGGCGGCGCGATCACGGTCGCCGCCGCCGCGACCGGCGGGGGCGGCGGCGGCGGCGTGTACCAGGAATGCGTGGCGAACAGGGCTGCATCGGCGGCCGCGCCGGCCACCCGGTGGGCAAGCCGCGTCATGATGCCGCCGACCGGCGGCGGTTCGCCGAACGCCGCGCGGTCGACCGCCTCCGGCAGGGCGGCGCGCGCCGCCGCGGGTGCGCGCGCCGGCTCGACGGTGTTGGATCCGGACGGACCGAACGCGACGAACCCGGCGACCGCCAGCGCGACGCCGATCAGGGCCTTTTCGCGCAGCGCGATTTTCATTGCGGCCCCCCGCGCACATAGACGATGAAGCCGATGTCCGCGTCGATCGTGGCCTCACCGATGCTCTTGCGCTTGATCGTGAGCTTGTCGAGGCCGGCGGCGGGAATCGCCGAGAGGGTTCCGTTGATGAAGTCGCGGACGTTCGGATAGGACGCCTTGACCGGAAATTCGAAACTGTAGCGGCCGAGGCCGCCCGATTTCGGCGGCTCATAGCCGTAGTGGCCTTGGTCGAGCGCGATGCCCGATTTCTTCGCCTGGGCGAGCACCTGACCCAGCACCGCGGGAATCTGCATGCGCGTCGGCAGCGCGGCGTACAGCCGCGCGCCCGCCCCGCCCGGCGACCCCCCGGCATCGCGGGGCGAACCGGGCGCCGCGAGTTCGGAAGTCAGCACGGCTGCCGACCGCTGCGCCGGCAGCCACAGCGACAGGGCCACGACGCCGGCGGCGAACAGGGCGCCGATGCCGCCGAGACCGGCGGCGCCGACGCGCAGGACTTGGTATTGCACCTGGGGCACCACCCGCATCAGCCGGCGGTGGGTCCCGGTCGCGACACCCAGGACCCGGTGCTGCAGCGAGTTCGCCGTCGCGGGGACGGGCGCCGGCGCGCTCGCCGCGACCGGCCGCGTGACGAGGGGCGCCGGATCGCTCACGGCGTCTCCCTCCACTCGCCGGTCAATTCGAAGCGCACCGGGTGCTGCGGGTCGTCGTTCTTCAACTCGTGCCGGTCAAGCATGGGATACGCGAGCGAGCGCGCCGTCTGCAGCCGCTCGACATAGGCGATCGCGCGCGTCAGGTCCTTCGACTCGCCGGTGATGTGCACCAGGCGCTTCGCCGCGTCGGGCTCCACCGCCAGTATCGACACGTCTCCGCGGCTGTCGCGTGCAGCCACCTCGAGGTCCGCGAGCAGATTCGTCCAGGGCACGAGCAGGGCCTGGGCGGCGCGCGCCGACACCGCCGCGTTCAACGCCGCGCGCGCAAGGTTGGCGGCTCCGCGGTGATGCGCATGGGCCGCGCGTGCCAGCCGGAATTCCAGTCCGTCGCGCCGCTCGACACTCGCGCGATAGCCGGCGAGGACCAGGCCGACGGCGAGCAGCCCCGCGACGAGGAGCGCCGCGCCGACGTACGGGACGCGCGCGCGCGGCTGGATGAAATCCAGGTGGACCGGGGCTCTCATGCGATTCCCCGGCGCAGCTCGTCGAGCCGCAGCGCGGTCGTGAGCCGCGGAGGGCTGCGTTCCAGCCATTCGAGGTCACTGCCCATGGTCTCGCCGAGCGCGCGCCACGCGAGCGGTGCATCGACGTACACACGCCCCTCGGTCCCGCTGGAGCCGGCCAGCCGGCCGAAGGTCTGCAGGCGCTTCAGCTCGCGCACCCAGTCCGCGCCGATCCGCACCGCATGGACGCGGTCGAAGCCGGCGCCGCGCATGCGCGCCGCCGCGAGCGAGCCCTCGTCGATGGTCACGAACCAGGCATCGTCGGCCGGGATCACGTCGCGCCAGCGGTTGTGCGCGGCGATCAGCTGGGGCTGCACCGAACGGAGCTTCGCGCGCGCCCGCGCGCAGGCCTCGCCGAGTGCGGCGAGCAGCGCGCCCGGCATCGCACAGGCGACTCGCGGCGCACCCGGCGGCGCATCCGACATGCACAGCGTCCAGCCGCTCACCGCATCCCCATAGGCGCTCGCAAGCAGTTCGCGCGCGTGCGCCTCGCGCTCGTCCGCGTTGGCGAGCTCCGCCGCGTAGGGCACGACCACGTAGCGCACCCAGTGATCGGACACGACCGCCCGCACGACGACCCCCGCCCAGCCGGGCGCCGAGAGCTCGGCCTCGAGCGCCGCGAGCGCGCCTTCCCAGCCGCCCCCCCCTCCCGGCTCGACCGGCTGCGCATGCTCCCGGACCACGTGGCGTCGCAGGCCGCGGCGCGTGCGCACGAGGCACAGGCGCCGGGGCGCAAGGTGCACGCCGAGTTCGTCAGGCCATAATCGTGACACGATTGACCTCCTCGAGCGTGGTTTCACCGCGCTGCACGAGATCCATCGCCGCCGCGTGGATCAGGCGGACACCCGAGCGCGCGGACAGCTCCTTCAACTGCCGCACCGGGGCGCGCGCGATGATCGCCTCGCGGATTTCGTCGGTCATCACCAGCAGCTCTCCGACCGCCTTGCGGCCGCGATAGCCGGTGCCGCGGCAATGCGGGCAGCCGCGGCCGACGAGAAAGTTGTAGGAGGCGCTCTCGGCGGCCGACAACCGCGACTGCTCCAGGAGCTTGCGCGGCGGCACGTGGCGCTCGGCGCACTGGTCGCAAACGATGCGGATCAGGCGCTGCGCGAGCACGCCGGAGAGCGCCGACACGAAGCTGTAGGAGTCGACGCCCATGTGCACGAAGCGGCTGACGACGTCGAACACGTTGTTGGCATGCACAGTCGTGAACACGAGGTGCCCGGTGAGCGCGGACTGGATCGCGATTTGCGCGGTCTCCGGGTCGCGGATCTCGCCCACCATGATCTTGTCCGGGTCGTGCCGCAGGATCGAGCGCAGGCCGCGCGCGAAGGTCAGGCCCTTCTTCTCGTTGACCGGGATCTGCAGCACCCCCTGCAGCTGGTATTCGACCGGATCCTCGATCGTCACGATCTTGTCGTTGCCGGTCTGGGTTTCCGAGATCGCGGCGTACAGGGTCGTCGTCTTGCCGCTTCCCGTCGGACCCGTCACGAGCAGCATGCCGTACGGCAGGAGCGACAGGCGCCGCATTTTCGACACCACCGCCGGGTCGAAACCCAGTGTGTCCAGGCGCAGTCCGTTCATGCGCTCGGTGAGCGCCTGCTTGTCGAGCGCGCGCAGCACCGCATCCTCGCCGAAAATGCTCGGTATCACCGACACCCGGAAATCGATCGGCCGGTTGTCGAGCGCGATCGTGAAGCGGCCGTCCTGGGGCACGCGCCGTTCGGCGATGTCGAGTTCCGACATCACCTTGATCCGCGAGATCACCTGTTCGGCGACCGCGGTGCCGCTCACCGTCGCGATCTGCACCAGCACGCCGTCGATGCGGTAGCGGACCACGAGGCCCGCCGCCGTGGACTCGAGGTGGATGTCGCTCGCGCCGGCGCGCAACGCGTCGTAGACGGTGGAGTGGACCAGCCGGACCACCGGACTCGCGTCCTCGCTGATCGACACGTACGAGAGATTGTCGAGGTTGGCGCAAATGCCGCCGTGCGCCTCGGCATCCGGCAGCACGGAGTCGATCGCGCGCAGGCTTTCGGCATGGCGGACGATCAGCTCCGCGATGTCGTCGGCGTCCGCGAGCGCCCATTCGATCGGTTCCGCGATCCGGATTTCCAGCCAGCCGCGCAGCGTCGTGTTGAAGGGGTCCGCCAGGATCGCGAGGATGGTGCCGTTCACGCGGCTGACGAGGCAGCGCCGCCGCGTCGCCTCGGCGGCCGGCAGCAGGTCGAATGACGGCGACAGGCCGGCGAGCTCCTCGCCGCCGACATAGCGGTACTCGAACAGCGCCGCGAGCCCGCGCGCGAGTTCCCGTCCGGTGAATCCGCCCATCGAGCGCAGCACGTCGAGCGGCGAGGCGTGTGTCTCCTCCGCGGTGCGCATCGCTCCCGCCAGCAGATGCTCGTCGATCGGGACGGCGTCGGCCGGCGACGGCTCGTTGAGGAAGTCCTGCGCGAGCGCGTTCATTGAATGCTGTCCGCGAGCTGGAATATCGGGAAGTACATCAACATCACGATCGCGCCGATCAACAGGCCGATGACCGTCATCATCAGGGGTTCGATGAGCCGCGTGAATATCGCAATCCAGCGCGACAGGGACTCGTCGTAGAACGCCGCGATGCGCTCGGTCATGTCGCCCATGTTGCCGCTGCGTTCGCCGACCCGCAGCATGCGGGTCGCGACCGGAGTCGTCAGTCCGTGCGCGTCGAGCGCGTTGGCGAGCGACTGGCCTTCGCGCACCGACTGGATCGCGCGCAGGAAGCGCGGCCGCAGGGACTCCCCGAGCAGTCCCGAGGACATCTGCATCGCGGTCACCGCCGGCATGCCGCCGCGCAACAGCATCCCGACGGTTCGGTACATGCGCGCGAGCTGATAGATGCGCAGTTGTTCGCCGATCGTCGGCAGGCCGGCCAGCCAGGCGCCGAGCGCCGCCCGCGTCGCCGGACGGCTCAGGGCATAGCCGGCGCCGCCGAGCGCGGCGGCGAACGTGAGCACGACGGCGAGGGTGTGCGTCTCGATCAACCGGCCCCATTCGAGCAGCAGCCTCGACGCGAGCGGCAGGTTCGAGCCCAACTCCTCGTAGATGCTGCTGAATCTCGGCACGACGTAGCCCAACAGGAACATCGTCACCAACAGGCCGGCGCCGAGCAGCACGGCCGGGTAGATCGAGGCGTTGACGAGGGTGTTGCGCAGGGCGTCCACCTGCTGCTGATAGGCGATGTAGCGCGTCAGGGACTCGCGCAACGCGCCGGTGCGCTCGCTCGCGCGCACCGTGGACACGTAAAGCGCGGGAAACGTCTGCGGGTGCTCGGTGAGGGCGGTGGCGAGCGTCTGGCCTTCGTAGAGCCGGCTCAGGATGCGCTCGAGCGGCCGGCGCAGCGCGACGTTCGACTCCTTCTCGGTCAGGGCTTCGATCGACTCGACCAGCGACAGACCGGCGTCGAGCAGCGCGACCAGTTCCTGGCTGAAGATCACCACCGGAAGTTTCGCGCCGCGCTTGAAGGGCCGGCGCCGGCCGACCGGCACGACCGATATGATGCGCAGTCCCTGCAACGCGAACTGCCGCCGCGCGTCGGCCTCGTCCACCGCGTCTATGGATTGGGTCATCACAGCCTGGGCGGAGTTGAGCCCTTTGATGCGAAATTCCATGGCGCTACCAGTTGCCGATGTCCGCGTTCTCTCCGGTGCCGCCGGGCTGGCCGTCCTTGCCGTAGCTCATCAAGTCGAAGTCATTGTTGTGCGTGCCCGGAGCCGCATAGACGTACGGATGGCCCCAGGGATCGAGCGGGACCGCCTTTTGGAGGTAAGGACCCGCCCAATTCGGCTCGTTCGGCGGCGCGATATTCAACACCGCCAGCCCCTCCTCGGTGGTCGGCAGACGGCCGACGTCGAGCCGGAACGCTTCGATCGCCTTGTCCAGCGCGTCGATTTGCGCCTTGGCCTCCTTGACCTGGGACTTGCCGACCTGGGCGAAATATCGGGGGGCGACGAAGCCCGCCAACAAGCCGATGATCACCATGACGACCAACAGCTCGAGCAGCGTGAACCCACGCGAGCGGCGCAAGCGAAGCGCGCAGTTCGGTTTCATGCTGGGAACTGTACGCACTCGCTTCCGAAAGCGAAGGTAGGAGAACACGGTAGAGGCCGGATGAATAAGACAAAACCCCGGCTCAGTGCGCGGTGCCGGCGCCTTTCCCCGGGGCACGCGGCAGCGTGAACAACGACGCCTCCAGCGGCGCATTCAGCACCACCCGGAGGATCCGCATCCGCTCCATCGTGTGCACGCCGTCGATCGAGGTCCGGATCTCGTGGGGCACGGTCACCTTCCCCTCGGTGCGAAACTCGCCAAATGTCGTCTCGATCGGCCATAAATGGCCGCCGATCACCCGCGTTCCATCGATTTTCACGTCAAGGAAGTCGGCGCAGTCGACCCAAACGTGGCGGGTGGCGCCATTCTTCAATGCGAGTATGAGCTGATAGGCCGGCCGCCCGTCGACGGGCTCCACGCCGGCCAGGGTGACGACGGTTCCGTCCGCCGCCGCATCGAGCAATGGGCCGTCCAGCCCTTGTTGCGATGCGGCCGCACGAACTTGATCGGTGGTAAACGGACGGGCTATCGCCCCGTTCGGCCCGGGCTCGACCGTGTAGCCCGCGGAGCCATCGAAGGCTTGAATCGCGGTCGCGCCGCGATAGGTCAAATCCATCCGCATCTTATTGGGCTTCTGCAGGATCAAACGGAATTGGACCGCTTGGTCGGCGTCCGCGCCGATGCGCCCGGTTTGCGCGCGCGAAGCCGCGCGGCTCCCGACGGCGGTTTGGCGATCGATCAAGCCGATCTGCACCATCGATTGAATCCCTTCCCACGCAGCCAGTCCGCCCCGCGCCTGCGCATTGCGCTGCAATATTTGCGCGACGGTCAACTGAGGCGCAGCCATGACCGCCGGCGAAGCCGCAACGAGTACACTCAGCGCGCCGCCCACCCAGACGCGCTTGGCCCACAGGACCCGGTTGACCGGGAAGGCGGATACGAAGATGGACTCACTCATGCGGATGACCCCCTCTACTCTATAACTTCGGCGAAACCCAGGTCTCAGGGCGTGAGCCACGCACTCGCCGCGACGACACCTCCGGGTGCGGTGTCCGATCGACGCACTAGGTAGCCGCCCTTCGACGCGAAGCGCTGTCCCGGCGCCAGGCCGAGCCGCGGATAGTAACCGTCGACGATGCGGGCGCCGAGCGTCATCTCCAGGCGTTCGACCAAGTACTCCGGCACGAAGCTGTCGAGCATGTGCCCCAGGGCCTCGGCCAGGATCACACACGCATAATAGGTGTCGGTTTGCACCCGCTCCGCGGTGACCGGGATTTTTTGCACGCTCAACCAGCCGAGCGGAAAGTCCATGCGGACGCGGCGGCGTTCCGGGGTGTCGAGTGGATAGGTTTCGAGCGCAGCCGCGCGCCATCGGCCGGGCAGTGGCGCCGTCTCGAGACCGCCCATCAGGCCGGAGAAGTACACCAGGGACGTCGACGGCGCGGGACCGAGCGCCGCCAGATCGCGCGGGCGCAACCACAACACCAATGCGTCGTCGCGCCCGGCGCCGGCGATCGCCGTTCGCAACGCCCCCGCGCCGCCGCCGGATTCCACCCCGGCGGCCGGCAAGTCCCGTCGGTCGACGGCGATGCCCGCCGCTTCCGCCCGGCGTGCAAGCGCTTCCGCCGCCGCGCCGCCGATGTCGTCGCGGCGATAGACCTCGACGAGGCGTCGCGGACGCGGCGCGCCGGCGGCGAACAGCCGGGAGGCGACCAGATCCGCCTCCAGCAGCACGCCGCGCGAGTAATAGACCGGATAGAAGTCGCGCTCCTGCACCACCGGCAAATCGACGTTCGGCAGCAGACAGGGTACCCGCTCGCGCTCGCAAAACCGATGCACCGGTTCCCAAGTCCGCCCGCCGAGTCCCGAAATGACCGCGAACACCGGCTGCGCGGCCAGATGGTCCCGCAGTTCCCGGTCCCAGGCACTCGGCGGGCCGGACAATTGCCACACGTGCAGCCGCCACCGACGGGTCACGCGATACATGATTTCGCGCGATGCGTGCATCGGCCGGACCTCCGCGGCAATGACCCGGTTTTGCCCGGCGAAGAAGCGCTGCAGAACCGTCACCATCGCTTTCTTTGCGACCGGATCCGCATCCGGCGTCACGATGGTCGCAAAGTCCAGCGTCGTCGCGGTCACGCCACGGGGCGGCCGGTTGCCGAGGGTCTTCAGGTAATCGCCCAGCGCGCTCATCGATGCGGCGTCGAGCGCGTAACGCGGCATCACGGGATTCAAGATCCGGCCGTCGGGCCGTACGCCGGTGCGGATCAGGCGCGCGAGCGACGCATCGTCGTATGCGCCGGCGCGCGGTGCGACCCCGAGGAGGTGATCCATCGACAGGTCGCGGGCGTTGGTGACACCGCGTCGATAGAGATATTTCTCGGTGATCGGCGGAATCAGAATGTCGCCTTCGACGTAACCTAAGCCGCTGCGGCGATGACAGTTCTCGCACGCGGCCGCGCGTCCCGTGACGTCGGCCCCGAACGCGCGGCGGCCCTCGACCGGACGACCGGTGGGCAACAAGCCCTCGCGGTAGATTGCCTTGCCGGCCGTGACCGGCGCGGCCGCGGGCGCCGTTGCGGCGCGGGCGCCCGGAGCG
>JBBISV010000031.1:20439-22486 GCA_037441085.1 Gammaproteobacteria bacterium | reverse complement strand
GCCGTTCTGATAATAGGCTCCGTTCGAATAGCGGTTCCCGAGATGCCCCAGGATGATGTTGTAGCTGTTGATCTGGGCCACGGTCGTGCTGATGTTCCAATCGCCGACGCGGTTGCGCATGCCGATGCTGAATTGATCGGAGTACGGATTTTTGAGCCCGTTGTTCAACAGGTCGACCTCGCCGAAGTTGCCGTTCGCGAGCGCCTGCAGGTTCGCGAGGTTGGTCTACGAGGGATCCCATGCGACGCAAGTGCTGCTAGCCTGGGCAGCCGTCGTGCACTTGTTGTACGAGTAACCGCCTCCGTAGAAATTCAGCGTCGGCTCCGAGAGAGCAATCTTGGTCCGCTCCAGCGACATGAAATCGAACACGTTGCGGTCATAGCTGCGCGCATACCCGCCGAACAGCACGTGGCGCTGGTCGTCATGGAAGTCATACGAGAATCCCAAACGCGGCTGGAACTGATTAGTCGGTGCGTGACGGTTGCTGCCGTTGCCGATGTAATTGTTGATGTTGATGCCGCCGAGAGCGAGAGCCTGGGCGTAGGTCTCGCCCGGAACTCCCGGAAACGGACCGTTGATCGCCGCGACCAAGGCGGCCGGCAGCTGGAACTTCTCCCACGAGGGCACGGTTTCGTAATCCCAACGCACGCCGAGATTCACCGTGAGCTTCGGCATCGGCACCCAGTCGTCTTGAAGGTACACGCCGACCTGCTTGTCGTTCGACGTCGCGGTGTTGTTTTGACCGGGGTTGGTGACGGTGAATACGGCCTGGAACGGCGTCGGATAGGTTCCGTTCTGCTGATCGACCGCATAATAGTAGTTGGCGCCCTGCCCCGCGTCCCGCGCGGTCAGATCGACGCCCTTGTAGTTGAAGCCCGCCTTGAGCGTGTGCTGCCCATTCCAGGTCAAATTGTTCAACGTAAAGTCGTCCTGAAAGCCTTCGCCGCTCTGCGCATAGCGGAAATAGCTGCGCGGATCCTGGCCGTTGACCTGGATCACGTTCGTGTTGGTGGTCGTCGTCGTGGTACCGCTCGTGAGCGTCTGCCAATACACGTAGGTCGTGGCCGGATTGCCGGAGGACTGCTCCGGGCTGGACAGGGAGTCTTCATAGGTCAGCCGCATCTCGTTGACCCAGTTGGTCGCGGCGTGCTGCCAGAACAACATCACTTGATCGTTGTTGTTCTTGAACGCATAGGCGGCCGACACGGCAACCTGCCCGGCGGCTCCGACTGTCTGGTTCTCCAATCTGGTCAGATCCGTGATCTCGAAACGATCGTTGTCGCTCGGCTCCCAGTCGACCTTGCCGAAAATCAGGTCTTCCTTGAACGGATTGGTCGTCGGGCCGAATTGCGCGAACACATTCGCGGGCAGCAGCGGTTGCAGGCTCGCAAGCGTGGCGCCATTCGAGCCCGGCGGAAACACGGAATTCGCCAGGGAAAGATCCTTGCGCTCGTAGGCCACGAAGAAATGCGCCTTGTCCTTGACGATCGGGCCGCCCTGGGCGAAGCCATATTCATCGGTCGCGCCGGACACCTTGGGATTATTGACCGTGCCGGCGGCGATTTCGGCCGGCGTGTCGGCGCGCATATTCTGGTTGGTGTAGTTGCCGAAGGCCTCGCCCGCGAACGTGTTGGTGCCGGACTTGGTCTGCGCGGTGATCGCGGCGCTCGCCACCTGGCCGTATTGGGCGCCGTAGTTCGACGTGATGACCTTGTATTCCTGGATCGCGAGCTGAGGGAACGGATTGCCCGGATCGCCGGCCTTGCTCGCGCCAGATTGGCCGGAAATGCCGCCGCTGGTCACATAGTCCTTCATGCCCACGCCGTCGATGTAGACATTGACGTTGCTGTCGACTTCCGCGCCGCCGCGCAGCGAGGTGTTGCCCTTGCCGTCGACGGTGAAGGTCACGCCGGGAACCGTGTCGGCGAACTCGAGAAAGTTGCGCGTGATCTGCGGCGTGACGTCGATTTGCTGCAGGTCGACGACGCCGCCGACCTCGGAGCTGCGCACATCGCGCAGCCGGGTCCCCGTGACCATGACTTCCTGG
>JBBISV010000031.1:15609-20429 GCA_037441085.1 Gammaproteobacteria bacterium | reverse complement strand
GCTGTTCTTCCTGTCCCGCGCCCTTCACGAAGTCATACGTGGTCGTCGACGCGACCGAGAGCGTGATCCGGTGTTCGGTGCCGGAACCGGCATCGACGCGGTAGGTGCCCGCCGGCATGCCGACCAGCGTGTAATAGCCGTCGGCGGACGCCGTCGTATGACGGGACGCGCCGGTTTGCACGTTGGTCGCGGTAATGGAGGCGTTCGCCGACGCACGCCCGCGCAAGGTCGCATAAGCCGATTGGGCCCAGACGACCGTCGGCCCCGCGAGGGCCGTGGCGACCGCCGCGGCGACGGCCGTTTTGACCAGACGCTTGTTCGAAAAGGCTTGCTTCGTCCGCATGAGCATTCTCCCCTCGGGACACTTATCGGTGAGTTTGTAAGTCAGGAAAGGCGTGAATCGTGAAGCCGTGATTGCCGGTCTTTCTCACGACGGCGGCCGCGCGATCGTCGCGCCGAAAGGCATCGGACCCCGCGCTTTGACGCGCGGGCGCGACAAGTCGGGAAAGTCGGTTGGCGGGCCGAGTTTCAGCCCCTATCCAGACGCTCGCACAGACTGTCGTCACGGCTCCGGTGGGGGCGAGCATCTGCGACCCACGCGACGGCGGAGCGATGCCTATGCTGGAACCGACCATTCTTCCCCCAATAAGCCAGTCTGGCGTCTTATTCTTTGGAAACGTTTAACAACGGCAATGAAAACGTTTTCTGGATTCTATAAACGAGATCTACTCACTGTCAAGTCCCGGCCGGCGCGGCTCGACCGAGGGTGGCGCCGGCACCCGGAACGCGCGGCTGTGCGTGCGACGACACCGCAATTCGGCGCCGGAGCTCACGACGCCGCCGTCGCCGTCGCACCCGCCCGGACGGGAATGGCGGCCGACCGATTTGTGGACAATATCCGACAACGCGCGGAATATCAGGAATTGGTAATAGACCAAAGCGATTCGGTGATGCCAGAGACACAGGCCACACTGACGAGTGCGCCCACGGCAGCGCCGACCCGCGGCGCGCGGTTGCGGCGCCGCGCGTGGCTGGCGGCGATCACGCTGTCGCTGCTCGGCTGCGACGCCCGGCCTACCGGCACCGAGGTGCTGCGCTTCTGGGCCATCGGCAGCGAAGCGGACGTCATGCCCGCGCTGCTCGCCGATTTCGAGCGCACCCACCCACACATTCACGTCGAGGTGCAGCGCCTCGCGTGGAGCGCCGCGCACGAGAAATTGCTGACCGCCTTTGCGGGCGACTCCACGCCCGATCTTTGCCAGCTCGGCAACTCCTGGATCCCGGAACTCGCAACGCTGCACGCGATCCTGCCGCTCGGCGCCGACGTCAAGAACTCCAAGATCGTGGTGCCGGCCGACTATTTCCCCGGCGTCTGGCAAACCAATGTACTCGCGGGCACCCTCTACGGTGTGCCCTGGTACGTGGACACCCGGCTGCTCTACTATCGGAGCGATATTTTGCGCGCCGCGGGCTTCGCGGCGCCCGCCCGGACCTGGGCGGGGTGGCTTGCGCAACTCGAGGCGGTCAAACGTCTGGTCGGCCCGGACCGATATGCCGTGTTGCTGCCCTTGAACGAATTCGAGCCGCTCCAGGTGCTGGCGCTGCAGGAGCCGGAACCGATGCTTCGCGACGACAACCGATACGGCAACTTTCGCAGCGCCTCGTTTCGACGGGCGCTCGACTTCTACCGCGAACTGTTCGCACGGCACCTCGCCCCGCTCGTCAATGACACGCAGCTTGCCAATGTCTGGACCGATTTCGGCAGGGGTGAATTCGCGTTCTATATCTCGGGGCCGTGGAACATCGGCGAGTTCAAGCGCCGCTTGCCCGAGGCGGAACAGGCCGATTGGATGACCGCGCCGATGCCCGGTCCCGACGGCCCCGGCGTCTCCAGCGCCGGCGGATCGAGCCTGGTGATCTTCCGCTCGTCGAAACACCAGGCGAGCGCCTGGGCCTTGATCGAATACCTGTCGCGCCCCGACGTCCAGGTGCGCCTGTACCGTCTGACCGGCGACCTGCCGCCGCGGCGCGCGGCCTGGGGCCTGGGCCGCATCGCCGATGACCCGCACACACGCGCCTTTCGCGTTCAACTGGAACACCTGCGGGCGGTTCCGCAGGTACCCGAATGGGAGCAGATCATGCAGGGAATGCGCGAGATGGCCGAGCGCGTCGCGCGCGGCGACGAGTCGATCGATGCCGCGGTGACCGGCTTCGATGCGCGGGTCGACGACATGCTCGCCAAGCGGCGCTGGCTGCTGCGACGGAACCGGCCGCTGTGAGGCGCGAAGCCCCCTCAGCCGGCGCCCGCGCGGGATGGCTCCTGTCCGCGCCGGCGCTCGCGATCATCGGCGCATTCTTCCTGGTGCCGGTGCTCGGCGCGTTCGCGGTCAGCTTCACCGATTACGATCTGTACTCGCTCGCGGACATACGCAATTTGCGCTTCGTCGGCTTCGACAATTATCTGACCCTGCTGTCCACGCCGGTGTTCTGGCGGGCGCTCGGCAACACGGCCGAGTTCGTCGTGCTCGGCGTGCCGCTGTCCCTCGCCGCCTCGCTGTCGCTCGCCCTGCTGATCGACGCGCGCGCCGCGCGCTTCAAGGCGTTCATGCGCACCGCGCTGTTCGCCCCGGTGGTGACCACGCTCGTGGCCGTGTCGCTGGTGTGGCGCTACCTGTTTCACAGCCGCTACGGATTCATCGATTATTTTCTGGTTCACCTCGGATTCCCGCGGATCGACTGGCTCGGCGATCCGCGCTGGTCGATGCCGGCGATCGTGCTGCTCGCGACCTGGAAGAACTTCGGCTACAACATGATCATCCTGCTCGCCTCGCTCCAGGGAATCCCCGAGGACCTGTACGATGCGGCGCACCTGGAGGGCGCGGGTGCGGTCGCGTGCTTCCGGCACATCACGCTGCCGCTGCTCGCGCCGACGCTCACGCTCGTCGGCATCCTCACGGTCAGCGGCTACTTCCAGCTGTTCGCGGAACCCTATGTCATGACCGAAGGCGGGCCGCTGCAGAGCACGCTGAGCGTCCTGTACTACATGTTCGACCAGGGCTTCGTATGGTGGCGGCTGGGCTACGCATCGAGCATCGCGTTCGTGCTGTTCGCGCTGATCCTGGCACTGACCTCGCTGCAGCTCTGGTTCGCACGCCGGATCGGCGCCGAATGAACCGGCGCGCGCACCTTCTGCTGGTCAACGCGGCGCTGATGCTCGCCGCGGCGGCCACCCTGTTCCCGCTGCTTTGGATGTTATCGGTGTCCTTTATGCCATCCGGGGAATCATCGAGCTATCCGCCGCCGCTGCTGCCGTCGACGATCACCATCGCGCATTATCGCGCCCTGTTCGCATCGCAGCACCTGGGACGGTACTTCTTCAACAGCCTGGTCATCGCGACCTGTACGACCGTGCTCGCCGTGCTGCTGAACGGCATGGCCGGTTATGCGTTCGCGGCGCTGCGTTTCCCGGGCCGGAAGACCCTGTACCGCGTGTTGATCGCGGGTCTTCAGGTTCCCGCGCAGGTCGCGATGATACCGCTGTTCGGAATCCTGAAATATCTCGGCCTCATCGACACGTATGCCGCGGTGATCATCCCCGGCGCCGCCAGCATTTTCGGCATCTTTCTGGTGCGCCAATATGCCCTGTCCATACCGGGCGAACTGCTCGATGCCGCCCGCGTCGACGGCGCGGGTGAATGGCGGATCTTCGTCTCGGTGGTGCTGCCGTTGCTGCGGCCGATCCTCGTGACCCTCGGGGTGCTCGTCTTTCTGACGACCTGGAACGATTTCATGTGGCCGTTGATCGCCCTGAGCGGCCGCAATCTGCAGACACTGCCGATCGCGCTCGCGAGCCTGTCGCGCGACCACGCGCAGGACAATGAACTGATGATGGCCGGCGCCGTGGTGACGGTGCTGCCGGTGCTCGCGTTGTTCCTCGCGCTGCAGCGATTCTATCTGCGCGGAATCACGATGGGCAGCGTCAAAGGTTGATCGCGCACCCCTGCGTGGCGATGATCTCGCGGTAGAAATGCGCGCTCGCCTTGAGCGTGCGCTCGAGGGTCGCATAGTCGACGTGCACGATCCCGAAGCGCTTGGAGTAGCCGTGCGCCCACTCGAAGTTGTCGAGCAGGGACCACACGAAATAGCCGCGGATGTCGGCTCCCTGCGCGATGGCCGCGCGCACGGCGCGCAAGTGGTCGCGCAGGTAGGCGACCCGCAACGGGTCATCGATCCGACCGCCGTCCGCGGTCGGCGGATCGTAGAATGCGGCGCCGTTTTCCGTGACGTACATCGGAATGTCGCCATAACGCCCCTTCACCCACGCGAGCGTATCGGCGAGCCCCCGGGGGTAGACCTCCCAGCCGGTCTCGCTGTACGTGGCGCGCGCCTGCGGAACCGACACGGCGCGCTGGGGCCAGGCCGAGGCGTCGTCGCGGGCGACGCTGCGGGTGTAGTAATTGACGCCGATGAAGTCGATCTTCTGCCGGATGAGGTCGAAATCCCGCGCGGGCCATTCGGGCCACGCGGGCCCGAAGATTTCCGTCATCTCGGCCGGGTACCGCCCGAGTAGCGCCGGGTCCAGGTATTGGCGGTTCATATAGGCGTCCGCGCGCGCGCAGGCGGCGAGGTCCGGGGGCGCCTGGGTCGCCGGATACTTCGGCTCGAGATTCACGACCAAGCCGATTTGGTGTCTGCCTTCCGCGCGATAGGCTTGCACCGCCGCCCCGTGGGCGCGCAGCAGATGATGGCTCGCGATCGGCGCCTCGAAACGGTTGCGATGCCCCGGCGCGAGCGCACCGCGCAGATAACCACCATCGGCG